>DASZZO010000136.1:0-26408 GCA_035544915.1 Gemmatimonadaceae bacterium | reverse complement strand
AGGTCGACCGACGAAGCGAGCAACTCGAGCACCATCTTGCGCGTGTGCCGTACGCGTGCGGAGTTGGTGTGCACCTTCATTTCCGGCTCGACGGCACGCGAGCAGCTCGGCACCAGCACGCGCGCGCCGTCGACCTCGACCATGCAAAGCCGGCAAGCGTTCACCGGTCGCAGCGTGTCCAGAAAGCAGAGCGTCGGAATGTCGAGCCCGGCCTTGCGGCACGCGCCAAGAATGGTCGTTCCGGCCTCGACGGTCACGGGAGTTCCGTCGATACTGAGTTCCACCATCGCCTTCGGCTCGCGCGATGGACGGCGGATGCGTACGAGCTGGGCGGCTGCGTTCGGCGTCATAGGGCGGCCTGCGCTGGGGGACCGTAGAGACCCAAGCGATGTACGGCCGACTCGACGGCGGCGTATGCCGTCTGGCCGAGGCCGCAGATGGAGCCGTCCTTCATGACGGCACCGACCTCATCGAGTAGGGCGAGCTCCGCAACCAGTCCGCCTCGCGTCCTTCCCGAAGCGATGCGGTGCAGCGCCTCCTCCTGTCGCACGGTTCCGACGCGGCAAGGAACGCACTGGCCACACGACTCGTCCCGGAAGAATGCCGCGATGCGGAGCACGATGTCCCTCAGGTCAGCAGTCTGGTCGAAAGCCATGACGACGCCAGACCCCAAGGTTACGCCCGCGGCGCGCGTGTCCTCGTGCGTCAACTTGAGGCCGAGCTCGTCCGGCCTCACGAATGCACCGGCCGCTCCGCCAAGCAGAAGCGCGGTCAGTCGGCCACCAGCGCGAACTCCGCCCGCGAGATCGAGCAGCGCGCCGAGCGTGGTACCCATGGGCACTTCGTAAATACCCGGCGCGCCCACGTGACCACTCAGGCAGAACAGGCGCGTCCCCGTAGACTGCGCCGTGCCGGTGCGCGCGAACGCAGCGCCGCCCCGGAGGACGATGGACAAGACGTTGGCAAGCGTCTCTACATTGTTGACAATGGTCGGTTTTCCAAAAAGTCCATGGGTGACGGGAAACGGCGGCTTATTGCGGGGTTCGCCACGCTTGCCCTCGATGGATTCGAATATCGCCGTTTCCTCACCGCAAATGTACGCGCCGGCGCCGCGCCTGATCTCGATGTCGAATTGCAGGCCGCTGCCGAGAATCCTTTCGCCCAGCAATCCCGCATCGCGGGCTGCGTGCGCCGCGCGCTGCATACGATTGAACGCCAGAGGATACTCGGCGCGCAGATACAGGAACCCTTTCTCGCATCCAGTCGCGAGTGCCGCGATGGTCATCGCTTCGACAATCGCGAACGGGTCTTCCGTGAGAAGGACTCGATCTTTGAAGGTGCCGGGCTCTGACTCGTCGGCATTGCAGACGAGATAGTGCGGCTGGGCAGGCTGCCTGCGTACGGTCTCCCACTTTCGCGCCGTCGGAAACGCGGCCCCACCTCTCCCCACCAGCCGTGATTCGTTCACCTCCGCGATTACGCTCTCTGGTCCCATCTCCAAAGCCCGCGCCAACGCCGCGTAACCTCCGGCTTGCCGATATGCATCCAGGCTTTCCGGATCGACTACGCCGACGCGAGCGAGCAGGGCAAACCCGGACTCATGAGTCTGGCCTCGCTGGCTGAACGGCGGTTGCGCCGCGGCGTCAGGGCCGGGATCCGCACCACTCAGCAGCTCGATCGCCCGCACGGCGGTCAGGCCGCCAATCGATCGTTCCATCGGCGTCGCACCGGCCTCGATAAGCAACGCAGCGGGTGCCCGGTCACACATCCCAAGGCACGGTGCATGAAGCCACGCGGCGCGATCTGGATCAAGGGTGATGTGACCCGCGGCCGGGGCATGGCTGAACGGCGGACCGGACGCATGCTCGAGCGCAGCACACAGCTCCGTCGCGCCGTGCACGCGGCATGCTATGTCATCGCAGACATGCAACACGCGGGGAGGACGAGGTGACGTGGCGAGCATCGCGTAGAACGTCGCCACCCCCCAGGCCTCGGCGGGCGGCACATCGAGCCGCGCGCAGATGTAGCCCAGCCCGCCCTCACTGATCCAGCCGATGCGCGCCTGCAGGCCCTGCAATGCGGGAAGGAGTAAATGGCGGCGGGCACGACTCGCTCGGCCGCCGAACTCAGCCATGTGCGTATCGCGCGCGCGGCCGCGACCTCCCCCATCCCACGCAGATTCCGGACGGCCGAGAATCGCATCGACCGCGGAACGTTCAGCGTCCGTGGGTACGGCGTCGGGGAGGCGGAGGTCCATGAGGGGGCGAAGCTAACGGGTCGCGAACGACGTCGTAGAGAGTTCCACGCGCACCGCACACGCCTTGAACTCGGACGTGCCCGACTTTGGATCGGACGCGTCGATGGTCAGCAGGTTGGTGGCTACGTCGTCGGGGAAATGAAGCGTCATGAAGACCAGGCCGGCGCGGAGCGACGGATCAAGGTGTGCCGGCACGAGCACGCTGCCACGCCGCGATGTGACGCGCAGAATATCTCCATTCTCGACGCCGAGGCGTTCCGCATCCTCCGGCGAGAGGTCGAGCGTCTCACCACGACGTAATGGTGAGTCGTAACTGGCGGTCTGCACGCCCGTGTTGTACGACTCGAGTCGTCGGCCCGTTGTGAGGACGAATGGGAATTCATCATTCGGAGTTTCGACGGGGCCCTCGTGGTGTACCACGGAAAACGGAGCGGGGCGGCCCCGAGCCGGGGGACGCTCCCAGAGCCTGGCATGCAAGAAGGGCGTGCCCGGATGCGACTCGTCGGGGCAGGGCCACTGGATGCCGCCGAGTTCATCCAGGCGCCGGTAGCTCATGCCGCCCGCGAAATCAGGTGCGAGCACCCGAAACTCGTTCCAAACATCTTCGGCGCAGGGGTTGCCCCAGTCGTGGCCCATGCGCCTCGCAATCTCGGACATGATCCACAGCTCATCCCGCGCGCCCTCAGGCGGATCGGTCGCCTTGCGGCACAGCTGCACCCGCCGCTCGCTGTTCGTCACGGTACCGTCACCCTCGCACCATGTTGCCGCCGCCGGAAGGACGACGTGCGCCAACTCCGCCGTCCGGGTCATGACGATTTCCTGGACAACGAGATGATCGAGTCCTTGCAGCGCCTGCTCGACGTGATGGGTATCGGCATCCGACTGGGCGGGATTCTCTCCGATCACGTAGAGCGAGGTGAGTTCACCGCGACCCATCGCCTTGAGCATCTCCGTGAGGTTGTACCCATACTTCGGCTGGATCTTCACGCCCCATAGTTGTTCGAAGCGCTCACGAGCCGCGGCGTCCAGCTCGATGTCCTGGAAGCCCGGCAGCTTGTTGGGAATCGCGCCCATGTCGCCGCCGCCCTGCACATTGTTCTGGCCGCGCAGTGGATTGGCGCCGCACCCCCAGCGCCCCACGTGGCCGGTCAGCAGGCACAGGTTTATCAGGGCCAGAACATTGTCGACCGCATCGTGGTGCTCGGTAATGCCGAGCGTCCAGCAGATCATAGCGCGATCGGCCCGGGCAAACGTGTGGGCGGCGTCGCGAATGACGTCTGCCGGGATGCCGGTCAGTTGTGCGCCTACTTCGAGCAAATAGGGCTCTACGGACTCGACATATCCATCGTATCCGGAGGTGCCATTGCCGATGAACTCAAGGTCTTGGAGGCCTGCGTGTATGATCTCGCGTGCCATGGTGTTAGACAGCGCGATGTCAGACCCCGGATTAAGCCCAAGCCAGACATCGGCCCACTGCGCAGACGTGGTGCGTCGGGGGTCAACCACGTAGAGCCTGGCGCCGTTGCGGATGCCCTTCAGGACGTGGTGAAACCAGATGGGATGTGCTTCTCGCGCGTTCGAACCCCAGAGGAACACGACGTCCGTTTCCTCCACCTCACGATACGAGTTCGTTCCACCGCCAGCACCGAAAACCGTCGCCAGACCGACGACGCTGGGAGCGTGTCACGTCCGGTTACAGCTATCGATGTTGTTTGTGCCGAAGGCCACTCGCGACAGTTTCTGCGCCAGGAAGTTCACCTCGTTCGTGGACTTCGAGCAGCTGAAGGTGCCGAGCGCGTTGGGACCGCGGGCGTCGATGTTACGGCGAAACCCATCTGCGGCCGCGTCGAGGGCTTCGTCCCAGCTTGCTGCGCGCAAGACTCCATTTGTGCGAACGCGTGGATGGGTCAGGCGCGCGTAGTCGCGCGGGGAGGAGCGGGTACGGGGCATGGGTCTCCTGGTTCTATGACTCCCTCAAGGACAAGATCGGGGCTGGCAATCGCCGGGACAAGCTGGCTGGCGAGGCCGCATCCACGGCACCAGATTCGAGTCCCACCATGCCTCCCATCAATCGCCTCACGGGCACCCGGTTCAAAGGCTTCAGACTCGCCCGGCTCGCACTGGTCGTTCCAGTGGCCCTTGCAGCGCAGTCCGGCGGACCGCAATCCGGAGCCGCACCGCAAACGGAATCAGACGCCTACACCCGGTATGAGCTGCTTGCCCCAGGAACGGCCAAGTTCAAGATCATTTACGAGGTGACGGCCGCGACAGCGGGCGCGACCTACTATTTCAATCCGATACGCAAGGGCAGCACGGCTACCGACGAGTCGGTATTCGACCGCGCCACCGGAAAGCCGCTGCCGTTCGACGTGGTTGGCCAGGCAGTCGCGAGCGCCGGTGGTGTACGGGGCCGTGACTCCACACAAACCTACATTCGCGTGAAGCTTGCGCGACCGGTGCCACCCGACGGCGGCCAGGCTCGTGTGCTCATCATCAAGACGTACGAGGATACCGCGAGCTACTACCGGCAGGGCAACGTCATTGTCTTCAACCGATCACTTGGCATCGCACGCAACGCGGTGGTCTTGCCGCCCGGCTACGAACTCGTCTCATGCAATTACCCGTCACAGGTTTTGCAAGAGCCGGATGGACGAGTCGCAATCAGCTTCTGGAATGGTACGCCCGCCCCGGCGCCGCTGCAGCTCCGAGCGCGACCAGCTCCCGCCATGACGGCGTCAACGGCCAATCTCACTGAACTACCGGGCGTTCGCGCCAGGCTTGACGAGCGCGCTCACCAGAATCGCGACATCGTGTATTTCCTGCAGCAGCCGGAGACGCACGCATTCGACCTCTATCACGACTACACTGAATCGCGCGTTGGGACGAGCACCTACCTCAACGAGGTGCGCGGTGGCAGCACCGTGTCGAACCCTTCTGCGCGGAACCTCGATACCGGAGAAGAGCTGAAGGCGGAGATTCTCAAGGGCGATGCGATCACCCGGGCGGGGTTGGGCGCGGCGAACGTCCAGCCGCAGTCGGAGGTCGTCGTGTTTCGCTTTGCGCCAGTGAAAACTGGGGAGTCCGTACGAATCCGAATGTTCGAGACATACACTGACACAGCGCGCTACAAGCTGGTGGGCGACGAGCTGTTCTGGGATCGGAGCTTCGGACGCCCCGCCAACGCGGTGGTGCTGCCAGCGGGATGGATGCTCACCAACAGTTCCGTTCCCGTCACGGTGAGCGAGCAGTCGGACGGCCGGCTTCGGCTGGACTTCCGCAATCCGAGGCCGGACGACATTGCCGTGCTGATCAGTGCGCGGCGTCGCGGGCCTAGATGACGCGCCGCGCGCCGTAGGCGTCGAACACACTTCCCTCTGCCGTTGGATCCGATGCCCGATTCCGCCCACAGTGCCGTCGAGCGGTTCATGGAGACGGTGCTGCGCAACAACCCGAACGAACCAGAGTTCCACCAGGCTGTACAGGAAGTCGTGGAGTCGGTGATGCCGCTGGTGCTGGAGAATCGGCGCTACCGTGACGAGAAGATCCTGGAGCGCATGGTCGAACCGGACCGCGTGATCTCATTTCGCGTGACCTGGGAGGACGACAGAGGGGAGCTGCACATCAATCGCGCGTGGCGTATCCAGTTCAACGGGGCCATCGGCCCCTACAAGGGCGGCATGCGCTTCCACCCGAGTGTCACGCCCAGCGTTCTCAAGTTCCTGGGCTTCGAGCAGACGTTCAAGAACTCACTCACTGGTCTCCCGATGGGAGGGGGCAAGGGTGGCGCAAACTTCGATCCCAAGGGGAAGAGCGACCGTGAGGTCATGCGCTTTTGTCAGTCACTCATCAGTGAACTGTTTCGGCATATCGGCGAACGAACTGACATTCCAGCGGGCGACGTGGGCGTCGGTGCGCGGGAAGTTGGATACATGTTCGGCCAGTACCGCCGTCTCGAGAATCGCTTCACTGGGGTTTTCACGGGCAAGGGCACGTCCTTCGGCGGGAGCCACATCCGCCCCGAGGCCACTGGTTACGGCCTCGTCTATTTCACCGAGGCCATGCTAGCCACCCGTGGCGAAGGCGTGGAAGGGAAGAGAGCGACGGTTTCGGGTTCGGGCAACGTCGCGCTCCACTGCATCGACAAGCTCGCGCACCTCGGCGCGACGGTGCTCACGGCGTCGGATTCCGGAGGCTTCGTGCTCGACCCAGACGGGATCCGCGGGGAAAAGGTCGAGTGGCTGCGCGACCTGAAGGAGGTTCGCCGTGGACGCATTTCGGAGTATGCCCAGAGGTTTCGCGGGACGACCTTTCATCCGGGCGAGAGTCCCTGGAGAGTGAAGTGCGACCTGGCGTTCCCTTCGGCGACGCAGAACGAGCTGACCCTCGACGACGCGCGCACGCTCATTCGAAACAAGGTCCTCGCGGTGGCCGAGGGGGCGAACATGCCGAGCACCCCAGACGCCGTGCGCGAGCTTCTTACACATCATGTGCTGTTCGGCCCGGCGAAGGCCGCGAATGCGGGCGGTGTGGCCGTCTCGGGCCTGGAGCAGACCCAGAACAGCATGCGCGTGACGTGGAGCCGCGAGGAGGTGGACGAGCGGCTCAGGGTGATCATGCGCGACATCCATGAAACCTGTGTAAAGCACGGACGCGATGCCGACGGCTTTGTGAACTACGTCGCGGGTGCGAACATCGGCGGGTTCGTGAAGGTTGCCGACGCCATGCTGGCGTACGGTGTGATGTAGATTTCACGCCATGACGAACGCACGCCGCACGGAAACCTTCACCGAATCTGTCATTCGCGAGATGACGCGTGTGGCGCAGGAGCACGACGCCATCAACCTCGCGCAGGGATTTCCGGATTTCCCCATGCCTGCCGCGATGAAGGCGGCCGCATGTGACGCGATCAACTCCGACGTTAACCAGTACGCCATCACGTGGGGCGCGAAATCGCTCCGCGATGCCATATCGAGCAAGTATGCCCGGCGTTACGGCATGGAGGTGGACCCGGAACGCGACGTCACCGTCGCGTGCGGGGCCACGGAGGCGATGGCCGCTGTCTTTCTCGCCCTGCTCGATCCTGGAGACGAGGTGCTCATTTTCGAGCCCTTTTACGAGAACTACGGGCCCGACGCCATTCTCTGCGGCGCACACCCCGTCTTCGTGCCGCTTGCACCGCCCGACTGGCAGTTCGACGGGGCGGCACTTCGCGCCAGTATTACACCCAGGACCCGCGCGCTCGTGCTGAACTCACCGCACAACCCCACTGGACACGTCTTTTCGCGCGAGGAGCTTGCGACCATTGCCCGCGTGTGCATTGAACACAACCTGATCGTGCTGACCGACGATCCATACGAGTATATCCTCTTCCGCGGCGAGCACGTGCCGATCGCAACGCTCCCCGGCATGCGCGACCGCACGGTGACGATCTCGAGCCTGTCAAAGACATTCAGCATCACCGGGTGGCGGATCGGCTATGCGATAGCGAGTGGCGAACGCACGAGCGCAATCCGGAAGGTGCATGACTTTCTCACGGTTGGCGCACCAGCGCCTCTCCAGGAGGCGGCAGCGATCGGATACAGTTTTGGCGACGACTACTATCGGGCATTGTCGGCAGACTACCAGGCGCGCCGCGATTACTTGGGGACGGCGCTCCGTCAATCGGGGTTCCGGTTCGCGGAGCCGCAAGGCGCCTATTACTTCCTGGCGGAGTTCGGCGAGCTGAGCGATCGCGACGACGTGACCTTCGCCAAATGGATGGCCAAGGAGATAGGTGTCGCCAGCGTTCCCGGATCGAGCTTTTTCCGGCCCGGATCCGAGGCAGGGAAGCGCTACGTGCGATTCGCATTCTGCAAAACTCAGCAAACGCTCGAGCGCGCGGTGGAGCGTCTTTCGAAGCTCGCTGCCGCCGTCTGAGCGCCATGCCAGGCCGGCATTTCCTCTTCGTTCCCGGGCCGACGAACGTTCCGGACCGCGTGCTCCGCGCCATGCATCGCGCGCAGGAAGACCACAGGTCGTCTGCATTCCCCGCGTTCTCGCGGTCACTCTTCCCTGCCTTGAAGAAAGTGTTCCGGACGGTCCTGGGCCAACCGTTCATCTTTGCCGCGACGGGCAGTGCCATGTGGGAAGCCTGCCTGGTGAACGCACTCTCGCCGGGCGATCGCGTTCTCGCTGTACGCAATGGGCAGTTCAGCCATCTCTTCATCGACTGCGCTCTGCGGCTCGGCATGCAGGTGGACGTGATCGATCTCGAGTGGGGCGAGCCGGCGGACGCAGACCGCATTGGCGGCGCGTTGGCCGCCGACACAGCGCATGAGATCAGGGCGGTGCTGGTCGTGCACAATGAAACCGCCACTGGAGTGACCAGCGACCTGGGGGCCGTCCGCCGTGCGATGGATAGAACGGCACACCCTGCGCTCCTCTGCGTAGACGGTGTGAGTTCGATCGGAAGCCTCGACTTTCGCTTCGATGAGTGGCAGGTGGATTTTGCTATCGCCGGCTCGCAGAAGGGCTTTATGATGCCAGCAGGTGTGGGCCTGCTTTGCGCAAGCCAGAAGGCCCTCGCGCTTGGCGATCAGGCGCGGTGCCCGCGTGCCTTCTTCGATTTACGGGACCAGATCAAGCACAACGCGGACGGCTATTTTCCGTACACGCCGCCGCTTGCTCATCTCTTCGGTCTCCGCGAGGCGCTCGACATGCTGTTCGAAGAGGGCCTGGAGAACGTCACCGCTCGCCATCACCGGTTGGGTGAGGGCGTTCGCCGGGCGATCACGGCGTGGGGACTCGCCCTGTGCGCGCGAGACAGGAAGTCGTACTCCGGGACCGTGAGTGCGGTAGTGGTACCTGACGGCGCCGACGCCCGACGGGTCATCGACATCGCATTCCGCCGTTACAACCTGTCGCTGGGGGCCGGACTGGGACGGCTGAGCGGCAAGGTATTCCGCATCGGGCATGTCGGCGATCTCAACGAGCTGATGTTGCTCGGCGCGCTCGCCGGTGTCGAAATGGCGCTGAAGGACGCGGAGATCCCCGTGGCGCTTGGCAGCGGAGTTGCTGCGGCGCAGGGGTGGTGGCGGGAAAGCGCCGACCCGCGCGTTGCGTAACGCCGGCGCCACTCCCTAGTTTTGTCAGGTTATCTCACCCGGCTTCCTGCACAACTGACGTGACCCCCTACCAGCACACGCTCGTGCCTCGAGCCGGCGAGCGTATTGAGACGTCGGACGATGGTTTTGCCGTACCCGATCATCCGATCATCCCATTCATCGAGGGTGATGGCACTGGGCCCGACATCTGGCGGGCGTCCGTTCGCGTCCTCGACGCCGCGGTGGCGACAGCATACGCGGGCCGGCGAAAGATTGCCTGGATGGAAGTCCTCGCTGGCCAGAAGGCGTTCGGCGCCACCGGCGAATGGATGCCTGCGGAATCGCTCGAAGCGGTGCGCGAGTTCAAGATCGCCCTCAAGGGACCCCTCACTACGCCGGTTGGTGGCGGCATACGGTCGCTCAATGTGGCCCTGCGGCAAGAGCTCGACCTGTATGCATGCATTCGGCCCGTCAGGTATTTCGAGGGCGTCGGCTCTCCAATGAAGCACCCGGAAGAGCTCGACATTGTGATCTTCCGGGAGAACATCGAGGACGTCTACTCCGGCATCGAGTTCAAGGCCGGTTCGAGCGAGGCCGGCAAGCTGCGCGAGTTCATCCAGCGGGAGTTCGGAAAGCCGATCCGAGAGGGATCCGCCATCGGCATAAAGCCGATGTCGCCGTTCGGCTCGAAGCGCCTCGTGAAGATGGCAATCCAGCATGCGTTGAAGCGTGGTCGCAAATCAGTGACGCTCGTACACAAGGGCAATATCATGAAATTTACTGAGGGCGGCTTTCGTGACTGGGGTTATGAGCTGGCCCGTGACCAGTTCGGCGCCACGGTCGTTCCCGAGGCCGATCTTGCGAAGGCGGGCGCCGCTGGGCGCGCCAACGCTGTCGTCATCAAGGACCGCATTGCCGACTCGATGTTTCAGCAATTGCTGCTCAGACCGGAGGAGTATGACGTGATCGCAACGTCAAACCTGAACGGTGACTATCTCTCGGATGCCGCGGCGGCGCAGGTGGGCGGACTCGGCATCGCGCCGGGCGGCAACGTCGGTGACCATGCGGCAGTATTCGAAGCGACGCACGGCACCGCTCCAAAATATGCGGGCCTGGACAAGATCAATCCCGGCAGCCTGATCCTCAGCGGGGCCATGATGCTCGAACACATGGCATGGCAGGAAGCGGGGAACCTGATCGTGCACGGGATGGAACAGGCCATCGCCGCGGGCACCGTCACATACGATCTCGCGCGCCAGATGAAGGGCGCAACAGAAGTTTCGACGTCGAAATTCGCCGATGCGGTAATCGCCGGAATGAGGAAATAGCATGGCCTTCAAGATCTCGCTCAGCACGCGTGACCCGTCTCAGGTCGCGACGCCTCTGCTCGCCGTGGCCCTTCCATCAGGCAAGGCGGTGCCGCGGCTGCTCGCACCGCTCGATCGTGCGCTCGGCGGCGCACTCTCGCGGGCGGTCAAGCGCCGGGACTTCCGGGGAAACCGGGACGAGACATTGCTTCTGTACCCAAAGGACCCACGAACGCGCGGCGCATCCCGCGTGCTGCTGGTGGGGCTCGGTCCGTCAACCGAGGCCACGAGCCTGTTGCGCGCGGCGACGCTTGCCGGCCGCCGGGCAAACGCACTCGGCGTGGAGCGCATGGCGTTCTGGTCGGAAGGATTGTCCGGCGCTGGCGTCGAAAACGCGGCCGTCGGGGTTTCGCTCGGCTCGTGGGACTACAGCGAGCTCAGGACCCAACCGCCTGTCGCGGAGCGACCCAAGCCGCTCGTCGCCGCCGTCATCTGCGCGACTGGTGCCCGCGGTGCCGCGCGGGCCCTGGCCAACGGGGTTGCTGTCGCCGAGGGGCATCGCATCGCGAGAAAGCTGGCGATGATGCCGGGCAACTTGTGCACCCCGAGTTACATCGCGGCCACGGCGCGGGAGATCGGCCGGCGCCACAAGTTGCGCGTAACGGTCTTCGGCCGCCGTGAGATGGCGCGCCTCAAGATGGGCTCGTTCCTCGCCGTCGCGCAGGGCACACCGCAGGATCCCAAGTTCATCGTCATGGAGTATCGCGGGGGCCGGCCCGGCCAGGCGCCCGTCGCGCTGGTGGGGAAGGGACTCTGCTTTGATTCCGGCGGAATCTCCATCAAGCCCGCGGAGCGCATGGAGTGGATGAAGTTCGACATGTGCGGCGCGGCCGGCGTGCTCGGGGCGATGGAAGCCATCGCGCGGATGAGGCTGAAGATCAATGTCGTTGGATTGATCGGCTCGACCACCAACATGCCGTCGGGCACGTCGATGAATCCGGGGGACGTCGTTCGCGCGAGCAATGGCAAGACCATCGAGATCGTCAACACCGACGCCGAGGGGCGCCTCGTGCTCGCCGATGTCCTCTCCTATGTCGCGCGTTTCAAGCCGCAGGCCGTCATCGACGCGGCGACGCTCACGGGCGCCGTCGTGGTTGCGCTCGGGAACATGGCAGTGGGTGTCCTGGGTAATGATCAGGGTGTGATTGATGAAGTGATCGCCGCCGGCAAGCGGGGCGGGGAGCCGGGCTGGCAATTGCCGATGTGGCCCGAATACAGGGAACTCTTCAAATCAGACATTGCGGACATGAAGAACGCCGGGAGTCGTGGCGCGGGCACGATCACGGCCGCGCTCTTTCTCGCGGAGTTCGCTCAGGACTACAAGTGGGTGCATCTCGACATCGCGGGGACCGCCTATACGGAGGTGGATCTCGTCGCGCTTCCACGCGGACCGACGGGTGTCCCAGTGCGCACATTTGTCGAGTTCGTGCGAGGGAGGGTTCGCTGAGCGCGAGGTCGCGCGCCGTTTTCGTCATCTGCTTGGTCGCAGCCTGCGCGTCGGGAGGGCTCGATGCACAGCAGCCACCTCCACCTGTGGCTCCCGCGCCGCGGCCCACGGTGCCGGACACGACACGCGCGGATAGCGTGTCCCGCCCTGTCGGCGCTGCTAAGGCACGCGCCGATACGATCAAGACGCCTACTGCAAGGGCGTACACTCCGCGCTCCACGGAGCTCGGAAGTAACAGGTGGCACTGGGACAGGGACCAACTGTTCGCCAGCGGCGCGCTCACACTGGGCGAACTCCTCGCGTTCATTCCGGGCGTCACGCTGCTCAGCACGGGGTTCATCCTGGCGCCGCAGGTCGCCGCATGGTACGGCGATGTCGGACATCTGCGAATCTACGTGGATGGAATCGAGATCGACCCGATCGCCGTTCGCAACGGCGGGGTCAGCGACCTCGCGATGCAGCCGATGTGGGCACTCGAGGACGTCGTGGCGGAACGTTCGGCCGGCGAGCTGCGCGTCCACCTCCGCACGTATCGAGTGGAGCGAACCACTCCAATGACGCGCACCGACGTACTCACCGGTAGCGAGAATACCAACCTGTATCGTGGCTACTTCGGCAAGCGCCAGGGCAACGGTGCGGTATTTCAGTTCGCGGGCCAGCAATTCAGCACCGTGTCGCGCGGCGGACTCGATGGCGATGCGCTGGGGGCCATGGTTCGCCTCGGTTGGGCGGCGGGACGCTGGGACATCGATGCCACGCTCCTGCGCCAAGGCGCCACTCGCAACTCCGGCGCGCGCTTCCTCACAACCAATCCGCAACTCAACGCCATGCCGCCACTGAACGGAAGCGAGTCCGTGGCATACCTTCGCGTGGCCTGGGGCGACCCGGAGACCGACGGACCATGGGCTCAGGCCATTGCATCCGCCCTGAGCGCCAGTACGACCCATAGCACATCCGGCCAGAGTGGCGCAGCGCCGCCCATTTCCTCGGGCACGATTGCGGCCGACTCGGTCGATACAACGACGGTCCGCTCGCAGTACGTGCTGGCTGCCGGCATGACACGCTGGGGCCTCAGGCTCAGTACCACGGAGCGGATCCGGTCGATCCGCGGAAAGGCGTATATCTCGCCCGGTCTGCGCGCTGAATTCGACACGCGGTTGCTGACACTTTCGGCGTTCGGCGAGCAGGGGGTCGATTCGACTACTCGCGCCGACCTGCTCGCCCGGGTTTCGCCGGTCTCATGGTTCAGTCTCTCGGGATCGGTCAGCCGCGCCGCGCCGAAGAGTGCGGCGCTCGGTCCTCCCGCCACGGCGTCGCGCCTCGAGGCAGGTCTCCGGTGGCGGGACCGATGGTTCACCGGCGGCATGGTGAGACGAAGTGCGAGCCGGCTTGCCGCCCCCGTCGAACTCGACACCGCCCTCCGGGCAATCAACGCGCCGGCGACAACCGGGACGACCTTCTCGTTGCGCGGTCCGCTTGCGCTGGGTTGGGCGCTGGATCTGGATGTCGTGAACTGGGGTGCGCCAGGACCATATCGACCGCAGACCCAGGCGCACAGTCGGCTGTTATTCGAGTCGTCGTTCCCGGGGAAGTTCCCGCGTGGCAACTTCCACGTGCTCGCGGCGGGAATGTACGACTATCGGTCAATGATATCAGTGCCACTCGGCACCAACCCGCTTGGACAGTCGGCGGCCGCTGCCGGTGTCTATTCCACGCTTCTGGAGATTCGTATCGGAAGCGCGGTGATCTCCTGGCAGAATCGTAACATCGCAGGATTGCCGTACGAGACCTTTCCGGGATACCTCATGCCGCGGCTGACGAACATATACGGTCTGCGCTGGAACTTCTGGAATTGACGGTGTGTGCAACGAAAAGGTGTCACTTGCGGCAACTGGATAACGCGGAGCCAATCGAGCCTGGTTAGCGTATTCTGGCATACTTCAGTGTCATTCACCGCACGCGCAGAGGGCCGCAGGGCGTTGCTTTACAAACCCCTTGTCCCGTAGTAACTTATAAAGCTTCATATGATTCGCAGCATGACCGGTTTTGGCTCGGCCGATGGGGCCGTGGGTTCGGCTCAGGTGAGCGTGGAGCTTCGCTCCGTCAATCATCGGTTTTTCAACCCGAGCCTCAAGCTGCCTGCATCGCTGTCTCGCTGGGAGTCGGAGGTGCGCGAGGCGCTGCGGCAGCGTATTGCGCGGGGCCATGTAACGGTGACGGCCCGAGTCGAGCGTAAGCCGGGCGATGTGGTTGCGGTGGACGAAGCAAAGTTTGCGCAATACGCCGCGGTGCTGCTTGCCCTGAGGGAGCGCCACGGATTGGGCGGAGAAGTTGACGTCGCGTCTGTGCTCCGAATGCCTGAAGTGGTGCGGTCCGTGGGCGAGGACGAAATACAGGGGACCGCGGAAGAGCTGGTTGCCCTGGTCGGATCGGCTGCCGACGCGCTCACGCGAATGCGAGAAGCGGAAGGAGAACGGCTCGTGCAGGTAATGGGCGAACGCATGGCGATTGTGGATCAGGCGGTGGCGCGTATTGGCGAGCGAGCCCCCGAGCGGGTGATTGCCCACCGGGACAGGCTACGGGAAAACGTGAAGGTGCTGTCCGAAGGAATAGCGGTGGATGAGCACCGGCTGGCGCAGGAAGTGGCGATCCTGTCCGATCGGCTCGATGTGGGCGAGGAGCTCGATCGCTTTCACGCGCACATCACGGCGTTCCGTGAAGCGTTGGCGTCGAAGAATGGCGAGCCGGTGGGCAAGCGACTTGGGTTTCTGCTGCAGGAGATGCTGCGAGAAGCCAACACGACGGGCAGCAAGGCGAACGACTCGGCGATCCAGCGCGACGTCATGCAGGTGAAGGAAGAGCTCGAGCGGTTACGGGAGCAGGTGGAGAACCTCGAGTGAACCCGTTTGCGATGGTACTCTCTGCGCCGTCCGGGAGTGGAAAGACGACGGTCACGCGCGAGTTGAGAAAGCGTCGGAACGATGTCGGGTATTCGGTTTCATGCACGACTCGCGAACGGCGCGAGGACGAGCGGGATGGTGTGGATTATTTCTTCTTGTCCAAAGCGGAGTTCGCCCGCCGGCAAGACCGGGGCGCCTTTGCCGAGTGGGCCGAGGTGCACGGCCAGCTCTACGGCACGCTGAAGGCCGAGGTGCAGCGCGTGCTCGACAATGGACAGCACGTACTGATGGACATCGATGTGCAGGGTGCGGCGCAACTCGTGGTGTCATATCCATCGTGCGTGACGGTTTTCGTGCTTCCACCGTCGGTCGAGGTGCTCGTCGGTCGGCTGCGGGCCCGCCACACGGAGAACCCGGCAACGCTTCTGACGCGACTCAAGAGTGCGCATGCCGAGCTTGCGGAGGTGGGCCGTTATCATTACGTGGTGGTGAACGATGATCTCGACGCTGCCGTTCGACGCGTCTCGTCGATCATCGACGCCGAGGAAGTCAGGCGTGAGCGGGTGCGCGCACTGGGCACGCAGGTGGCCGGTCTCATCAGCCGACTAGAACGGGAAATTGAAGAGTATGCCACGAAGGCATGAACCGCATCACGCAAACCGGGCCCTTCTCCAGGAATGTTTCTCATGCGAGTCTTTACACCAACTGAAGTGACCGTTCACGCGGCCAACAAGTATCTTTCGATTCTGGTCGCTGCCAAGTACGCACGCGTCTTGAACGAGTTTCCCCGGGACCGCTCGAAGAGCGGCGAAAAGAAACTCACGACGCGCGCGCTCGAGGAGTTGTCGGGTGGCGCGATAGAGTACCGCGTGGTGCCGCGCCGGCGGTCAGAATAGCCGGGCAATAGAGCGACCGGCCCTCCTCCTCCCGTGCCTGCACGCCCTTTCACGGGCCGTCGCGTCCTCCTCGGCGTTACGGGGGGAATCGCCAGTTACAAGACCGCATGGCTTGCCCGGTTGCTTGCGCAGGCGGGCGCGGAGGTTGACGTCGTGCTCACGAAGGCGGCGCGCGAGTTCGTGGGCTCCATCACCTTCGAAGCGCTCACTGGACGCCAGGTTTTTACCGAGCTGGTCGCTGAAGGGCACGCGCTCGATCACATCAGTCTTGCGGCCGCAGCGGAACTTGTTGTCGTGGCTCCGGCGACGGCCGACTTTCTCGCTCGTGCGGCTGGAGGCCGCTCCGACGATCTGCTTTGCGCCGTTCTCCTGGCTACCGAGGCCCCTGTCCTGCTCGTCCCGGCCATGAACGACAAGATGTGGGCCCACAAGCAGACCGTCGCCAACACCACGCACCTGCGTTCGCTAGGATATGCGGTGCTGGACCCGGATGAAGGCCCCCTCGCATCGCCGCAGGAGGGAGCAGGCCCCGGACGGATGCCGGAGCCGGAGACGATACTCGCCCACGCCGGGCGACGGCTCGAGAAACGCGGCGCGCTCGCGAGCCGGCGCATGCTCGTCACCGCCGGTCCCACCAAAGAGCCCATCGATCCCGTACGTTTTCTCTCCAATCACAGCAGCGGCAAGATGGGCGTGGCCATCGCGGCCGCAGCGTGGCGGCGCGGCGCCGACGTGACCCTCATCGCGGGGCCTCTCTCCGTGCCCCCGCCGGCTGGCGTCCACTTCATGAGCGTCGAGAGCACCGAGGAGATGGCCCACGCGGTGCGCGTGGGTCTCGCGACCGCCGACGCGCTGGTAATGGCGGCAGCCCCCGCCGATTTTCGGGCCGCCAGCGTGGCCACGTCAAAGGTGAAAAAGGCAAACAGGCCGGACTCGCTTGTCCTCGCGGACGCTCCTGACATCCTGGAGTCCACGCGGGATGCCCGCCGTCCGGGATCCGTCGTCGTTGGATTCGCCCTCGAGACGAACGATGTTCTCGCTCATGCACGCCACAAGCTTGCGGCGAAGGAGCTCGACCTCATGGTCGTCAATGATGCCCGCGAGGAAGGAGCGGGGTTCGGCGGCGACACGAATCGCGTGACGATTCTCGCCCCCGGCGTGGAGCCGCAGGCGCTGCCGCTCATGAGCAAGGCTGAAGTTGCGGATGCCATTCTCGACCGGATGGAGGCGCTCTTTCGTGAACGCTAGGGATCGGCTCCGCCAGTATCTCGAACAACGCCGCGAGCTGGGCGAGACAGAGTTCGTGCTCGATGGCCTTCCAATTGCCGACGCGATGCGACTGCTCGGACTCCGGGGGGACGAGGCTTCGGCCGGGGCGCAGAAGCGGCCGGAGTCGAGCGCGCGGAAGGCCGCGGAACTCGCCGGCGAGAGCGGTGACTGGCGAACCGCGCTCCGTTCCATTGGCGCGGAGAAACCAGCGAGCAGTCGACGAACCATTGATGCGGAACAGCGACCTGGTGCCCCGCAATCGACTGGCACGGAGCCGCCGCGTGACGTTCCTGAAAAGGTCGGCCGCCTCGAGATGCCAACGCAACCCGTGGGCGACGCGACCTCCGAGCCGCCGGCCGCGCCCCAACCCGGCATCGCGGTGGGGCATCCGATCGCGAGTCTTGCGGCTGGAGCGCTGGCAGCGCTCGACTCCATCGACGCGGTGGCCCGGGCCGTGGGCACGTGTCAGCTCTGCGCGCTCCATGCGGGCGCAAAGAACCCTGTTCCGGGCGAGGGAAACCCCCACGCCGGATTCGTTTGCGTTGGCGAAGCCCCCGGTGCGACGGAAGACGAAACCGGCCGCCCCTTCGTCGGGCAGGCCGGATCGCTCCTTACGAAGATTCTCGCCGCGGTTGGATTCACTCGCGAGGACGTCTTCATCTGCAACGTCCTCAAGCATCGTCCGCCAGGCAACCGGAATCCATCGCCAGAGGAGATCAGGGCGTGCAGTCCATA
The DNA here is from genome assembly GCA_035544915.1 of Gemmatimonadaceae bacterium. Lineage (GTDB taxonomy): Bacteria > Gemmatimonadota > Gemmatimonadetes > Gemmatimonadales > Gemmatimonadaceae > Fen-1231. The sequence goes on along the minus strand of DASZZO010000136.1, from coordinate 8,455 downwards.
TCTTCTTCGGCAACTCGAACTTCTGCAGCCGCGCGTGATCCTTGCCCTCGGGACATTTGCGGCGCAGACTCTCCTGCAGACCACGCAGTCGATCGGTAAGTTGCGTGGCCAGCTGCACCGCTTTTACGGGGTGCCACTGATCGTGACCTACCACCCCGCTGCGCTGCTGCGGAATCCATCGTGGAAGCGCCCCACCTGGGAAGATGTCCAGCTCGCCCGTCGAATTTTCGATAACGCCGCCCGCGGGGCGTGATCAGAAAGGTTTCCGCGACCGCCAGCCCCCATACTCGGAGGATGCGGAACAAGCGGTGCTGGGCGCGATGCTGCTCGACGCCGACGCAATCGTGCGCGCGGTCGAAATCGTGGACGAATCGATGTTCTACCGCGAGGCGCATCGCCGGCTGTTCCGCGCGATGCTTTCGCTGCATCAAGCCGGCGGGGTGCTCGATCCGCTCACGCTCGCCAACGAGCTCGACCGTCAGGGCGCCCTCGCTGCAGCTGGCGGCAAGGACTACATCGGCACGCTCCTCGACGTGGTGCCGACGGCCGCGAACGTCGAATACCATCTCCGGATCGTCAAGGAAAAGGCGCTTCGGCGCCGACTGATCGAAGTCGCGCAGGGGCTCGTCGTGGAGGCACATGAGTCCCCGGCGGATGCGGCCGATCTGATCGACCTGGCAGAGCACCGCATTTTTCAGGTCAGCCAGCAGCGGGGCTCTGACGGCTTCACGCGCATCAAGGAACTGCTCTGGCCGGCGATGGAGCGCATCGAGCAGTTGCGTGAGGGCGGGCCCCTCACCGGCGTGCCCAGCGGCTTCGCCGACCTCGACAAGATTACGCTCGGCTTCCAGCCATCGGACCTGGTGATCATCGCAGCGCGGCCCTCCATGGGGAAGACCGCCTTCGTCCTGAACGTCGCGCAATACGCCGCTGTCGAGAGCAATATTCCGACGGCGATTTTCTCGCTCGAAATGAGTAAAGAATCACTCATTCAGCGTATGCTCGCCTCCGAGGGATTCATCGACGCCCAGCGGCTGCGCTCGGGCAAGCTCAACAGCCAGGACCACTCCAACCTGGCGAAGGCCGCGGCCTTGCTCGGCCAGGCACCAATCTGGATCGACGATACTCCCGGTCTCACCCTTCTTGAAATTCGTTCGCGCGCCCGCCGACTGAAGTCGCAGGTCGGCATCAAGATGGTGATCGTGGACTATCTCCAGCTCATCCAGGGTCCGCTGAACGCCGAGAGCCGCCAGCAGGAGATCAGCCAGATTTCGCGGTCGCTCAAGATTCTTGCCAAGGAGCTCGCGGTACCGGTGGTCGCGCTCTCGCAGCTTTCACGGGCGCCCGAGCAGCGCACGGGCGAGAACAAGCGTCCGCAACTTTCTGATCTTCGCGAATCGGGGGCAATCGAACAGGACGCCGACCTCGTGATGTTCATCTATCGTCCGGAGATGTACGACCGTCCTGTGGACGATCAGGGCAATCCCACGAAAATGCCCGACGGCACGCCGATCGAAGGCCTCGCCGAAGTGATCGTGGGCAAGCAGCGCAACGGGCCCACCGGTCAGATTCGTCTGACCTTCCGGAAGCAGTTCACCCGCTTCGAGAACTTCACCGCGCGTCAGCCGGGCTAGCGGGAGCCGCAGACGGATGGGCGCGCGCGCAAAGACGAAGCGAACCGTGTACCGGTGCACCGAGTGCGGCGCCGAGCATCCCAAGTGGGCAGGCCGATGCGACGCGTGTGGCGAATGGAACACGCTGGTGGAGGAGATCGCTGCACCACCCGCGCTCGCAGGCGGTGCGGCGCGGCGAAGGGCCGGTGCCGGCTCACTCGGGAGCGGGGGCCGCGTGGTGGCCACGCCGCGAATTCGTGACGTCGTCGGCGCCGAAGACCAGCGCCTGCGCACCGGCCTCCAGGAGTTCGATTTCGTGCTCGGCGGCGGCATTGTCCCGGGGTCGATGGTGCTCGTGGGAGGAGAGCCCGGCATCGGTAAATCAACGATTCTCCTGCAGGTCGCCGCGCAGCTTGAAGGGCAGGGCGTGCGAACGCTGTATGTGTCCGGCGAAGAATCCGCGCTACAGGTCAAACTCCGCGCGGACCGGCTTGGCGGTCAGGCCGGCGCCGCCGAGCTATTGGGCGAAACTCTGCTCGAAACGATCCTCGCGACTGCCGCTGAGCGCCCGCCGGGCGTGATGATAGTGGACTCGATCCAGACTGTCTTCACGGGCGATCTCGAAGGGGCCCCTGGCAATGTCGGCCAGGTGCGCGAATGTGCCGCGCGCCTCATGCGGTTCGCCAAGGAGAGCGGAACAGCGGTGTTCGTAGTGGGACACGTCACCAAGGGCGGTGGTATTGCGGGGCCCAAGACGCTCGAGCACATCGTCGACACCGTGCTCTATTTCGAGGGGGAAGGCTCGCTCGATCACCGCGTGCTCCGTGCGACAAAGAATCGCTTCGGTTCGGTTGACGAGATCGGCGTTTTCCGCATGACGGAGCAGGGACTCATTCCCGTCGAGAATCCCTCCGCTCTGTTCCTGGGCGACCGTGAGATGCACCACGCCTCGGGCAGCGCGGTGACGGCGTTGCTCGAAGGCACGCGGCCGATGCTGCTCGAGGTGCAGGCGCTCGCGGCGAAGGCCGGCTTCGGCACGCCCCAGCGCGTGGCCGGCGGCTACGATGGGCGCCGCCTGGCGCTCTTGCTGGCGGTGCTCGACAAGCGGGCAGGACTGTCGTTCGCGAATCTCGATGTGTTCCTCAACGTCGTCGGGGGCGTGCGCATGCAGGAACCCGCGGGCGATCTCGCGGTGGCGGCCGCGCTCGCCTCGAGCGTGTACGACAGGCTGCTGCCCGCCGATGCGGTGTTTATCGGGGAGGTAGGGCTGGGCGGGGAGATTCGGGCGGTATCCCAGGTGGAACGCCGAATCGTCGAGGCCGAAAAGATGGGAATGAGCGTGGCCTACGTCGGCGAGCGCAGCGTTCCAAAGCGCACGCCGCGATCCATTCGCGTTTCCGGCGTGGCCACACTTGCCACGCTGTTCCGGAGCCTGTTCCCGTGAGCGAGGCACGCCCCGCCCGCGACGTTGGCGTGGTAATCGTCGCTGCTGGCGCGAGCACCCGCGTGGGTGGCGCCCAGGGTGAGCTGAAGCAGTTGCGGTGGGTGGCGGGAAAACCCATGCTGCTGCACTCCGTGCAGGCGTTCCAGCAGCGCGACGATGTCGCCCTTGTCGTGTGCGTCCTGCCTGCGCGGTTCGCGGGCGACCCGCCGCCCTGGCTCTTTCAAAGCGACGTGGACCGCCTGCTGATCTCCGTGGGGGGCCGCTCGCGCAGCGAGTCGGTGGAGCATGGGCTCGAAGATCTGACCGACGAGTGTCGCATCGTGCTCATCCATGACGCCGCGCGGCCGCTCGCCACATCCGCGACGATCGGCCGTGTCGTGGCCGAGGCGAGAAATGGACACGGCGCAATCGCTGCGATCCCCGTGGTCGACACGCTGAAAGAAGTGGACGACGAGGGGCGAATCGTGCGCACGGTCGAGCGGACTCGCCTCTGGCGCGCGCAGACGCCGCAGGGATTTCCACGGGATCTCATCGTGCGCGCCCACCGCGAGGCCCACGCAGGCGGCATTACTGCCACCGACGACGCATCACTCTGCGAACGTCTCGGCATTCCTGTCGTGGTTGTGCGGGGGAGTGAGCGTGCCCTGAAGATCACGGAGGAGAGCGATTTCGCACGGGCCGAGGCGCTTTTCCCGCTCCCCGAATGAGCCGGGATCCGCATGGCGTGCCGTTCTGGTCGGCTGCCGAGATCCAAGCGTCGCTCGCCGGCACACTCGAGCACCTTGCTGCACACGGCGTGCTCGCGTACCCCACCGAAACGGTTTACGGTTTCGGGGGCGCGATCGACACGGAGTCCGTCGCACGCCTCGTTGCCATCAAGCTACGGCCCGCGCGCAAGCCGTTTCTCCTGCTGATCTCGGGAGGCGAGATGATCGACCGGCTGGACCTTCAGCTTTCGCGCGAGGCGTCGCTGCTGGCGGCCCGCTTCTGGCCGGGTCCGCTCACGCTGGTATTGCCGGGCGGTGAACGTCGCGTGCCCGCTCGGCTTCGCGGCCCCGAGGGCGGCGTGGCGGTACGTTGGACGTCGCACCCGGGGCTGCAGCGGCTTATCTCGGCCATGGGCGATCCTCTCACGTCTACCAGCGCGAACCGCCCGGGGCTTCCACCTGCCATGGGCGCGGCAGCCGTGCTGGAGCACTGGCCTGCCGACATCGCCGCAGGCCGCCTGCGCCTGCTGGACGGCGGATCCCTGCAGCCCTCAGCGGCATCCACCGTAGTCGACTGCACCACTCGCTACCCACGGGTGATTCGCCCGGGTGCCATCACGGCGGCCGCGCTGCGCGAGAGCGTTCCGGCGCTTATCGGAGACCGCTAGCGTGCGGGTCCTCTTCGTCTGCACCGGCAACACGTGCCGCAGCGCGATCGCGGAGGTAATCGGTGCGCGCGAGGCCGCACGGCGCGGGCGCAGCGACGTGGTGGTCTCCAGCGCCGGGACGAGCGCATGGGATGGGGCTCCCGCCTCCGATGGCGCGCTGCTGGTCGGGATCGAGCGAAAACTCGATCTGAGCTCGCACCGGTCGAGGCAGGTGAGCCGGGAGCTCGTGACCAAGTCGGACCTGATTCTCGCGATGGGCCCGCATCACGTGGAGCGCATCGAGGCGCTGGGTGGTCAGGGCAAGACATACCTCCTGACCGAATACGCGGAGCGTTCCGGCGACGGCCTCGCGATCGTGGATCCCTTCGGCGGCGGCCTCGACGTGTATCGATCCACTACCGACGAGCTCGAGCGCGAGATAGGACGCGTGTTCGACCGTCTCGCCGCGGAGTGGCCCAATGCGTCGGAGGCCTCCTAGCCGTGGGGTCGTTCTCCCCGGGACGACTTGGATTGCTCGGACATCCCGTTTCGCATTCGCTGTCGCCCTCCTTCCAGAACGCCGCGCTGCGGCGTGCAGGCATCCCCCTCGAGTATGAGGCGCTCGACGTACCGCCTGACGCCCTCGCGACGCTCGTCGCGCTTTTCCGGGAGGCCGATGGAGCGGGGAACGTAACCGTGCCGCACAAGGCTTCGTTTGCCGCGCTGTGCGCCCGCCTGAGCCCGGTGGCCGACCGCGTGGGCGCCGTCAACACGTTCTGGACCGAGGACGGCGCGCTCGTGGGCGACAACACGGACGTCGGCGGATTCGACGCGGCGGTGCGCGGTCATTTCGGTCTGCCCCGTGATCGCGCGGTTGTGGCCGTAATCGGCGCCGGCGGCGCCGCCGCGGCCGTGCTCGCTGCGGTGGAGCGATGGGAAGGCGCCCGGGCGCGCATCTTCGCACGATCAGCAGAGCGCGCATCCGCGCTCGCCGGGCGTTTCGAGCGCGTCGCGATCGTCGCGACGGACGTCCGTGACGCACTCAAGGGCGCCACGCTCGTGGTGAATGCCACGCCCGTGGGGTTGCGCGGCGAGGACCTTCCCGTGGAGCCATCGCTTCTTCCTGCCGGCGCCGATGCGTATGACCTCGCCTATCGGCGCGGCGCCACGCCGTGGGTGCATGCATGCCGCGCGCGTGGCCTGCGCGCGGCTGACGGGCTGTCGATGCTGGTGGAGCAGGGGGCCCTCTCATTCGAGAGGTGGTTCGGACGAACGCCGGACCGGAGGGCCATGTGGGACGCGGTCACATGATTGCCGCTCTTGCAGACCTGTTGCTGCCGCGGATATGCGTCTCGTGCACTGCACCGCTCGGCGCACGTGATGATGGTGTCGTGTGTCTTGCGTGCTGGTCCCGGCTCGCGTTCCTTCCGCAGCCGCAGTGTGAGCGGTGCGGCCATCCCAATGAAGGACGCGTATGCCGCTTTTGCCCGCTGTTGCCGCCCTTCGTCAGGAGCGCCCGTTCGGTATGCCGTGTACCGCACCCCGTGGGCAGTGCGGTAGTGCACGCACTCAAGTACCACGACTGGACGGCGGTGGCCGACGGCATGGGAGAACGGATGGCGCGGCTCTCCTGGCCCCGCGACGTGGTGCACGAGCGAGCGGCGCTGGTGCCCGTGCCGCTCGCCCCCGCGCGCGCCAGGGAGCGTGGCTTCAATCAGGCCGCGCTGATCGCACGCGCGCTCGCGGAGAGATGGCATATTCCTGTCTGGAGCGATGTGCTCGACCGAGGCCGCTCCACCGGGACACAAACGCGGTTGACTCAGGCAGAGCGTTCCGCGAATGTTCGGGGCGCGTTCGGCGTGCCTTCCGCCGCGAGCGAGCCGCGCGCGCGATTGCGTGGCCGCCACATGGTGCTCGTGGATGATGTGCTCACGACGGGCGCCACGCTGAACGCGTGCGCTGCCGCGCTCTTCGACGCTGGCGCGCGCACCGTGAGCTACGTGACGTTCGGCCGGGCGCGCGCGAGCGGCGACCGGTGATCTCCCACCAACAACGAGACGCTGATGACCCTCAAGGTCGGCATCAATGGATTCGGCCGCATCGGCCGGCAGGTGATTCGCGCGGCGAAGGAGACCGGCGCGCGACTCGACGTCGTCGCCGTGAATGACCTCACGGATACGAAGACACTCGCCCATCTCTTCAAGTACGACTCGGTGCACGGGACGTACACTGGTTCGATAACCACCGACGCGGATTGCCTCACGATCGACGGCGACCGGATCCGGGTGTTCAAGGAGAAGGATCCGGCCGCGCTTCCCTGGGGATCGCTCGGCGCCGCGGTCGTGCTCGAGTCCACGGGCCGCTTCACGAACGCCGATGACGCCCGGAAGCACATTGCGGGCGGGGCGAAGAAAGTCATCATCTCGGCGCCGGCCAAGGGCGAAGACATCACCATCGTGCTCGGAGTCAATCACGAGAAGTACGAGAGCGCAAAGCACCACATCATTTCCAACGCATCCTGCACCACCAACTGCCTCGTGCCGATGGTCAAGGTGATCCGCGACGCCTTTGGTTTCCGGCATGGGTCGATGGTCACGATTCATTCCTACACGAATGACCAGAGCATTCTTGACGTGCCGCACAAGGACCTTCGGCGCGCCCGCGCGGCCGCGCTTTCCATCATTCCGACGACCACGGGCGCCGCGAAAGCGACGTCCCTCGTGATTCCCGAGGTCAGGGGAAAGATCGACGGCATCGCGATTCGCGTCCCCACGCCGGACGTATCGCTCACCGAGCTCACCGTCGAGGTGGAGCGGGCCACGACGATTGGCGACGTGAACGCGGCCTTCCGCGCGGCGGCCGAGGGCACCCTCAAGACCATCCTGCAGTACACCGAGGAAGAACTTGTGTCGTGCGATTACATCGGCAATCCACACTCGTGCATACTCGACTCCAGGAATACGAACGTGATTGACGGCACCATGGTGAAGGTCTCCGGCTGGTATGACAACGAGTGGGGCTATGCATCGAGATGCGTGGACCTGCTGCAGTACGTGGGCGCGCGGCTCTGACCGCGGACGCATCCATGTCTGCGGGCAAGCGGACCGTCCGTGACCTTCGCGGCGAGGAGGTCAGGGGCAAGCGCGCTCTGGTGCGCGTCGACTTCAACGTGCCGATCGATGGCGCGCGCATTACGGACGACGCGCGTATTCGTGCGGCACTTCCCACACTCCAGGCATTGATCGGGGACGGCGCGCGCCTTGTTATTCTCTCGCATCTTGGGCGACCAGACGGCAAGCACGATCCCCGATTCTCGCTCGCCCCTGTCGCGCATCGCCTCGGTGAGCTGCTCGGACGACCCGTCCGATTCCTTGGCGAGACCGACACCGCCACCGCCGTGGCCGCGACGCAATCGCTCGCCGATGGCGACGTCCTCGTGCTCGAGAACACGCGGTTCCTGCCTGGCGAGGAACGGAACGATGAAACGCTTTCAAGCTCGCTCAGCAAGCTCGGCGACTTTTATGTGAACGATGCCTTCGGCGCCGCGCATCGCGCGCACGCATCGACCGCCGGCGTCACCAGCTTCCTTCGTCCCGCGGTGGCTGGCCTCCTGATGGAGAAGGAACTCGCCTACCTCGGCGCGGCGCTCGACAACCCGCATCGCCCGTTTATCGCAATTCTCGGAGGATCGAAGATCTCCGGCAAGATCGACGTCATCGAGGCATTAATCCCCAAGGTTGACGGGCTTCTCATCGGGGGCGCGATGGCCTGCACCTTCTTCAAGGCCATGGGGCTCGAAACCGGTACGTCTCTTGTCGAGGCTGAACGCGTCGAGATGGCCGCGTCGCTGCTGGAGCGAGCAGGCTTTCGACTCACGCTTCCACATGACGCCACGGTCGCACCGTCCATCAAGGAGGCCGCCCAGGCGCACGCGGTGAAACGCGACGAGGTCCCCGCCAATGAGGCCATGCTCGACATCGGCCCGGACACCGCCGCGTCGTTTACGCGTGCGGTTCTCAGCGCCCGGACGGTCGTGTGGAACGG
>DASZZO010000135.1:0-4193 GCA_035544915.1 Gemmatimonadaceae bacterium | reverse complement strand
TCACATCGGACGGCACCACGGTCTATTGCGGATCAGGACTGGGCGGTTACGTCTACGGGGTGGACGGCGCGACGGGCACACAGCGATGGGCAACGAAAATCACGCCAGACTCTGATGTCCTGATCTTTAGTCCCGTACTTGCACAAGGAGTCGTGTATGCCGGGTTCGCCGACTTGCAAGTAGGACCCGGCCTGAATCGGTCGCAGCGAGTTACCGGAGGCGTTGCGGCGATCGACGCCGCGAGCGGCCGACTTCTCTGGATGCGGCTTCTTCCGAAGCCGGATTCTACCATCGCAAGCGCAACGCGTTTTGTGGCGGCAGGCGCGGGCCTAATATTTGCCGGCGCACAGGATGGCACCCTTTACGCTCTGGACGACCAGACGGGCGCGGTGCGATTCTCCGTGCCCAAAACGCAGTTCGCCATCCCTCCAGCAGTGGCGCCTACGCGAGACGATGCGAAGGTGATCGTGGTTTCCGGCGCGACAGTCGTAGTCGGATCCGTCTCTGGAGGGACTGTCACCGCGCTTTCGGCCACCGACATGCATCGGCTCTGGATCGTGGATGAGCTCAATACTTACGGGAGCGTGTACGACATCATCGTCGACTCGGGGCTGGTCTACGCGTCCTTCGTCGGCGGCGGGCTGACCGTATCGCGGATTAGCGACGGCCGTAAGGTCTGGGTTATCAGCGGGAAAGATCGCAAACCGCGCGGCATCTTCGATCATATTGCGGCCGCGCCCGCCATCGACGGTGATCGGATCTACCTCGGAGGCTTCGAAGAGGCCTACGCCCTGCGGAAGCCATAGTTCGGGCCAGCGCAGGGGCGCCCGTCCTTCATCACGGAGCGGATGCGTGGGGGTGTTCCGGATGTCCGTCAACGGGTTCTAGCCGAGGACCTGCCAGCTCGCCCGACGGTATCATCCACAATTCCCGATGGACGCTGCCGCGAAACCTTCGAGCACGTTACCGTGTCTCATCGAGACATGCGCCTCTCCATTCGATCGCTCGTCATCGTGGCCCTTGCCGCGACATCCGCGCCAGGCCAACTGCCACGCGTTGTCTCCGCTCCCGTGACCGGTATCCAGTACGAAGTGACCGCCGACTCCGGCGCCGTGGCGGCGCGGACGCTGGCCGTCACGATGACCTTCCAGGTGTCCTCGACCGAGCCGGTCATTCTCGCTCTGCCGGCGTGGTCGCCCGGACACTACACGCTCCTCTGGTTTGCGGGCCGCGTGTCGCGCTTTCGCGCCGAGTCGGACGGCAGGCCGCTCGAATGGCGGAAGAGAGATTTCCAGACGTGGAGCATCCGCCCCCGGGCCGCCGGCGCGGTTCGCGTGTCCTTTGACTATGCCGCAGATGCAGTCGATCGCGCCGTCGCGTGGACGTCACCCAATTTTGCATTCTTCAACGGAACGAATCTCTTCCTCTATCCCGTTGGCCGGGGCTTCGATTGGCCGGCGCGCGTCGCGGTGCGGACGGAGCGGGACTGGCGGGTCACGACGGGAATGGATCCCGCCGGCGCGCCGAATGTGTTCAGCGCCACGAACTATCACGATCTCGTCGACATGCCGTTCTACGTCGGTCGTTTCGACCTGGACAGCGCGCAAGCTGCGGACCGCTGGATTCGCTTCGCCCTCTACCCTGCCGGCGCCATGACAGCGGCGCGCCGCGACCGCACGCTCGGCTGGCTCCAGAAGCTGGTGCCGGCGCAGGCAGCAATCTTCGGCGACGTACCCTTCCGCAACTACACGGTGTTCGTGCGGTCCGACACAGTCGTGAATTTCGGCGGGCTCGAGCATCAAAGCTCGCAGATTGACGAGGTGACCAGCTCGGTGCTCGACGGCAACCTTTCAGGTCTCTTCTCGCACGAGCTGTTTCACGCCTGGAATGTCAAGCGTCTACGGCCGGCAGACCTCGTGCCGTACCGCTACGACGACGCGCAACCGACGCCGTGGCTGTGGGTGAGCGAAGGAGTGACAGATTACTACGGCACGATCGCGCTCTCCCGAGCTGGAATCTCCGACAGCACTGCCGCCTTCGACCAGGTGGCCAGCTGGATTGCGAACATTGACGGCGTGCCGGCGACGGCCGTGTCCGACGCCTCGCTTTCGGCGTGGATTGGATCGCGCGATGGCAGCGGCGGACTGTATTACCCCAAGGGAGCGCTCACCGGGTTCTTGCTCGACGTGCTGATTCGCGACGCCAGTAATAATCGGCACTCGCTGGACGATGTCATGCGGCAGCTCTACGACTCGACGTACAAACGTGGGCGGGGATTCACGAGCGACGATTGGTGGTCGGCGGTGGCGCGGAACGCGGGGACAAGTGGCGCGAAGGCGACATTCCTGGCTTTTGCCAGCCGCTATGTAGAAGGGCGAGAGCCGCTGCCTGTCGACTCGGTTCTGTCGCTTGCGGCGCTGCGGGTTGAGCGGACCACCATTCGCGAGCCCCGATTCGGGGTGACGACGCGGACTGATTCGTCCGGCGTCGAAGTGACGTCGATCGTGCCGGGCGGCGCAGCATCGATGTCGGGCCTCCGTGTTGGCGACCGGCTCGTGACAATCGGCGATGTGAAGATTACGGACCTGCCCTCGTTCGACGATGTGCGTGCTCGCTACGCTGGCACGGCGCTACCGACGCTGCCGGGCGTCATCCGTCGTGGCACCGAGGCGTTGACGCTGCAGCTGCCTGTACGGCTGGTCGAGCGGGCTGAACTCCACGTCGTTCCGCTGATGTCGGCGTCGCCGCGGGCGATCGCGATTCGCCACGCCATCTTTCTCGGCTCATCACGAGGCCCCGGGGGCGCATGACCGACGGGCAAGTGTGCACCGCCGCCAGTAGCAGCGCGTAGTCAGCCAGCCGCCGCAAAGACCTCGACCTCGTCTTTCAGGCGCCGCCCCAGCCTGTCACGCTCGGTCTCCAGATCACACCGAGCCTGAAGATTCAGCCAGAACTGCTCGGACGTGCCAAAGAACCGCGCCAACCGGAGTGCCGTATCCGCCGTAATCGCGCGTGCACCATGGACGATCTCATTGATGCGCCGCGGTGGCACACTGATGCTGTGCGCGAGCCGATACTGCGAGATCGACAGTGGCTCGAGAAAATCGGCCATCAGGACTTCGCCAGGATGAACTGGATCCAGTTTCTTGGTAGCCACAAGCTCAGGCTCCTTCACCTGTTCAACGCCACCGAACGCGAGCCACTCTTCGCATGCTGAATGTCATCGATGGCCACTCAGGAACTGACGCTTGAAGTGCTCCCATTTCGTCTTCAGTCCATGCCGGGCCAGGACGGCTTCCGACGTCACCACAATACCTGGGGGTGCCGCAGCCCGCTCTACCTCAGCCACTCCAGAAAGGCCAGCACCGCTCCACGGACATCACGCGCAGCCCTCACCGCCGCAGCTCCTTCGGCGGCCGAGGGCTCCGGCTCTTCCGGATAGCGCGTCTTCGGCCAGATCGCTCCAAGCATCGTGCACGCGTCGACGACGACGCGGTCGGTTCGCAGCTCCGTCGGACAGATGGCGAGCAGGTCGCGTAGGAAGTGGGTGCGCGGCGGAGGCGTATGCGTCGCGACCAGCGCCGACTTGAGGTACTTCTCCGCTCCGTCATGCGCGTGGAAGCACACAGCGTCCCACGTCGGGGACGGAGCGCTGACGAGGCGCTCGACGCTGCGGAAGTCGTTCTCGGCCCGGTGCATCCAATCCGCGAGCGATTCCGGCGGCCCGCGTTGCTCTTCACGCACCCGTGGCGCAGTGCCCGAACTGTTCGCCGGCCCCCCACTCCCCGGTCGTGCATAGAGCACGCGCCCCTCGCGCTCGGCGACGTACGCAAGCGTGCCAACATCGTCACGCTTCCGTTCGAATTCCGCCGGGGTGCGCACCACCACGTCCATCCCCCAAGTCGTGTTGGGAAAGGCCGCGTGGATGGCCTTGACCGGATCGCCCCCGTTCGGATCGGCGTCCATGACGACCATGATGTCATAGTCGCTGTGCGCGCTCGCGTCGCCACGCGCGCGGCTGCCGAAGAGCAGCACACGCTCGGGATGAAAGCGCTCGACGATCGTGCGGGTGATCCGGTCGAGCACCGGGTCCGTGGCGGTGAGGGAGTCGGGCATCGCAACTATATATATCTCGTAGCACTTGTCTCGCGCACCATCGGATCGCCGCGAGCCGCGGCGATCGAGTGCGGCAG
>DASZZO010000134.1:0-11420 GCA_035544915.1 Gemmatimonadaceae bacterium | reverse complement strand
ACGCGCCGCGGCGTTCCCGGCAGCTCCGTCTGCAAGTCGAACGTTCGCAGCGAGAGCGCGCGCGAGAGCCGCACCACGGAACGGGCCGACGCGCGGCGTAGAGATCCGGCCACCGGCAAGTCCGCGATGAAATAGTCCACGATATCGATGCCCGTCGGCATGGTGTCGATCGTGGTGGACGCGAATCCCACCTGCTTGCCGGCCTGTTCGACGATGTAGAACACCGCCCCGGGGCTGACGCGCAGTGCCGCTTCTGCCAGTCTCTGGGTGCTGCCCATGAAGAACTCGCGACGCACGAGCATCGAGAATCCCGCGCTCCAGGCCGCGAGGATCAGCACCGCAGCGACCGCGCGCACCCGGCCGCGGCGGCGGAGGTCGGGCATGCGCTCGCCGGCCGCTGTCCGCCGCGCCGCCACGCTCGCTAGCCGGCCTGCGCGTCGCGCGCGCGGCGGTAGAACGCGGCCGCGTCGAGCGGGCGCCCCATCCGGTCGAACACAATGCCCACGCCCTTGAGCGCTCGGAAGTTTTGCGGCTCCAGCTGCGCGGCCCGCTGGTACGCTGCAAGCGCATCGTCCAGGCGGTCGAGCTTGTTAAGCGATTCACCGAGGTAGAAGTGGGCCGGACCAGAGCGGGGGTCGAGCATAGCGACCTTCTCGAGCGGCTCTACCGCGTCGCGCCACTTGGCGCGGCGGCATGCGAGAATTCCCTGCTGTAGCAATACATCCACGTCGTCCGGCTTGAGCTTTGCTGCACGACGCAGCTCAGCCTCGGCGTCGTCGTATCGAAGGCGCCCACTCAGAAGCTTCGCGCGCGCGCAGCGCAGGGCGACCCCGTCCGCACCGGCGTCAATCGAGTGCTGGAGCGCGCTGAGTGCGCCCTCGATGTTGCCACGTTTGTCGAGCGCGTGGGCGAAGTCGATCGCCGTCTTCACTCTGTCCGGATGGGCCTCGTGGATGCTCCTGAGCTCGGCGAGCGCCGGAAGCGGTGTCGGGGGCGTAAGGGACCGGTTGAACGCCGGCGTACGCAGCGCGCGAACGGGCGGGGCAAGGGGCGGGATAAGCCGCTGCGGAGGAGGCGGGACGACCCGGAGCGGTGGCGCCGGAACTGTCGGAACTGGCGGCGGGTCTGGAGTCAATATCATCGCAGCCGCACCAGGGGCCGCGTTCAGCAGCGCGCCCGCCCGCGCATCCGCCTCATCGGTCGCGTCGTCCGACCATTCCCCGCACACAGGCGGCTCGCGAGCCGCAGTTTGAGCGTCCGGGAGGCCGATCTCCTCGCGCCGCGTGACCTCCGGCGGCAACAGCACAACGCCTTCGATTTCGCCCAGCGGAAACTGTTCCGCATGATTGGCGGGAATCCCCAGTGAAGGCGTGCGCTCGGGCATCGTAGCTGAAATCTATACCGTCTCACAGGGGAAATAGCGTCCGGCACGTGATCCAGCGCACGGCATTTCCCGAGCTTGTTTCACGCGTGCGGCCCCGTCAGCTTTCTCAGGCTATGCCAGAAGACGCCCTGGTGGTTCGCGGAGCTCGCGAGCACAACCTCAAGAACATCGACGTCACCATCCCTCGTGACCGTCTCACGGTCATCACGGGACTCTCGGGTTCGGGAAAATCCTCTCTTGCGTTCGACACGATTTTCGCAGAGGGACAGCGGCGGTACGTCGAATCCCTGTCTGCCTATGCCCGCCAGTTTCTTGGGCTCATGGAGAAGCCCGATGTGGACGCGATCGATGGGCTCTCACCTGCCATTTCGATCGAACAGAAGTCGGCGGGGCACAATCCGCGGTCGACCGTCGGAACGGTCACGGAAGTCTACGACTATCTACGGCTGCTCTATGCCCGCGCGGGTACACCCCATTGCCCCGATTGCGGACGCGCCGTCGAGCGACAGAGTCCCGGTCAGATCGCCGATACCATCCTCGGGTGGCCCGAGGGAACCCGCATCGAAGTACTTGCGCCACTGATCCGCGGACGGAAGGGCGAGTTCCGCGAGCTGTTCGAGTCCGCTCGCAAGCAGGGATTCGTGCGGGCCATGGTGGACGGCGCGCTCATCGAACTCGCCGAGCCGCCCGCGCTTAATCGGCGCGTCAATCACGACGTATCGGTTGTGGTGGACCGGCTCGCGGTTCGGGCCGACGATCGCGGCCGCCTCGCCGATTCCGTGGAGACCGCCCTCCGCCTCGCGGACGGCCTCGTGGAGATAGCGCGGCATGGGTCGCGCAAAGAACCGGACGCGCGCGAAACGCTGATCTTCAGCGAAAGGTACGGGTGTCCAAGCTGCGGCCTGTCCCTCCCCGAGCTGGAGCCGCGCCACTTTTCGTTCAATTCGCCGTTCGGCGCGTGCCCGGTCTGCAGCGGCCTGGGAACGCGGCGGACGGCGAGCGCAGCACTGATCCTGGGCGATCACAGCATCTCGATTCTGGAAGGCGTCGTGCTCCCTTGGGGGGAGCCGGATGGCTACCTGCGCCGCGTGATCCTGCCGGGGCTGGCGAAGCAGCTCAAGTGCGAGCTCAACACCCCGTGGGGGAAGCTTCCGCCGCACGTGCAGGAAGTTCTGCTCCACGGCCTTCCCAAGAAGCGTGGCGAGGGTGACATCGCGGGAAAATGGGAGGGGATACTCTCCAACGTGCAGCGCCGCTACAACGAAACGACCAGCGACGCGGTGCGCGCAGAACTCGAGGAGTACCTGGTCGTCGCCGTCTGTTCCGAGTGCAACGGCCTCCGCCTCAAGCCCGACTCGCTTGCCGTCACCGTCGCGGGCAAGAACATTGGCGAGTTCGGCGAGTTGGCGGTCAACGACGCGTTCAGCTTCGTGGAGTCGATTGCCCTTCGCGCGCCAGGGCGGCCTGGGCTCGACCCGGACATCGCCGGACCGGTGCTCAAGGAGGTACGCGAGCGCCTCCGATTCCTGGTGGATGTGGGCCTCGAATATCTCACGCTGAACCGGAGCGCTGAGTCACTCTCCGGGGGCGAGGCACAGCGAATACGGCTCGCTACCCAGATTGGCTCCCGCCTGGTTGGCGTGCTTTACATTCTGGATGAACCGAGCATTGGACTCCACCAGCGCGACAATGCCAGGCTCCTCGCGACCCTCATGCGGTTACGCGACATGGGCAACACGGTGCTCGTCGTGGAACACGACGAGGAAACGATTCGCGCGGCCGATTACCTGATCGACCTCGGTCCGGGGGCCGGAAAGCATGGCGGCGAGGTCATCGCCGCCGGCAGCGTGGCCGACGTGCTCGGGAACCGCCGCTCGATCACTGGCCAATACCTCACCGGTGCGAAGCGCATTGAGGTTCCCCCTCAGCGGCGGGTGCGCGACGCCCGCCGCCTGATACGGGTGGAAGGCGCGCGCGAGCACAATCTGCGCAATGTCGACGTCGAAATACCGCTCGGTCTGTTCGTGGCCGTCACGGGCGTCAGCGGATCGGGGAAGTCGACTCTCATCGAAGACATTCTCCAGCGCACGCTCGCGCGCCACTTCTATCGGGCGCGCGTCCTGCCGGGCGAGCACACGCGCATTACGGGGCTCGAGCATCTGGACAAGGTGATCGACATCGACCAGAGTCCCATCGGACGAACGCCCAGGTCGAACCCCGCCACCTACACGGGACTGTTCACTCCCATTCGCGAGCTGTTCGCGGACATGCCCGAGGCGAAGCTGCGCGGGTACGGACCGGGCCGTTTCTCCTTCAACGTCAAGGGCGGCCGGTGCGAAGCCTGCCAGGGTGATGGGCTGGTAAAGATCGAGATGCATTTCCTGCCCGATGTGTACGTCACGTGCGAGACCTGCAGGGGGAAGCGATACAATCGGGAAACGCTCGAGGTGCGATTTCGCGGGCTCTCGATCAGCGAAGTGCTGGAACTCACCGTGGAAGACGCGCTCGCGCTGTTCGCCAATCAGCCGCGCATCGCGCAGAAACTGGAGACACTCAACGATGTCGGCCTCGGCTACGTGCACCTGGGCCAGAGTGCCACTACGCTTTCCGGTGGCGAGGCACAGCGCGTGAAGCTCGCAACCGAACTGAGCAAGCGCGACACGGGGCGGACTCTGTACATCCTTGATGAACCGACAACGGGCTTGCATTTCGAAGATGTGCGGATGCTGCTGCACGTCCTGCACCGGCTGGTGGATCGCGGGAACACGGTGCTCGTGATCGAACACAACCTGGACGTGATCAAGACGGCGGACTGGATCGTGGATCTGGGGCCGGACGGTGGGGACCGGGGCGGAACGATTGTGGCGGCGGGGCGCCCCGAAGATGTCGTGAAGGTGGGGGCGAGCTATACTGGGCAGTATCTCAAGCAGATGCTGTCGCGCAACAACCGCTGAATCCCATGGTCTCCCTCCTCGACATCATCGGCCCCGTGATGGTTGGTCCCAGCTCCAGCCATACGGCAGGAGCCTGCCGCCTGGGCATTCTTGCGCGCTGCCTGGTCGGCGGGACGCCGGAAAAGGCTCGCATCGAGCTGCACGGCTCCTTCGCCCGCACGGGGGAGGGCCATGGTACCGACAAGGCGATTGCGGGTGGACTCATGGGGTTTCGTCCTGACGATGACCGAATTCGGACCGCACTCGAGATCGCGGAGAAGGAGGCGCTCGCCTACTCATTCGAGAAGACCACGATCAGCGATGATGCGCATCCGAATACAGTGCGCATCACGGTCGAACGGGGCGATCGAAAGCACGTGATGATCGGTTCCTCGCTGGGGGCCGGCCGAGTCTTTCTCACGGAGATCGACGGCTTTCCTGTCGAAGTGCACGGCAATCACCATACGATCGTGCTTGTCGCCGAGGACGTGAAGGGCTCGGTCGCGAAGATAGCGGGGATTCTTGCCGACAAGGCGATCAACATTGCGACGCTCCGCCTGAGCCGGAAGCAGCGAGGGGGCGATGCGTTCATGGTGATCGAGGTAGACGATCAGCCCGGCGAACAGGTGCGCGACGATATTCGCGCCCTGCCGTGGGTGCGCTGGGCACATCGACTCGACAAGGTGAGCGGCTGATGGATCGCCACTCCCTGCCGGGTCGCCGCCCTTCGACCTAGCGTCGTGTATACCTCGCTCGCCGCCGCCATCCGGGATGCCGAGTCTCAGCGCAAGAGTCTTTCGCAGCTTGCGCTTGACACGGAGGCGGCCGACCAGGGCCGGCCCGTCGCGGAGATTCGCGGCGTCCTCGCCCGCGCGCTCGCGGTCATGCGCGGCGCTGTGGAGCAAGGACTGGTGGGCGACCTCAAATCCGCAAGCGGACTTGTTGGCGGTGACGCCGCGAAACTCCGCTCGAGCACGGCCGGGCCGCTTGCCAACACACCGTTTCGGGACGTCCTGGCGCGGGCACTTGCCGTGCAGGAAGTGAATGCCGCAATGGGTGTGATCGTGGCCGCTCCGACCGCGGGCGGTGCGGGCATTCTCCCGGCGGTTCTCACGGGTCTCGCCGCTGCCGGCCGAATACCCGACGATCAGATTGTAGATGCGCTGGCCACCGCGGGCCTCATTGGCGCCGTCGTCGCCGAGCGTGCATCGCTCTCCGGTGCAGAGGGCGGATGCCAGGCGGAGACCGGGGCCGCCGCCGGCATGGCGGCCGGCGCCGCCACAGAGATGCTCGGCGGCACGCCGAGCCAAGTCGGTCACGCCGTCGCGCTCGCCCAGCAGGCGACCCTCGGTCTCGTGTGCGATCCACTTGGCGGGCTGGTGGAGTTACCATGCGTATTTCGCAACGCCACCGGCGCGGCCATCGCGCTCGCCGCTATCGAAATGGCGCTCGCCGGTATCACATTTGCGATCCCGGTGGATGAGGTCGTTGACGTCATGGGCGAAATCGGACGCGAAATGGATGTGCGATACCGCGAGACAGCGGGCGGCGGCCTCGCTGCGACTCCCACCGGACGCCGGCTTGCGCGCGAGCGAGTGGTGCAAATCAAGAGGTCGGTCGGGTAGGCGACCCGGGATGAGCGCAGTGCGCGCAGTGTCGCTCGCGGCCCTCGCCGCTTTGATCCAGACGGCCGATGCACAGGCCACAATTGTGGGCACGGTGTTCGATTCTTTGCGCATGGGTGCCCCGTTCAAGCGCGCGACAATCGTGATTCCTCAGCTCTCGCGGTACGTCACCAGTGACGACGAAGGGCGGTTCAGAATCGACTCCGTGCCGGCCGGCCGGTACTCGATCACGTTTCTGCATCCGATCCTGGACTCCCTCGATGTGTCGGCTGAGGTCCTGCCCATCACGATTCCGGCGAAAGGAATTGTCATCGCCCGGCTGGCGACACCGTCGCCGACAGCGCTCGTCTGGCTCGTTTGCCGGGCCGCGTCGGACACCTTTCCAGCGATGATGCTGGGCCACGTGCTCGACGCACATGATTCGACTGGGATCGCGGACGCGACGGTCACGGCGTCGTGGAGCGAGCTCGTGCTGGGCGCATCGTCGCTCGAACGGCGAACTGTCCGCGCCGTGGCGCAGAGCCGCGAGAGCGGGTCATACCTGCTCTGTGGCGTGCCATCAACATTGCGCGTTGAGGTCACCGCGACCGTTGGCGACCGAAGCACCGGCACGCTCATCTTCTCACCGGCGGGCGAACTGGTAATACACCGCGACCTCAGGATCGCGCGCCCGCCCGGCGTGGCAACGGTGTCGGGAATCGTGCGCGACGTTCGCGGCCTGCCGGCAGCCAGGGCCATGGTAACGGCTTCCGGGCCGCCGCTCCGCGCGCTCACCGACGAGGCAGGGCGATTCTCTCTCCGTGACGTTCCGTCGGGCACACAGCTGTTCGAGGTAAGACGGGTGGGCTCATGGCCCGGCAGCCAGCTCGTGGACGTGCCGGTAAGCGGTGCGCGCGACATCAGTCTGGCACTCGGCCCCCGTGCGGAGGCCATAGGCAGGGCGGAGCAGGGCGCCAGCAATCCGGACGACGAGACGGGGTTCGAAGACCGTCGCAACGCCGGCATCGGTCAGTTCATCTGGGGCTCCGGCCTCGCGAAGAGTCGGGTAAAGGATATCAGCGACCTTTTGCTTCAGGCGCCGATGCTGTTCCGCGGCACCACAGGTAAAGTCAAGCTCGTCAAGATGAAGGGAATCGCGAACGCGTCCTGCACCCCGAACTATTTCCTCAATGGGTATCCGTGGCGGCCGGGAATCTCGGGGCTCGCCCAGATTGAGGTGGAGCAATCGCTGGACCTCGGAATTCTGAGAGGCGTCGAGGTGTACAGCTCCGCGGCGGTTCCGCCGATCTTCGATCGCAAGAACGGGTGCGGTTCGGTCATCATCTGGACCAGATGACCTGTCGGAAAGCAGTCGTCGCCGCCCGATGCTGGCGGTACCTACGTGCTCTGCGGCGTGCCATCTGATCCGAGGATGGATGTACAGGCGCCGAGGGCGATCTCTCGTTGATCTCTCTTTAGTGAATGGATTCTCACCGTCCAGCTAGCTTAATCCGCGTGTCGGAGTGAAACTTTGACTCACGCTCCGCACGTAGGGCGAGCGGAAGTCCCCCTTGGTGAGACACTCATGCTTACGCGCGAAGATATCGAAAGCTTCCTTGACCGCCTGTCGGCCGATGGCGCCATTCACTCCGAGGTCAAGCCCGGCATCTGGAACGTGCAGCCCGCCGGAGCGCTCAACTTTGGCGTGGTGGTGCACTATTCTCCGCCCGTGCTCGTCCTGAGGGTAAAAGTGATGGACCTTCCCGCGGGCGAAGAAAAGCGCAATGGCTTGGCGCGCCGCTTGCTGGAGATGAACGCCACCGACCTGCTCCATGGGTCCTATGGCATCCAGAACAACTCCGTGATCCTGACCGAGGCCCTCGAACTTGAGCATCTCGATTTCGAGGAGTTCCTCGCCGCCTATGAAAGCATTACCCTGGCGCTCGCGTCGCATATCCGCGAACTGGCGTCGTACAGTGAGGCTCGCTGAAAGATGGGGATCTTCGATCGCATCGCAACGCTTTTCAAGTCCAACATCAACGACTTGATCTCGAAAGCCGAGAATCCCGAGAAGATGCTCGACCAGATCGTGGTCGACATGCGGAACCAGTTGGCGAAGGCCAAGCAGCAGGTGGCGAGTTCGATTGCCGACGAGAAACGACTCAAGGACCAGGTGGAGGCCGAATACAAGTCGGCACAGGATTGGGAAGCGAAGGCCATGCTCGCGGTGAAGGAGCAACGCGACGATCTTGCCAAGCAGGCGCTCGTGCGACACACCGAGACGCTCACACGCGCCAATCAGCTCGAGATCACGTGGCAAGGGCAACAGGCCACCATCGAGAAACTTAAGAACTCGTTGCGCGACCTGAACGACCGCATCGAGGAGGCCAAGCGCAAGAAGAACCTCCTCCTGGCCCGTCAGCGCCAGGCACAGGCGCAGCAACGAATCGCGGAGACGATGTCGGGCATGAGCGAGAAGAGCGCGTTCGAGGCGTTCGCCCGGATGGAGGAGAAGATCGACCAGCACGAGCGAATGGTGCGGGCGTCGAGCGAGATCGACGAAGAGTTCTCCGGTGACAAGCTTGTGCACGATTTCAAGCGGCTCGAGAAAGTCGCTGGGTCCGCCAGCGCCGACCAGCAGCTGCTCGCCCTCAAGGAGAAGATGGGGCTCATCCCCGCCGGAAGTTCGGTACCGCCCAAGCGGATCGGCGCCGGTGAGGAGGTCGTGCACGCCGAAATCGAGGACGCCAAGCCGGAGAAGAAGTAGCGTTGGCGGCCCGAAAGGCCGGACCCACGGAAAGAGTCCGGCTGGTTCCGCTCGCGCCGGGGCTCGCGGGAATCGCAGGGGCGATTCTCGTCCTGTGGCTGCTGCGCGGCATCGCACCCATCCTCCTCCTGTTTTTTCTCGCCGTGCTGCTGGGTGTCTACCTCGACGCCTTGCGGGGATTCATTCTTGCACACACTCGCTTCGGGCCGCGAGTATCGTTCGCTGTCGCACTCCTGATCACGCTTCTCATCGTCTACGGGATTGGCGAGCTGTTGCTTCCGCCAGTCATCGAGCAGACGCGGCAGCTCGTCGCGCGGCTCCCCGATCTGGCCCGCGGATGGCAGCAGCGGCTGTCGCTCTTCGTGCAGCGCTTTCCCGCGCTGGCCCCCTATGTCGGGCCGGACAAGCAGACGGGGATGATCAACGCCGCAATCGCCGAAGCACAGCAGTTCGTGGGGAATCTGCTCCCCAAGGTGTTCGACCTGGTGGACGGCTTCATCAAGATCGTGTCTGTACTCGTCATGGGCATCTATCTCGCGCTGCATCCGCGAACCTACGAGGGCATGCTCATTGCCGTGACCCCGCCCCGGTATCGGGCCGCCGCTCGTGACGTACTTGTGGCGCTGAGCCAGACTCTCCGCGCCTGGACGCTCTCGCAGCTGATCGCGATGTTTGTGCTGGGCGCGCTGTCGGCGCTCGGGCTCTGGGCGGTCGGCGTGCCCTCCTGGCTTACCTTCGGGATCTTCACCGGGCTCGCGGCCATCGTGCCTTTTTTCGGGACGCTTGTGTCGACGCTCCTGCCGGCGCTGTTTGTGCTCGGTGGTGAGGGAGGCGTGTCGGGCGCGCTCCTGGTCCTGCTCGTTGGCGTGGTGGTGCACCTCATCGAGGGGAACGTGATCTCACCCCTGATCATGGAGCGTGGCGTGAAGTTGCCGCCCGTTGCCTCGATCATGGCGGTGCTGATCGTGGGCACGCTCCTCGGGCCCGTCGGCCTTCTCGTCGCCGTGCCGATGCTGGCGGTGGTGATGGTGCTCGTGCGCAAGATCCTCATTGAACGGGTCTACGGCGACGTGGACACGGAAGAGGAGGAGAGGGAAGACTCCGAACTCGGACTTGCTCCCAGGAGAGCCGTGCCGCCCGCGGTGGAGTCGTGAACGGGACTCACGCGACCTTTTGGTAGAGTTCGCGTTCGCACGATGACACAATGGCCGCGCCTCGGCCCCATTGTGAGCGCGTGTCCAGACTCGCACTGGAGCTGCGTGACGTCGTCGTGCGCTACCGCGCGGGGGTTCTGGGGCATACGTCGGATGTGCTCGCGTTGGATGGTGTGTCGCTTGCGGTCGCGCAGGGCGAGTGCGTTGGAATCGTCGGTGGTGCCGGCGCGGGCAAGACAACCCTTCTCCTCTGCGCGGCAGGGCTGTTGCACCATGACCGCGGGAGCGTACGATCTGCGCGCGCCGAGTTCGTATCGCGAAACGGAAGTGCGCATCCATACCTGAGCGTCCGGGCCTCGCTCGACCTGGCGGCCTGCCGGCGCACGTCGGCGGGGTGGGAGGAAGAGCCGGATGTGGATAGCGTCCTCCGTCTCACGGGACTCACGCAACTTGCGGGCCTTCGCCTCGCTCGCCTCACCGCCGGATCGCGCGCCCGCGCCCAGCTCGCGCACGCGCTCCTGGGCCGACCACGCCTGCTCTGCCTGGATGATCCGGTGACCGGCCTCGCAGGCGCGGAACGGCGACGCTACGCCGCCTCGCTCCGCGCACTGGCTGAGGCGGGCATCGCAGTGCTCGTTGCGGCGCCGGACGCCGGCGTCCTCGACGGGATCGCGCACCGCGTCGTCGCGTTGCGCGCTGGATGCCTGACCGAGGCGGGTCCAGCTGGCCGTGTACTCGAGCTGGACGTTGCCATGCCGGGTCGCGCTGTCGCGGCATTGTCTGACCGGGTTCCGAGCGTGCGCAGGCGCGGCCAGGCGCTCCGCGTGCCGCTCGAACGGATTTCGCCGGAAGAAGTGCTGAGCGCGTGTCTCTCGCTGGGAATAGACGTGCACGGGTCACGCGTCATCACCGCGGTGGCGCCGGGAAGGGTTGCGGAGGGCGATAAATGACACCCATCTTGCGCGGCATCCATGATGGACGTCCACGAGCACCTCCAGGCTGCGCTCGGAAGCGCTTTTACTGTCGAACGCGAGCTCACGGGCGGCATGAGCCGTGTGTTCGTTGCGACTGAGAACGCGCTGGGCCGCAAGGTTGCCATAAAGGTGTTGCCGCCGGATCTGGTCAGTGCGGTCAGCGCCGAGCGTTTCCGGCGCGAAATCCACGTCGTGGCGCAACTCCAGCACCCGCACATCGTGCCGGTCCACATCACGGGCGAAGCGGGCGGGCTGCTCTTCTATACCATGCCCTTCATAGAGGGCGAAACGCTTCGCCAGCGGCTCCTGCGCGACGGGAGACTCCCCGTGAACGAGGCGCTCACCATGCTCACCGAGCTTGCCGACGCCCTCGCGTACGCGCACGAGCGCGGCGTGGTCCATCGCGACATCAAGCCGGAAAATGTGCTCCTGAGTGGGACGCACGCCATGCTCGCCGACTTTGGCGTCGCCAAGGCCCTGAGCGCCTCGACCGGCGTGGGCGCGCTCACTACCGCAGGCTTGGCGCTTGGCACGCCGGCGTACATGTCGCCCGAGCAGATTGCTGGAGACCCTTCGGTGGATTACCGCGCCGACATCTATAGTC
>DASZZO010000133.1:0-11269 GCA_035544915.1 Gemmatimonadaceae bacterium | reverse complement strand
TTTGCCGCCACCGTGGCTGCAGAGCAATGCGCCAGGGAAGCGATGACGCTCGGCGTCCGCCGCGTGCACGTGCGCGTGCAGGGACCTGGATCAGGTCGCGAGAGCGCGATTCAGGCGCTCGCGGCAGCCGGGCTGCAGGTGAAATCGATCAAGGACGTCACGCCGATTCCGCACAACGGGTGCCGCCCGCCCAAGCGGCGGAGGGTCTGATTCATGCGCTACACCGGACCCAGCTGCCGTCAGTGCCGGCGCGAAGGAACCAAGCTCTTCCTCAAAGGCACCAAATGCTTCACGGAGAAGTGCCCCGTGGAACGGCGGCCGTACGCGCCGGGCGCGCACGGTCAGAGTACGGCGCGCCGGCGGAAGCTCTCCGAATATGCCAAGCAGCTGCGCGAAAAACAGAAAATCAAGCGCATGTACGGGGTGAGCGAGCGTCAGTTCCGCAACACATTCGAAAAGGTCAGCACGCTGCCCGGCATCACGGGGCACAACCTGCTGGCTGCGCTCGAGAGCCGTCTGGACAACATGATCTACCGCATGGGCTTCGCACCGAGCCGGAAGGCCGCGCGGCAACTCATTCGCCACCGGCACATAGAAGTCAACGGGAAGCGCGTGGACGTACCCAGCTTTCATGTCGCGCCGGGGCAGGAAATCCGCTTGCGGCAGCGCTCGCGCGAGCTCGCCATCATCCTGGCGTCGCTCGAGCAGTCGTCGCGGGGCGCCACGCCGGGCTGGCTCGCCGTGGACAAGGGATCGTTCAGCGGCCGGATGCTCGAGCGCCCGCAGCGCTCGGCCATTCCGATTGCTGCGCAGGAGCAACTGGTCGTCGAGCTGTATTCGAAGTAGGCGTTGTTCCAGGTCGGGGCCCTGACCCCATCACGAGCCTACCGCGCGTCAGGGGCGGGGTAGGGCGTAGGCGGCAAGAGCACGGTCCGGTTGCTCTCCGTCTGACCATCACCAGGTAATCTCACTCATGGCACAATCAGTTGATCTGCGCGGGCTCGTTCGCCCGCAGCTCGTCGAATCGACGAAGCGCGAGGACAATCCCAACATCGCCGAGTTCCGCCTCCAACCGCTCGAGCGCGGGTTCGGGCACACGCTGGGCAACGCGATGCGCCGCATGCTCCTCTCGTCGCTCCGCGGTTCCGCCGTCTGGGGATTCCGGATTGACGGCGTGTTGCACGAGCATCAGACCATACAGGGCGTTGTCGAGGATGTGCACCAGATCATCGGCAACCTCAAGACGCTGACGCTCACGCTCGCCGACGACGTCGAGGAGGCCATCCTGCGCATCGCCGTGTCCAAGGCGGGCCCCGTGACGGCCGCCGAGATCCAGGCGCAGGGCGGCGTGACGGTGATCGACGGAGCGCACCACCTGTTCACGATGCAGGACGAGAAGGACCTGAACGTCGAGCTGTATGTGAACAAGGGACGCGGGTACCTGGAGGCCGAGCAGCATCCGGCCGACCGCTCGCTGCCGGTTGACCTCGTGCGCATCGATTCCATCTACTCGCCGGTGCGGCGCGTGAATTTCTCGGTGGCCGAGACCCGCGTGGGCCAGCGCACCGACTACGACCGCCTCGTCCTCACGGTCGAGACCAACGGTACCGTCACGCCCGAGGAGGCGGTGAGCTACGCGGCTGCACTGGCCCAGACGCACTTCCAGTATTTCGTTGGCTTCGGCTCGCACTCCGCGGCCGCGGCGGCCGGGGCCGAGTTCAGCGGCAGCGACGCCGCCCGTCTCGCGATGCTGCTGAAGACACCGATCGACGACCTGGAGCTTTCCGTCCGGTCCGTCAACTCGCTGAAGAACTCCAACATCCGGTCGCTTGGCGATCTCGTGAAGCAGACGGAAGTCCAGATCCTCGACGTGAAGAACTTCGGCAAGAAATCCTTGCAGGAAATTGCCGACCTGCTCGAGCGCGAAGGCCTGAACTTCGGCATGAAGTTCGAGGAGAACGGGGACGGGGTGCGTGTGCTCGACTGGGGCACGCCACCAGCCCGGGCCGCCGCAAACGCTCCCGACGACATCCCCGAGGAATAGGCGATGCGTCATCGAAAGGCCGGCCGCCAGCTGCGCAGGACGAGCGAGCAGAAACTCGCCCTGCTGCGGAATCTCGCGACGGCACTCATCGAAGAGGGCGCAATCCTGACGACCCAGGCAAAGGCCAAGGAGCTCCGGCCGTTCGTGGAGAAACTGATCACGAAGGCCAGGACCGGAACATTGCATGCGCGCCGGCTCGCCGGGCGCCACGTGCAGAAGCGTGGCGCGGCGGACAAGCTGTTTCAGGAGCTTGGCCCCCGGTTCGCCAAGCGGCCAGGCGGCTACACACGCATCCTCAAGACCGGTCACCGCAAGGGTGACGGCGCCGAAATGGCGCGCATCGAACTCGTCGAGAACTGAAGAGCAGCCCATGACGCAGACGAAGATCGAGCGGAACAAATGCTACGTGTGCAAGAAGGGTATCGCCTTCGGAAACAACGTGTCGCATGCGAACAACAGGACGCGACGCACCTGGAAGCCGAACCTTCAGGTGGCGCGTGTGGTGCACGAGGGCAAGATCACGAAGGTGAAGGTCTGCACCCGGTGCCTGAACGCAGGGAAGATTCAGCGCGCGCCGCGTCGCGCGGTCGCCGGGGTGGCGTGATCGGCGTGCGTTTGTCCGGACGGAAAGGGAGCCGTTCGGCTCCCTTTTTTGTGCCCGGACCGCGTTAGGATTCGGCGATGCCAACCGCGCTGATTACAGGGATTACTGGCCAGGACGGCTCGTACCTCGCCGAGCTATTGCTGGCCAAGGGCTATCGCGTGGTGGGGATCGTCCGTCGCAGTTCGACCACGCCCTATGACCGCATCGCGCACCTGGTCGACCGCATCGAGCTGGTGTCAGCCGACCTGCTGGACCAGACGTCGCTCATGGACGCAATCGCCGACACGAAGCCCGATGAGATCTACAACCTGGCTGCGCAGAGCTTCGTGGCTACCTCGTGGACGCAGCCCGTCCTCACCGGTGAGTTCACGGCCATTGGCGTCACACGCATGCTCGAGGCGATGAAGCGCGCCGCGCCCACGGCGAGGTTCTATCAGGCGAGCTCGAGCGAGCAGTTCGGCAAGGTGGTCGAGACGCCGCAACGCGAGAGCACGCCCTTCTATCCGCGGTCGCCATATGGGGTCGCGAAGATGTACGGGCACTGGATCACCGTGAACTATCGCGAGTCGTTCGGCCTGTACGCCGTGAGCGGGATCCTGTTCAACCACGAGAGCCCGCGGCGCGGCCTCGAGTTCGTCACGCGCAAGGTCACGGACGCCGTTGCGCGAATCAAACTGGGCCACGCGACCGAGGTGCGACTGGGCAACCTCGCTTCGCGGCGCGACTGGGGTTTTGCGGGAGACTACGTCGACGCCATGTGGCGCATGCTCCAGCAGCCCGAGCCTGACGACTACGTGGTCGGGACGGGTGAATCGTGGTCCGTTCAGCAGCTGTGCGAGGAGGCCTTCTCGTACGCTGGACTCGACTGGCGAAAGCACGTGAAGACGGATCCACGCTTCGTGCGGCCCGCCGAAGTGGATGTTCTCGTGGCAGACTCCTCGAAGGCGCAACGCGTGCTGCAGTGGGAGCCTCGAGTGCGCTTCGGCGGTCTCGTGCGGATGATGGTGGACGCCGACCTCGCACGGCACAAGGCGCCTCCGGCCACCGGCTGACGTGTCACGCCGCTCGCCAGGACAAGCGCTGGTGACCGGCGCCGCCGGGTTCGCAGGCCAGTGGCTGTGCCGCGACCTCGCCCGGCATGGCTGGCATGTCACGGGCACGTCGCTCGAAGCTCCACCGGAAAGCGGCATTCTCTCGGATGAGGACCGGTCCGCGATAACCTGGATTCGTCAGGACCTGCGACACGCGGCCGCGCTTCCGCTGGCCCTCGCCACGTCGAAGCCGGATGCGATCTTTCACCTGGCGGGCGTGTCCCATGTGCCCGCGGCCGGGCTCGACGCGATGCACACATGCAGCGTGAACACTGGTGTCGCGGTCCGCCTGCTCGAAACGGTTGGGGAACGCCGGGCGGCCGGCGCCATCGACCCGGTGGTACTCGTGATCGGGAGCGGTGAGCAGTATGGACGCCATGAAACGATCGCGATGCCGCTGGGCGAGGAGGCGGAGTGCCGTCCGTCCTCGCTGTATGCCGCCACGAAGCTGGCGCAGGAAGTGTTTGCCCTCGAGGCCTACCGCGCGGACGGCACACGCGTGATCTGCACACGCAGCTTCAACCACAGTGGGCGCGGGCAGGCTGAGCAGTTCCTTCTTCCTTCGCTCGTGGCGCGGGCGCTTCGGATCAAGGCAGGATCTGCGGCGAGCCTCGAAGTCGGGAACACGGACTCGGTGCGCGATTTTCTGCACGTCGAGGACGCCGTTCGGGCGTACGTCCGGCTGGTCGAAGACGGAATTCCTGGCGAGGTCTACAACGTCTGCAGTGGCGAGGGAGTCACGGTGGGTGACCTCGCGGCCGAGGTGTTGCGCGCGGTGGGCGTAGCCGCCGAGCTGGCACCCACCGCGGTGCTCCGCCGCCGGTCGGACGTCCCAATCCTCATCGGACGCAATCGCAAGTTGTGCGTCGACACTGGCTGGAAGTCGCGTCACACGCGCCTGGACATCATTTCCGATCTCATCGATGCCGCGTCGCACTGACCTTCACCGGATCCTCCTGATCGGCTCCGGCCCCATCGTCATCGGGCAGGGGGCCGAGTTCGACTACTC
This sequence comes from Gemmatimonadaceae bacterium, assembly GCA_035544915.1. Taxonomy (GTDB): domain Bacteria; phylum Gemmatimonadota; class Gemmatimonadetes; order Gemmatimonadales; family Gemmatimonadaceae; genus Fen-1231. Next base: position 6,521 of record DASZZO010000133.1, on the reverse strand, counting down.
GGGCACCCAGGCGGCCAAGGCGCTCCGCGAAGAGGGTTACGAGGTGATTCTCGTCAACTCGAATCCGGCGACGATCATGACGGATCCCGAGATGGCCGATCGCACCTACATCGAGCCGGTGACACCGGAGATGGTCGAGCTCATCATTGCCCGCGAGCGGCCGGATGCGCTGCTGCCGACCATGGGCGGACAGACCGCGCTCAACGTTGCCATGTCGCTCCACGAGCGCGGTATCCTGGCGAAGTACAACGTGGAGCTCATCGGCGCCAACGCGAGAGCAATCGCGGTGGCGGAGGATCGCAAGCTCTTCGGGCTGGCCATGGAGCGGATTGGCCTCAAATGCCCCGAAGGGCATATCGCCACGAGCTGGGACCAGGCCCTCGCGCTCAGTGACTGGACCGGCTTTCCCGCCATCATCCGCCCCGCGTACACGCTCGGCGGGTCCGGGGGCGGCGTGGCGTACAACCGCGAGGAGTACGAGGCAATCGTCCAGCGCGGGCTTGCCGAGAGTCCCATTTCGCAGGTGCTGATCGAACGGTCGTTGCTGGGCTGGAAGGAGTTCGAGCTCGAGGTGATGCGCGACAACTGCGACAACGTCGTCATCGTCTGCTCCATCGAGAACCTCGATCCGATGGGCGTGCACACCGGGGATTCGATTACCGTCGCGCCGGCGATGACGCTGACGGACCGCGAATACCAGCGGATGCGCGATGCCGCCATCGCCGTGATTCGCGAGATTGGCGTGGACGCCGGCGGCTGCAACATCCAGTTCGCCATCAATCCGCGCGACGGGGAGATGGTGGTGATCGAGATGAACCCGCGCGTGTCGAGGTCATCGGCGCTGGCGTCCAAGGCCACCGGATTCGCCATCGCCCGAATTGGCACCAAGCTCGCCGTCGGGTACCGCCTCGACGAGCTGGCCAACGACATCACCAGGACCACGCCCGCCTGCTTCGAACCCGTGCTCGACTACGTCGTCGTGAAATGCCCGCGCTTTGCGTTCGAGAAGTTTCCCCGCGCGAACGCCACGCTGACCACGCAGATGAAGTCGGTCGGTGAGTCCATGGCCATCGGCCGGACATTCAAGGAGGCATTGCAGAAGGGGCTCCGGGCGCTGGAGAGCGGCCGCGCGGGCTGGGTCGTGGGGGATCAGCTGGTCGACGACCGCCTGACCGATACCTCCACTGAAACGCTGCGCGGCGCACTCGCGATCCCCACTCCCGAGCGCATCTACCAGCTCAAGCACGCCCTGCTCGCCGGGATGACGATTAACGAACTCCACGAGATCACCGCGATCGACCCGTGGTTTCTCGCGCAGCTCCGCGAGCTGGTGGAGGCCGAGCGCGCGTATGTTGCGCTCCCGTCCGTGGAGCGCGCACCCCTGCGCGCGATGAAGCGGCTGGGCTTCGCTGATGCGCAACTCGGCCAACTGCGGGGTGAATCCGAGCAGTCGGTGCGGGAGCGGCGATGGGCCATGCAGCTCCGCCCGGTCTACAAGATGGTGGACACGTGCGCGGGCGAGTTCCCGTCGAACACGCCATACCTCTATTCGACATACGATGACGAGTCGGAGGCGCCGCGCACCGGCCGCAGGTCTGTCGTGATCCTCGGCAGCGGACCGAACCGCATAGGGCAGGGTGTGGAGTTCGACTATTGTTGTGTCCGCGCCGCCATCGCGCTGCGCGAGCAGGGGTACGAGACGATCATGGTGAACTCCAACCCGGAGACCGTGTCAACCGACTACGACACGAGCGACAAGCTGTACTTCGAGCCGCTGACGCTCGAACACGTGCTCGAGATCGTGGCGCGCGAAGAGCCCGTGGGCGTCATCGTGCAGCTCGGCGGGCAGACGCCCCTCAAGCTCACGCGGCCGCTCGAAGCCGCAGGAGTGCGGATTCTCGGGACGTCGCCGGATGCCATCGACATCGCCGAGGACCGGCGGCGGTTCGAGCGAATGGCCCGTGAACTGGGAATCGCTCAGCCCGCCAATGGGACGGCCACGAGTGTCGATGCGGCCGTCGAGGTGGCGACGCGCATCGGATACCCCGTGCTGGTCCGGCCGAGCTATGTGCTGGGCGGTCGCGCAATGGAGATCGTGTACGACGAGGCCACGCTGCGCGACTATTTCACGCGTGCGGTTCGCGTCTCGGAAGACCGGCCCGTGCTCATCGACTCGTTCCTGGAGGACGCCTTCGAGGTTGATGTCGACGCCATCAGTGACGGCAGGCGCGTCGTGATCGGCGGGGTCATGCAGCACATCGAGAATGCCGGCATCCATTCCGGCGATTCAGCGTGCGTGCTTCCTCCCTGCGTCATCAGTGCTGCGGACCAGGCGGTCATGCGCGAACATACCGGCGCATTCGCGCGCGCGCTCGGCGTGGTGGGGCTGATCAACGTCCAGTTCGCCATCAAGGATGACATCGTGTATGTGCTCGAGGTGAACCCCCGGGCAAGCCGTACGGTGCCGTTCGTGTCCAAGGCCATCGGCGTGCCGCTCGCGTCGTACGCCGCCCGCGTCATGCTCGGCGAAACGCTCGACGACATCGGATTCACCCAGGAAATCATCCCGCCCTATGTGTCCGTGAAGGAGGCCGTGTTCCCGTTCAGCAAGTTTCGTGAGTTTGATCCGATCCTGGGACCGGAGATGCGCTCGACGGGTGAGGTCATGGGAGTCGCCGACGCATTCGGGACGGCCTTTGCCAAGGCTGAGCTCGCCGCCGGCAACGGCCTGCCACTGGAGGGCACCGTGTTCGTCACCGTGAATGATCGGGACAAGGCACAGGCGGTGGAGATCGCGCGTCGCTTTCGTGATATGGGATTCTCGCTTGCCGCGACCGGGGGCACGGCGCGCTATCTGCGCGACCGCGGCGTGGAATGCACTCTTGTGCAGAAAGTGAGCGAAGGGCGTCCCAACGGCGTTGACCTGATCAAGAATGACGAGGTGCAGCTGCTGATCAACACGCCACTGGGCAAGCGTGCGCAAAAGGATGATTATTCCCTGCGGCAGGCGGCCATCGGGCGCCGCATGGCGTACACCACCACGCTGAGTGCGGCGAGCGCGGCCTGCGACGCCATTCTCAGCCTCAGGAGCGCGCCGCCCACGGTTCGCTCGATCCAGGAGTGGCAGGCGACGATTCCTCAGCCCTCACTGTCCCGCCCATGACCGGGCCGTTCATCCACGAGAGTGCGTGTGTCGATGCCGGCGCGTCGATCGGCGACGGCACCAGGGTCTGGCATTTCTGCCACATCATGCCCGGTGCCGTCATCGGGAAGGCATGCACGCTCGGACAGAACGTCGTGGTGATGAATGGCACGCGAATCGGCGACAACGTGAAGATCCAGAACAACGTGTCGGTGTACGAGGGCGTGGAGCTCGAGGACGACGTGTTCTGTGGACCGTCGATGGTGTTCACGAACGTCGTGAACCCGAGGAGCCACGTGCCGCGGCGGCATGAGTTCCAGAAGACGCTGGTGCGGCGGGGCGCGACAATCGGGGCGAACGCGACCGTACTCTGCGGGGTGACCCTCGGCGAATACAGCTTCGTGGGCGCTGGCGCAGTGGTGACGCGGGACGTGCCCTCGTACGCCCTCGTCACGGGCGTGCCCGCCAGTATAGCAGGCTGGATGTGCGAGTGCGGCGTCAAGCTCGACGAGGGGCTGCTGGAACTCACCTGCGCGGCGTGCGGACGACGATATACGCAGGATGGCGACCGTGTCGTACGCGCCGACGACGGGCCGGCATGACACTGGGCGGCGCTGCCAACGACGTGCGCATCGCGCTGGCCGGTTGCGGGCGAATCAGCCAGAGCCATTTCGACGCGATCGCGGCCGTCGAGGGCCTTCAGCTCACCGCCGCCTGCGATCTGGTCGAGGAGCGCGCGCGGGAAGCAGGCGAACGGTTCGGCGTGCCGTGGTTCACCTCGTACGAACGGTTCCTTCGCGAGGCGAAGGCTGATGTCGTGACGATCGCGACACCGAGTGGGCTGCACTCGGCGCAGGGCATTCTCGCTGCGCGAGCGGGGAAGCACGTTGTGAGCGAGAAACCGATGTCCATCACTCTCGCGCAGGCAGACGCGCTGGTGCATGCGTGCGACGAGAGCGGCGTTCGCCTGTTCGTGGTGCAGCAGAACCGGCTCAATCCGGCGGTGCAGTTGCTGCGGCGCGCCGTCGACAAGGGGCGCTTCGGGCGCATCTTCGTCGCGAATACCACAGTGTGGTGGTCGCGCCCGCAGGAGTACTACGACCACGCGCCGTGGCGCGGCACGTGGGAATTCGACGGCGGGGCGATCATGAATCAGGCCTCGCATTACGTGGACCTGCTGCAATGGCTCGTGGGTCCGGTGGAAAGCGTCATGGCAAGAACCGCGACGCTGGCGCGGCGCATCGAGGCCGAGGATTCCGGGATCGCCGTCCTCAAGTTTCGCAGCGGGGCGCTGGGGTGCATCCAGGTCACGATGCTCACCTACCCCAAGAACCTCGAGGGGTCGATCACGATCCTTGGCGAGCGCGGAACCGTGAAGATCGGCGGCACCGCGGTCAACCGGGTGGAGCAGTGGTCCTTCGCCGACCGCGATGACGACGACACACTGGTCGAAGCGGCAAACACGAATCCGCCGGACGTATACGGCTTCGGGCATCAGGGCTACTACCGCAACGTGCTCGCCGTGCTGCGTGGCGAGGCGAAGCCCGATACCGACGGCAGGGGCGGCCGAAAGTCGCTGGAACTGATACTCGGGATTTACCAATCGGCGCGCACGGGCAAGGATGTGGCGTTCCCGCTCACGGCTTGACGTGGCAGACGTCCGCGGCGCATCGGATAATGGCCGCTCGCGGCAAACAGAAGCCCGCTCGTGCCGAACAGAGGCCCGCTCGTGCCGAACAGAAGCCTGCTCGGGGCGAACAGAAGCCCGCTCGGCCTGACGGGGAGGCGCGCGCGACTGGCAGAAGCCCGCGCGGGAACGTCACGGGTCCTCGAGTGCTCGCCAGGAGGCCGCGAGTGCTCGGCAGATCACTGCTAGTGGGTTTTCGATAGCCGCACAACGCTGACAGGGACCCTCGTGCGACTGACACGGCCCCTCCACTGACTGGCAGGAAACCGCTCGAGCCTGACACAAGGCCGCATACGCGCGCCAGAGACCCTCTCGTGCAGTATGGGACGGCCCCTCTTTCCCATCGAGCGGCCACTGTCCCATTCGCCCGCGATTTCGTTGACTTCCTCCGCGTGCAGGGCGATTTTTACAGGTTGCCCGGCATACGATTTGCATCTTCGGCTACCATTTACTCGCGCTCTTATCAAGAATGCCGGTTCCGCTCCTCGATCTCCGGGCGCAGCACGCCACCATTCGCGATGCCGTAACGCAGGCAATGCTGACGGTGGTGGAGGACCAGGCGTTCATTCTTGGATCACCGGTTGCGCAGCTCGAGGCGGAGGTTGCGGCCCTCTCCCGCACCAAATTCGCCGTCGGATGCGCGAGTGGAACCGACGCGCTGCTTCTCGCCTTGCGGGCCCTGGACATCGGCAGTGGTGATGAGGTCATCACCACTCCATTCACGTTTGTCGCCACGGCCGGCACCATCCACAACGTAGGCGCCAAGGCCGTATTTGTGGACATCGATCCGCGGACGTTCAACATCCGTCCGGACCTTGCCGCCGCCGCTGTCACGCCGAAGACGAGGGCCATCATGCCGGTGGATCTCTTCGGGCAGCTGGCGGCCGTCGACGAAATTCAGCGGTTGGCTCCACGCATTCCCGTCATCGAAGACGCTGCGCAGTCGATTGCCGCTCGTCGCAGCATTGACGGCGAATGGCGGATGGCCGGCGAAGCGGCGACCATCGGCACCTTTTCGTTCTTCCCGTCGAAGAACCTCGGCGCATATGGCGATGGCGGAATGATGGTCACGCAGGATGAAAGGCTCTGCAAGAGACTCCTGCTTCTCCGCACGCATGGCAGCACGAGGACGTACTTCCATGAGGAAGTCGGCTACAACTCACGGCTTGATGCGCTGCAAGCTGCCGTACTCGGGGCCAAGCTCCCGTTCCTGGCCCGCTGGAGCGCGAGGCGCCGCGAGAATGCAGCGTATTACAATGCCGCCTTTGCCGACGTCCCGGATATCGTGACGCCGTTCGTGGATCCGGCCAACGAGTCCATCTTCAATCAATACACGATCCGCGTGCCCCGACGCGATGCGCTGCGGAAGTACCTCACCGAGCGCGAAATCGGCCACGCCGTCTACTATCCATTGCCGCTGCACCTGCAACCCTGCTTTGCATACCTGGGGTACGCCCGAGGCGCCTTCCCCGAGGCCGAGAAGGCGTCGAGCGAGGTGCTTTCGCTGCCGGTGTACCCCGAGCTCGAACGCGCGCAGCTGGACGAGGTTGTCACTGCCGTCCGCACCTTCTTTGGCCATTGAGGTGAATGCCGTGCCCGCCGTTGCGTCTCTGAAAGATCGCCTGCTGGCGAAACTCGCCGATCGCTCCGCCGTCAGCAGCGTGATCGGGCTTGGCTACGTAGGCCTCCCGC
>DASZZO010000132.1:0-23569 GCA_035544915.1 Gemmatimonadaceae bacterium | reverse complement strand
GTCGTTCGGCGCTCTCGCGTCGCGGGCCACCGGCAGCTTCTGCGACGATGCCGGATTGAGCGCGGCGGGGCTGCTGGAAGGGTATCAGCGTCACATCCGCGACGTGAGCGGCAACATTCTCTCTGGCACGCGCTTCAACTGCGCCAAACAGGTGGGCGAGAAGACATTCGTCCGTCTCGACTACGGGTTTTGCCAGGTGGGACAGCTGCTGGGCGGCAACTCGGCGAGCGACTTCTCGATTGCCGACGCCCTGGGCATCAAGCTCGACTATCGTCTCTCCGGCAGCTACACCGCGAGCATTGGCATGGACCCACCAACGAGCGCGGTCATCTGCTCGCGCGACCCCAACGCCAGGGGGTTTGCACCGACCCCGAGGCAGTTCGGTCTGGATCTTTTCCGATTCTGGCGATTCTGATCCGTTCCGCGCTGCTCATTGTGAACCCGGCGTCGCGCCGCGGCGCGACCAGCGAGCGCGAAGCGCGGAGCGCCTTTCGCTCGGCGGGTGTATCGTGCGCAGTCGTGCGCACCGAGCGGCGTGGCCACGCGGCGATCCTGGCACGCGAGGGCGCAACGGCGTGTGACGCGGTCTTCACGCTGGGCGGCGATGGCACCGCCATGGAGGCCGTGAGCGCCCTGACAGGAACGGACCGTCCCGTGGGAATCCTGGCCGGCGGGACGGGCAACCAGCTCGCACGCTACCTGCACACGCCATTGGCGATCGGCCGCGCGGTCCACGCGCTCCTCACGGGCGGCGTGGAACGGCTGGACCTGGGGCGTCTCGCCAGCGGCCGCCACTTCGCACTGACCGCGGGCTTCGGCATGGACGCGGCGATGATGGCCGGCGCCAGCGAGCGCGCGAAGCGCCGGTTTGGCGTCGGAGCATACCTCTGGAGCGGCGCGCGTGCCGTGTTGCGCAACGACCGGATCCAGGCACGCGCATTGGTTGACGGCGTTGCATACGAACGCGAATGCGCGGTCGCGATGATCGTCAACGTCGGCTCGTTTTTCGGGGGCCGAATCGCGGCCGGACCGGGTGTGCGCGCCGACGATGGTTTGCTTGACCTGTGCCTGTACTCGGCGCGTTCGCCATGGGAGGGCCTTGACGTGGCTCGGCGTTGCGCCATGCAGGATTTCCGGCCGCATCACAACCTTCTTTTCGTCAAGGGACGTGAGATTCGGCTCGAATCGGATCCCCTGTCGGTTGCGCAGGCCGACGGCGAGTTGATTGGCGCGGGGCCGCTCGAGGCGGTGTCGAGGCCGAATGCCGCCCTCGTGCTGCGCGCGCACACGCGACGTGATTGATTCGCCCTGACCAGAGCCCTAACTTGCGCCTCACGCGCCGGTTTCTGCAGCGCGCGCGAGACCCGGCATGAGCGAACCTTCCATCACCGGCGTTGCGCCGGCCCTCCCGCTCGACCCACCGCTGCGCGAGCTGCTGCGCGAGCTGCTCCGCGATCTGCCGGAGGCGCGGGTGGCGATGGTAGAGGCGCTCATCCGCGACCGCGACCGGGTCGTGACACGCGCGGAGGCACGCTACGCGCGACTCGTCGAGTCCGCGGACGATGCGATTTGTACTCTGGATGAGTCCGGGAACCTCACGTTGGTGAACCGCGCCCTTGAGCGCGCCACGGGGGGCAGGCGCGAGACGATGCTTGGGAAGCCATTCGCGGAGTTCCTGCCTCCCGACGAGCGCGCGAACAAATGGAAGATGTTCCGGGCGACGCTCGGGGGTTCGCGCGAGCGGGAGGATATGCGCTTTCGTTCCGCCGCCGCCGAAATCCGGATTTCGACCGTGATCACGTCGCCCATCTACGAACGGGCGCGGGTCACCGGAGTGCTTGCCATCCTGCGCGACGTAACGGACGAGCGCGCGTTTCTGGAACAGGTGGCTCGCCGTGAAAAGCTGGCGGCGCTCGGCGAACTCGTTGGCGGCGTGGCACATGAAGTCAACTCGCCGCTCACGAGTATCCTGGCCTTCGGCCAGATCCTCCAGGTCTCGCAACCGGGCAGCGACGAGTCGCGCCAGGCAGTGGACACCATCGTCAATGAAGCCAAGCGGGCCGCGCGCATCGTCGGGAAGTTCCTGACGTTTGCCCGGCAGCAGCCACCGGAGAGGACGCGCACCGACCTGAACCAGGTGCTGGTCGACACGATCGAGTTGCGCCGCTACCCCTTGAGGATGCAGCACATCGCAATCGACCTGCACCTGGCCGACAAGCTCCCCGTCACATGGGCCGACCCGTTCCAGCTGCAGCAGGTCTTCATCAATCTCCTCAACAATGCGGAGCAGGCGCTGACCACCAGTCCAGGGGAGCGCAAGATTGCAGTGCATACGGAAATGCGGAACGGCGAACTCGTGGCCACGGTAACCGATTCCGGTCCCGGCATTGCGCCGGAACACCTTCCGCACATTTTCAATCCATTCTACACGACCAAGGCAAGGGGCGTGGGCACCGGGCTCGGCCTCTCCATCAGTTTCGGCATCGTGCGGGAACACGGCGGGGTGCTGCGGGTTCAGTCAGAACCCGGACAGGGCGCAACATTTGAAGTGACATTGCCGGTCGTGGCTCCCCCAACCGCGAGCAACAGCTAGTCAATGGCCAGCATCCTCATCATCGACGACGAAGTCGCAATCTCCACCGCCTTCGCAATGTTCTTCCGGCACGAGGGCGCGAACATGGTGGCGGAAGCGCCCACGGGAGCCGAGGGTGTCGCGGCGTACCGGCGGCTCAAGCCTGACCTTGTGCTGCTGGACGTGCGCCTTCCCGACATGACCGGGTTCGACGTGCTGGAGCAGATCCACGACGACAATCCGGTGGTCGTGATGATCACCGCATTCGGGGACGTGCCCATGGCGGTCGAGGCGATGCACAAGGGCGCGGAGAACTTCCTCATGAAGCCGGTGGACCTGAGCCACCTCGCGGCCACGTCCGCGCGCGCGCTCGAGAAGGCGGCACTCCGCCGGATGAGCCGCTATCTCGCAGACCGGCGCGGCGCGGAGTCCAACCTGATCTTCGGCCCCTCGTCCGGCATGAGGGAGCTGGCGGCGCAGATTTCGCTTCTCGCCGCGAGCGACCGCACGACCGCGCTCCTCGTCGGCGAGAGCGGATCGGGCAAGGGGCGGGTCGCCGAGCTCATTCATGCGCAGAGCCCGCGGGGCGCCAAGCCGTTCGTGGAAGTCAATTGCGCGGCGCTCACGGTGGAGTCGCTCGAAAGCGAACTCTTCGGCGTGGAGACCAGCGACGACGGGTCACGCGGGCCGACGAAGCGCGGACTGTTCGAGATTTCCGATGGCGGGACGCTCTTTCTCGACGAGATCGGCGACCTCGATCCGATCCTGCAGCCGAACCTCCTGCGCGTGCTCGAGGGCAAGAGCTTCCGGCGGCACGGCGGGACCATGGAGATCACGCCGAACGTCCGCGTGATCGCGTCCACGAGCAAGGATCTGGCGGGCGAGGTGAGCGGGGGGCGCTTTCGTGAAGACCTGTACTATCGCCTGTCGGTCATGCCGATCAGGCTGCCACCGCTGCGCGCGCGGGCGCGCGAGGATCTCGTGGAACTCGTGGCACACCTGCTCGATGAGATTGCCGGCTCGCTGCCCGGCGCGCCAACGCTGCTCGCGGACGAGGCGCTCGATGCGATTCTGCGCTATGCCTGGCCAGGCAACATCCGCGAACTGCGCAACGTGCTCGAGCGCGCCATGCTCATGGCGCGCGGACAGACCCAGATCGAGGTGACACACCTGCCGCGCGAGGTTTCGGGCGCGAGTGGTGCGGCGGTCGTGCACCACGAGCCGCGCTCGCTCGCCGACGTCGAGAGGGCCCACATCGACCGCACGTTGCGGGCGCACGAACACAACCGCACGCACGCGGCGCGCGAGCTCGGGATTTCCCGCGCGACGCTGATCAAGAAGATTCGCGAATATGATCTTGCGGAGAAACCGCGCTGACACGCGCCGGGAAGGGGGACGCGCATGGCCGAACATGATGCAATGATCTGCCGCGCCTGCTCACGCGAGGAGCAGGCATCCGAGGGATATCCCTGTGCAGGATGCGGCACGTTCATCTGCGTGGTGTGCAGCATGCAGGGCGTGAGGTATTGCCTGGCGTGTCAGGAACGCCTGGGCGCAGCCGCGAAGCAGGCGACGTGAATCCCGGCGCGGATCTCGCGGGCTGGGGATTCGGCATCGCGGTGGGGCACGCAACCGACCAGGCCGGCGGCACGGGGCTGACGGTCGTGCGCGGGGTGGAAGCCCCCCTGCGCGCGAGCGTGCACGTGCTGGGGCGTGCCACGGGGACGCGTGAACTCGCGCTGCTCGATCCCTCGGCGAGTAACGAGCGCATCGACGCGGTACTCCTCGCCGGTGGATCTGCATATGGGCTCGACGCGGCCGCGGGCGTCCTCCGCTGGATGGAGGAACACGGCCGCGGCTTCCCGATTGCCGGCGGCGTCGTGCCGATCGTGCCGGCGGCCGTCGTGTTCGACCTCGCGCCACTCGGGCGTTTCGGCGCGCGGCCGACGGCAGAGATGGCGTTCCGCGCCTGCGCGGACGCGCGAACGAGCGATATCGAGGAGGGCAGCGTAGGCGTAGGCACCGGATGCACCGTGGGCAAGGTGCTTGGACCCGCCCATGCGATGAAGGGCGGCGTGGGCGTCGGAGTCTCTGAGCCTTCACGCACGAGCGCCGGCGTCATGGCCGTCGCCGTTGCGGGGGTGAATGCGTTCGGCCACGTGCGGGGCAGGGACCATTCGATCATCGCCGGCCCGCGCCGGGAGCAGGGCGGGCTGCTCGACACGGAGGCCTTCATCGCAGAGGGCGGACTGCCCGCGGGGCCTGGTGGCGGAGGACACACCACGATCTCCGTCGTCGCGCTCAACGCGGCGCTCACCAAGGTCGAGTTGCATCAGGTTGCCCGCTCGGCCGCCGCGGCCTACCACCGGCATATCGGCCCGGCCGGCTCGAGCTTCGACGGCGACGTGATCTTTGCGGTGTCTCCGCTCGAAGGGCGCCGCGTGTCGCTGATTCAGGCCGAGCTGGTCGCGACCGCTGCCCTCGAGCAGGCGATAGTGCGCGCGGTGGAGCTGGCCAAGGGGCGCGACGGCGTGCCGGGCCTCGCCGACTAGTTCAGCTCACCAACCCGCTCACCGGCGCGACCGGCTGCCCCAGACGCACGTGCAGCATGATCTCCGCACGCAACTCGCGGTCGAGTTCGACGCGCATCGTGTGCGGTCCGGCTTCCTGAATGGGCAGGTCGATCGCCGCGATCACCGGAATGTCCAGCTCATATGCGCCCTGCGGGGGCGTGCTGACCGCGATTTCGCCCGACGACGACCAGATCTCCACGTGGCCCGGACTCATCCATCCGAACGACAGCGCGTGCATGCCTTCGTCGCCGTGGTCAGCCTTGAGGCGCACGACCAGCGTGGCCCGCGGATGCACGGCCGGAAGCGCTCCGATCTGCAGCGCGTCGAACACGCCGAGGATATTGAGCTTCCCTTCCTGGGAGATATTCGCGGCGTCGCAGAAGAGCGCAAAGCTGACGTGCATCCCCAAAACTACCGCCGTCAGCGGGCAGCGGCCATTCATTACTTTTCTCCGGATGCCCGATACCGCCCGCCGTCAGTTGCTCGTCACGGAGTGCCTGCTGGTCCTCATGGCGCTGATCTGGGGCGTGAACTTCGCGGTGATGAAGTACGGCACGACCAGGCTCGAGCCCCTCGCCTACAATGGCGTGCGGCTGACCGTGGGCACGCTGGCGATGCTGACGATTGTCACGCTGCGGCGCGCGCCGCCGCTTGCGTGGCGCGACATCCGGACCCTCCTCGCACTGGGATCGCTCGGCACCGGCCTCTATCAGGTGTTCTTCATCAACGGTCTGGCCCGCACGCGGGCCGGCACCGCCTCCCTCGTGGTCGCGGCGAGCCCGGCCGTCATCGCCATCGTGGGCCGCCTGCTGGGCGCGGAGAACGTGAATTCGCGCGCGATCGTCGGTATCGCGATGTCGATTGCGGGCGTGGCGTTCGTGATCTTCACGTCGGCCGCGTCGGGCGCCGGACCATCGAGCACCTTCGGGGATCTGCTCATTCTCACGTCCGTCGTCTGCTGGTCCTTCTACACGCACCTGCTGAAGCCCCTTACGTATCGCATCGACGGACTGCAGATCGCCGCCTGGACGCTCGTCGGCGGGACGATTCCGGTGCTCGTGCTCGCCGCGCCGTCGATGCTTGCCGCAAACTGGCACGCGGTCTCGCCATTGACCTGGGGCTGCGTGCTGTACAGCGGCATCGGGAGCATGGGCATCGCCTATCTCTTCTGGTATCGCGGGGTGAGGGTCATCGGGTCCACGCGCACTGCGATGTTCTCCAACCTCCAGCCGATCGTTGCCCTGGGGGTGTCCTGGCCGCTGCTGGGCGAACGACCGACGCTCTTTCAGGGTGTGGGGGTCGCGGCGGTCCTCGGCGGACTGTTGCTCACGCGCCAGACGTCCGCGCCCGAACCCGCGCATGGCGAATGAGGATCGCGCTTTTCGACGTTGATGGAACGCTCATCTGGACGCACGGGGCGGGACGCCGGGCCATGCAACGCGCCCTGCTGGCCGTGGTCGGCGCCGCGGGGCCGGCCGACCACCGGTACGACGGCAAGACCGACCGGCAGATCGTGCGCGAAGCTCTCCGGCACGACGGGTTTGCAGACGCCGAGGTGGACGCGCGGATGGACATGGTTCTCGAGCGCTACCTCCTGGAGCTTGCGGTCGAGCTCGATGCGGCGGATCACGGCGCCGAACTGCTCGCGGGCGTGCCCGAGGTGCTCGATGCGATCGAGGCGCGTGACGATATTGTGCTCGGACTGCTGACCGGCAACCTCGTTCACGGTGCGGAACGCAAGCTGCGCGCAGTCGGCGTGGATCCGTCGCGCTTTCTCGTCGGCGCATTCGGGAACGACCACGAGTCCAGAAACGAGCTTCCGGGCATTGCGCGCGTGCGGGCGAGCACGCACCTCGGCCGGCCGGTGCCAGGTGACGCGTGCGTGGTCATCGGCGACACGCCGAGCGACGTCGCGTGCGCCCGGCCCATCGGCGCGCGCGCGATTGCCGTCGCCACGGGGAGCTTCGATGTTGCGGCACTTACGGCGTGCCGGCCCCACGCGGTGTTCCCCGACCTCCGCGACACGGACGCCGTGGTGCGCGCGATCGTCAATGCGTGAGATCGAATTGAAGGCCGTCACGGCCGCGCCGGATGCCGTGGTGGCCGCCCTCCTGCGGTCGGGCGCAGAGCCCGCCTTCGCCGGGCATCTCTCCGATCGCCGGTTCGACACTGCAGACCGCTCGCTCGCGGCGCGGGACATGGTGCTGCGCCTGCGCACGTATGCCAACGACGGCGGTTCGCGCAGCACCCTCGAGTTCAAGGGCCGCACGGAGTACAAGAACGGCTACAAGGTGCGGGAGGAACTCGGCACCGCCGTCCAGGACGCCGACGCGATGCTAGCCATGCTCGAGCGGCTGGGGTACGTCCCGATAGGCGAAATCGATCGCGATATCTCGCAGTTCGTCTGCAAGGGCGCGACCGTTCGCGTGGAACGGTATCCCCGCATGGACGCGCTCGTGGAAGTCGAGGGAACGCCGGAGGCGATCGAGGCGGCGATCGCCTGCACGGGGCTGCCGCGCAAGGGATTTACGAGCCAGCGGCTCGCGGATTTCGTGCGGGACTTCGAATCGCGCACGGGCCAGCGCGCCGCCGTCTGCGATCGCGAGCTGGCGGGTGACTTTCGGTACGGGGCTGCCGATGCCTGAGCGGAGCGAGGAGCATTTCGTCCTTCCCGAGTTCACGCGATCATTGCGCGGCTTCGCATCGCTCCGCGCGCTCGGCTCCAGCGACCACGACCGGGTGTTCGGGCCGCTACTGGCCGCGCGCAAGGCCGCGGCACGAGTCGAGACGATCGAAGGACGGGTTGCGGCATTTGACGCGCAGCGCCTGGAGCGTGCCCTGCACGAGGCGGTCGACGCCATGTCCGCGGAGCGGGTGCCCAAGAATGGAGGCGAGCGCCGTGCCCTGTCTGCACGGCTGCAGGAGATGGCAGCCCCCGCACTTGCAGCGCTCCCGCGCATCGAGACCGAAGCCGTGCGCCTGCGCGGGGCCCGCGAGTTTGAGCGTGCGGAGCCCTGGCGCGCGTGGCTGGCCGCGGTTCAGGCGCTGTTCGACGGCGCCGACCGATTCTGGACCGACCTCCAGGGTGTACTGGGCCCCCTGCCAGCCGGGCGCAAGCGAGCGCGCAAGCGAGCGCGCAAGCGAGCGCGCAAGGGGTTCGTTCGGCTGATGGGAGTCGCGATCATCACAGGCACCTCCGGGGGAACGGTCGACGCGCAGCATGCCACCGTTCGCGTGAGCGGCGTGCGCCCCGAGTCGCTGCTCGCGCACGGCTTCGACGTGGTGGGGCAGGAGTCGGGCAGCGTGCTGGTTGTCGCTGACCCCATCGAGCGCCGGAGAATGGAGAGCATCGGCTGGCGTGGCACGACGCTGCGCTCGCCGGTCGCCCGTGGGCAGGTCCTGCAGGGGGCCGCGACAACCCGCATATACCGCAGCTACGATGATCCCGTGCGCGGCGTGAGACGGTTCATCGATTCACTGGTTCAGAACAACCCGCGCCTCAGCGTGGATACGATCGGCCGTTCGTATGAGGGCCGGCCGATGCTCGCCGTGAAGATCGGGCCCAAGGGGGATTCCCCGTCACGCCCCAATGTCCTGTTCATGGCCACGTATCACGCGCGAGAGTGGGCGGCCACCGAGATGGCGCTGCGCCTCATCGTGTATCTCGCGAGTCCTCCGTCGGGCAATGCCCGGGTGGACTCCCTCGTCCAGTCGCGCGACATCTGGGTCGTACCGGTCGCGAACCCCGACGGCTACGAATACACCTTCACCACTGACCGGCTCTGGCGCAAGACACGCTCGCCGCAGGCCGGCGGAGCGGTGGGCGTCGACATGAATCGCAACCACAGGCAACGGTGGGGGCTCGACAACTTCGGTTCATCACCGGATCCGTCGTCGGAGATATACCGTGGCCCCTCGCCCGCGTCCGAGATCGAGGTGCGCAACATCGAGGCATTCCACGCAGCACATCCGCCGGTCGTCTCGGTCAGTTATCACACCTATGCTGGGCTCCTGCTCTACCCGCCGGGCGCGGTCTATGGCGAACGTCCGGCCGACCTGCCGGTCTACCAGACGCTCGCGGGCACAAACCTGCACAGCGCCGTCTCGGATCGTCTCCCGGGGTCTGCACGAACGTTCTATTCACCCTCCAGCGGCTGGATGCTGTATACGACGAACGGCGAGTACAATGACTGGGCGGCAGCTCGGTACGGAACGATCACGTTCACGCCCGAGATGACAAGCGGGTACGCGTTCGGCACGTACTATGGCTTCGAGTTTCCCGACGACGAAACGCAGCTGCGCCAGCTCTTCGACGACAACCTTCCATTTGCGCTCGATCTGATCGAGAGCGCCCGCGACCCGCTGGCGTTCGTGAGTCCCACCACGCTCGGCCACAGCGATCGCCTGGTCCTCGAGAGCGTATCGCCCGACGTGCGTGCCACCGTCCCGTCGGCTGCCGCGCCGGCAGCGGCCATCGTCGCAGGCGCACGGCTGGGATTCCGCATCGATTCCACGTCGGGAGGGCGATATACGAGGCGGCTGATTTCCACGGTCTCGAACCGGCCGTCGACGCTGAGCGTCAGCGCCGGCGGCCTCACCTCGAACTTCGGCGTACTCGCGGTGAACGGGGCGGAGCGTGGCGAAACGGGATGGAATGCCACTGGCTTCCGCGTTGATTCGTCCTTTGCCGTTGCTGGAAAGTATTCGTGGTTCTCCACCGGAGCGGGCGATCTCCGGTCGCCGGTGGTACGCGTGCCGGCGGATGTCGACACGGTGTCGCTCGTGTTCTGGACGCGATACCTCGGCAGCGGATTTGACCAGAATCCGTACGGGCAGGTGCTGGCTGCGACCGATGGCGGCACGGCCTTTCAGCCCGTCCTGCGATTGCAGGGGAGCGCGCCCGCATGGTATCCCGAGCGCGTCACGATGGGCGGTGTCAGGGGAAAGCAGCTCGTCTTCGATTTCGTCCCGGCCGGCCTGCCGTGGAGCCTCGACGAGATCACCGTCGTCGCGCATCGCGGTGTGACGACCACGCCGGCAAGTCTCGGGATTGCGCTCCGTCCATCGGAAAACCCGGTACGCCACGGCATCGTGTATTTCGCATGGCCCCTGGATACCCCCGATGGAACCATTCAGGCGTTCGATTTCACGGGCCGCGTCATATGGAAGGCGACCGTCGCGAATCGGGCCATGTCGCAATGGGACCTCGCCGCCGCGCGTGTGCCCAACGGCGTGTATGTGGTGATCGCCCGCAGCGGCGCTCAGTCGCTCCGTCTCAAGCTGTACGTGGCGCGGAATGGATCGTGATAGTCGGCATCGGGATGGACCTCGTGGAGATCGCGCGCGTGCAGCGCATGCTCGACGGCAAGAGCGATCGCATGCTTGCACGGCTGTTCACGGCGGATGAGGCGGCGTACGCCAGCTCGCGCCCGCGTCCTGCAATGCATCTGGCCGCGCGGCTCGCGGCAAAGGAAGCTGCATTCAAGGCTCTTGCCGGCAGCGACGAGGCCCGGCTCATCGGATGGCGTGAAGTGGAGGTGCTCCCGCGCGCCGGGCTCGCGCCCACACTGGTGTTCCGCGGCCGCGCCGATGCGCGGTACCGCGAGCTCGAGATCCAGCATGTGTGGCTCTCGCTGACACACACGGATATGACCGCCGCTGCTGTGGTGATGCTCGAACGCGCGCAGTGGCGTCGGGTCCCTCAAGCGGGTAAATAGACGTCCTATGAGTCCGGGATTACTGCTCCACGGCTGGCTGGTGCTGTCGTTCCCGGCATATCAGCAGGTACCACAGCCCGCCCAGGAATCTCCTGCCAAACGGCTTTCCGCGATCGTCGCCGTTGCGGTTGAGGAATACGCCAAGGGAATCGACGCCAGCGGCAGGATTACCTCGTCGGTCGAACTCGACGAAGCCACCGGATTTCTGCGCGATGCCAGGGACGTTGCCAGGCGGCTCACGATGCCCAACGCCGACGCCGTGCGGGTGCTGCTCGACTCCCTTGGGGCTGCAGCCGGCCGCCGCGCGACCCCGGGCGAGCTCGGCCTGATCCATCGGAAGTTCGTCACCGCCCTTGGCGTTGACGGTGCACTTGATCTTCCCACCAGGTCGCCGGACCTTGGACGCGGGAAGGCGATTTTTCTGCAGAGCTGCGCGCAGTGCCATGGCACCACCGGTGCGGGCGATGGGCCGCAGGCGAAGACCATCTCGCCACCGCCGCCATCGATCGGCTCGAGCCAGACCATGCGCGCAGTGTCGCCAGCGGGGATGTACCGCATCGTCTCCGTCGGGTTGCAGGGCACCATGATGCCCGGCTTCGCCCAGCAGCTTTCTTCCGACGAGCGCTGGGCGGTCGTCGGCTACGTGAACTCGCTCCGCACCACTGATGCGGACCGCACGGCCGGCGCCGCCCTGCTCAAGGCGCGCTGTCCGTCCTGTGCCGGCGCATTGCCTCCACCGGCCACCAGCTTCGTGTGGCAGGTCGAGCGGAGTGACTCCGCCATGGCCGACGCCGTCATGGCGGGAGACCCGGCCACCGGGGTGAAGGCCGGCACAGCCCTTGCGCGGGCGGAAGCCGAGAGGATGGTCGCGGCGCTCCGCGCAACCGCCGTGGTCTCGCCCGCCGGCGCTGCCACTGCGGCCGCTCCAGTGCCGCCCGCCACGATGGATGCCCGCGCGGCCGCACGGCAGGTGGTGCGCCTCGTCGATGACGCGCTCGCGGCCGCGCGCTCCGGCCGCATGGCCGAGGCGGGCGACCTCGCCTTCGACGCGTACATCGCGTTCGAGCCGCTCGAGGCGGCGGCGCGCATGCGCGATCCCGGCCTCGTCTTTGCGATGGAACGGCATTTTGCCGACTTCAAGGGCGCGGTGAAGGCGAATGATCTGGCCGCTGCCGATGCCCAGCGCAACAGCATCGAGCAGAGCATGCCCACGATTCTGGCACTCTCGACGCCCACGTCCACCTGGTGGAGCTCGTTCGTCGAATCCTTCATCATCGTCGTACGAGAAGGCTTCGAGGCCATCCTCGTGCTCGGCGCCGTCGTGGCGTTCCTGATCAAGACGGGAAATCGCAGGCGCCTGCGGGATATCTGGTGGGGGACGCTGGCCGGGCTGGGGGCCAGCGCGCTGCTGGCCGTCCTCATGCGCACGGTGCTCACGGCGATGCCCGCGAGCCAGGAGATGATCGAGGGCGTTACGATGCTCGTCGCGGTCGTCGTGCTTTTCTCGGTGAGCTACTGGCTCATCTCAAAGGTGGAGGGCGCCAAGTGGCAGCGGTTCATCCGCGACAAGGTGACAACCGCGCTCTCGCACGGAGGCAGCGCCGCACTCGCCTTCGTGGCATTCCTCGCCGTGTTCCGCGAGGGCGCGGAGACGGCGCTCTTTTACCAGGCACTCTTCGCGCGGGGAGGCAACGTCCTCGCCCCGGTAACGATCGGGCTCGTGGCCGGGTTTGCGTCGCTCGGCGTGATCTTCACGCTGTTCTATCGCTTCGGCGTTCGCCTGCCGCTGCGTCCGTTTTTCGCCGTCACCAGCGGACTGCTCTACTACATGGCGCTCGTCTTCGCGGGCAAGGGCGTGATGGAGTTGCAGGAAGCGAACGTGTTCTCGCGAACACTGATTGGGGGCTTTCCGCAGGTGGATGCCCTGGGCATCTATCCCACGGTCGAAACATTGATGGCGCAGGGCGTTCTCCTGGCGTTGCTGGTGCTCGCGCTCTGGCACACGCTTACGCCGTCGCCCGGGGAGGAAGACGGCAGGGAAGCCGCACCGGAAGCCAGTCCCATGCCACCAGAGGTGGCCGCGCGGCTTGCGGAACTGCAGGCTACGGCGCAGCGGCTGCAGGACCGCGTCGATTCACTGCAAAAAGAACTCGAGCGCGAGAGCAGGCCCCGCTGACCGTTCAGGCCGTCGCGTAGACACCAGGGGCGCCCGGCCGCATGTCGCGCCGCGATCGCATCCAGGCGAAACCGGCTGCGACGAACGCCACGGCGATCACCTGCGCGAGCGAGAAAGTCCCGAAGAACCGGTCGTCCTTCGCGCGGAAAAACTCCACGATGAATCGCTCGGTTCCCGCCAGCACGCAATACAGGCCGAACAGCCAGCCTTCGGCATGCTTGTGGTCGCGCAGGCGCCAGAGGACCGCGAACATCACGAGCCCCATCGCCACCTCCAGAATCTGCGTGGGGTAGACCGAGATCACGTCGGTAAGCGGCCGTCCTTCGAGCCCTCTTACGCCGAACTGCGAGACCAGGTTGCCCACGGTCGACGGGGGCGCGCCTTCGGGAAAGCTCACTGCGAAGCGGCTGTCCCACGGCCGGCCATAATCGTCACCCACCGCCCAGCAGCCGGTGCGCCCAACCGCGTAGGCGGCCGCGATGCCGATGCCCGCCACGTCGCTGATGCGCGTGAACGGGATCCTCTTCTTCCTGATCACGGCAAACGTGACGAGAATCCCGCCAATGAGCCCCCCCCAGAACACGAAGCCCGAGCGATGAAAAAAACTCTCGCCCGTGAGGATCGTGTAGTAGATCTTGGCGCCGAGCAGGCCGCCCAGTACGGCGCCGATCGTCACGTCGGGCATCGCCTGCGCGGCCGCGGTCTGGCCGCGGCGCGTGAGCTCAGACTGGCACACCGTCTGCGCGATAAGGAACGCCAGCAGCATCGCGATGCCGAAGCCCGTGAGCTCGAGATTGTACTGCTCCCAGAGCATCCAGGCGGCTTTGTGGTGAACGATGGAATGCATTGGCGAATGCTGAGAGGAGAGATCGAGGGGCGAACCGGTGAATCCTATACGTTCGCCGGCGCCGCCGCGACGAGACCTGGCAGCGCCAGCGACGCGTACGCATTGAGCGCCATGCTGGATCGTTCGCCTCGCTGCAGGCGAAAGAGTCCTGCCCTGGCGATCATGGCCGCATTGTCCGTCGCGAGACGAGGGCTCGGCGCATGCACGGTCACTCCTGTACCCACCAGCGCCTTCGCGCGTTCCCGGACTCCCTCTGCGAGCACCGCGTTGCAGGCGACTCCGCCGCCCAATACGATGCGCATGCGACCGAAGGCCGCGGCCGCACGCGCGGTCTTCACCGCCAGTGTTTCGACGAGCGCGTCCTGAAACGCGCAGGCGAGGTGTGGCCTCTCCTCCTCGAGCGTACCGCGGGACTCGGCGTCGCGCACCGCGCGCAGCAGCGCGGTCTTGAGGCCGCTGAACGACACGTCGTAATAGTCCGCGTCGCCCTCGCGCTGGCCGCCGTGGAGCATCGGTCGAGCGAAGCGGAACCGCGAGGCGTCACCGCCCCGGGCGAGTGCCTCGATGTGACGCCCGCCCGGATAGGGCAGCCCCATGAGCTTGGCGACCTTGTCGAATGCCTCGCCCGCGGCGTCGTCACGCGTTGCGCCGAGCAACCGGTACTCTCCCCACTGTGCCACATCGAGCAGCATCGTGTGCCCGCCGCTCACCAGGAGTGCCGTGAAAGGCGGCACTGCATCTGCGTCCTCGAGCGCGGCGGCAAAGAGGTGCCCTTCCAGGTGGTGCACGCCGAGCACCGGCAGTTCCAGCGATGCGGCAAGCGCCTTGGCAAAACTCACCCCGACCAGCAAGGCGCCCACCAGTCCCGGGCCGTTCGTCACCGCAATCGCGTCGATGTCCGGCAACCGGCAGCCGGCGTCGGCAATCGACCGACGCACGACTGGGGCGAGCGCGGTGAGATGCGCGCGCGATGCGATCTCCGGCACGACGCCGCCGAAGATCCGGTGCACGTCCTGCGACAGAATCACCAGCGATTGGAGGACCGCACTGCTGCCGTCTCCCGCCACCACCGCGGCAGACGTCTCGTCGCACGACGTCTCGATGCCCAGGACGCGCACTACGGTGATGGTTCCGACAGCAATTGTCGCAGGAGTGCCCTCTGCGGTTCAGCGTTCCAGTCGGTCGCGCCGATCACGCGCTTCCGGATCACGCCGTCCTTTCCCACGATGAACGTCTCCGGTGCACCCGATGTCTGGTAGTCCATACGAATATTCCCCGCGGCGTCGTACAGAATCTCGAATCGGAGACCCAGCTCCTTCACGAAATCGCGGATGGCCTGTTCCATTCCGGGGTTGTCTATGCTCACGGCGACGATCCTGAGTCCCTGCGGCCCGAGCGCCTCGTGAAGGCGCTCGAGGCTTGGCATCTCGGCACGGCACGGGTTGCACCATGTGGCCCAAACATTGAGGAGCACGACCTGCCCGCGGTAGTCGGCGATCGACTTCGGCGTAGCTGCCATTGCCCCGGCCGTCCCAACCGGAATGGCATGGAAGTCCGGCGCCTTTGCGCCTGGTTCGACAGGCGCGAGCTGGTCCCCATACATGCGCATTGCCACCACCACCGCGACGCCCACGATGCCGACGACGCCTCCAACGATCACCCACTGGCGCCGGCCGCTCACGCCATCTCCGTGCAGAGTCCGCGGAGGACGCGAACCTCGGCGGCAGGGTCACTCGCGGCAAATACGGCATTCCCCGCGACAAAGGTGTCGGCTCCGGCCCGCCAGCACGCGTTGATCGTGCCGCGCGCAATCCCGCCGTCCACTTCGAGTGCTGCCGCGCTACGAGCGGCGTCGAGCATCGCTCGTGCCCGGCCGATCTTGTCCACGGACCTCGCGATGAACGCCTGTCCCCCGAACCCCGGATTCACGCTCATGATCAGGAGGAGGTCCAGGTCGGATGCGACCTCCTGCACGGATTCGAGAGGAGTCCCGGGATTCATCACCGCGCCGGCTGCGCAGCCGAGTTCCTTGATTCGCATCAACTGCCGCTGCAGGTGAGGCGCAGCCTCCACGTGGATGGTGAGCCCATTCGCGCCCGCCTTTGCGAAGCTGTCAAAATACTTCTCCGGCTCCACCACCATGAGATGCACGTCCAGGGGGAGCTGCGTGAGCTTTCGGCACGTCTCGATCACCTTGGTGCCGAAGGACAGGTTCGGCACGAACACGCCATCCATCACATCGATGTGAAGCCAGTCGGCGCCCCCGGCTTCGACCACCGCGATGTCGTCCCTGAGCCGCGCGAAATCCGCGGCGAGCAGCGAGGGCACTATGCGCACCTTTCTTCGCGACGCGCCCGGGCTCATCAGGCAGCGCGCCGTCGAAGTCGCGCGGCGAACGCACCATCGACGCCATGCACATGGGGCAACACGCGAAGTCGTCCGGCGTCGAGCACCTCGGACGGTACGGCACCGGGGGGCGGCGGCTCGAGCGTGAACTCGGAGTGTTCGGCCAGGAAGGTCTCGATCTGCGCGTCGTTCTCCTCCGGCTCGAGCGAGCAGGTGCTGTACACGAGCAGCCCTGCCGGTCGCACCGCACTCGCCGCGCCATGCAGGATCGAGTGCTGTACCGCGGCCATGATGGCCAGGTCCTTCGGCGCCAGGCGCCACCGTGCGTCGGGGTGACGGCGGAAGGTCCCCGTTCCCGTACACGGGACGTCCACCAGAACCGCGTCGAGTGGAGCGATGGCCGGCGTGCGCGCGTCGCTCGCCAGGGCCACCACATTGCCCAGCTCCAGGCGCGCGACTGTTTCCCTCAGGCGTGCGAGTCGATGGATCGAAGCATCCGCGCTGACCACGAGGGCAGCCGTCCGGGAGAGCTCCACCGTCTTGCCGCCGGGCGCTGCGCACAGGTCCGCCACGCGAGCCAATGGTGGAATCGCCGCGTATCGCGTGACGAGCGTTGCCGCCGGATCCTGCACAAACAGATGGCCCTGCCGGAACGCGCCCAGCGCGGTGAGTGACGATCCCAGTGACAGTTGCATGCTATCGGCCACCAGCGGCGCGTCTTCTATGCCGACATCGGCCGCCTCGAGCATCGCCTCGAGCTGCTCTCGCACCAGCCCCCAGGGCCGAACGACCAGCGGTGCCTCGCGGTTGTTCGCCTCCAGCAACGCCCTCGTGTCGTGCGCGCCCCAGCGCGCGACCCAGCGCGCCACGAGCCATCGCGGATGCGAGTGCACGGTGGCGAGCGCCGCAATCGGGTCCCGGTGCAGCGAGGGGTTGAGCGCATCGCGCTCCCGGTCGAGGCGACGCAGCACCGCGTTGACGAGCCGGCTTGCTCCGAGTCCGTGACGCCGCTTGGCGAGCTCCACTGTCTGCGCGATGGCGGCATAGGGCGGAACGCTGCCCATGTGCAGCAGCTGCTGCGCGCCCAGGCGGAGGAGGTCGATCACATCCGGGTCCAGCCGCGCCAACCCGCCGCGCACACGCTCGCCGAGCAGGAGGTCAAGCCAGGAGCGGCGCCGGAGCATACCATAGATGAGCTCGCGCGTCCAACGCCGATCCCTGGCATCGAGCAGGGCGGCCCGCCGGTCGAACGCCGCGTCGAGCAGCGTGCCGGATCGCAGATCGGCGAGGATCTCGGCGGACGCGACTCGCGAGATCGTGACGCCTGAAAGCGCGGTCGCTGAGGGAGTGAGGCTCATGCCTTCCAAAGATAGCGTGGCCATGCTGGTGCGGCTTCCAGACTGTGACTCGGGTCGCTGAACTTGCCCTCGAATGGCGCACCGTTACCGGGGGACCTCATGGGACGTCTACTTGGAACAGAAGAACAGGCCCCGGTGAGCATGCGCTCGGGGGCTGTCTGCCGCCCGTTCAGCAGGGTGGAACGATCGCAGTCCTCCGAAGACCATCAGCACGGAGCTCAGATGCACCGCTGCAAACCCATTTCGACTTCAGTGATTGCCGCGACGCTGGCAGCGGTCGCCATTCTCGGTGGCTGTCATCGCGACACGAGCGGGCCGTCACAGGTACAGTCAAAGGATTTTGCCGCGGCCCTCCGATCGGTGTCCGGTGACCAGCAGATCGGATTCGTCGGCGCGGCGCTGACGAAGCAGCTCACGGTGAAGGTTGTGGATGCCGGCGGCCTCCCCGTAGAGGGCGCGACGGTGACATTCCAGGTTCGCGCCGGGGGTGGCAACGTGAATCCGCCGGCCAACGCATCGGCGGCCGACGGTCTGGTGCGCGCCGTGTGGACACTCGGCACCACGCTCGGCGTCAACAAGGTCGTCGCGATTCTCACGACCAACTTTCTGGCTGATAGTGCCACGTTCACGGCGACCGCCACCGCGGGTCCGCCGGCGGCGATCGTCGCGGTGAGCGGCGACAGGCAGCAGGGCCGGGTTGGACGTCCACTGGCGCAACCTCTCATAGTGAAGGTTCAGGACCAATTCGGTTTCGTGAAATCAGGTGTCAAGGTCATGTGGGCCCCGGGTGCATCGAGCGGGACGATTGCACCGGCCACTGATACGACGGTCGCCGACGGCACGGTCAGCGCGACGTGGACCCTGGGCACACTGAACACGCCACAGTCGATGGCAGCCTCCGTGACCGGCGTCACAAACCCGGTCGTCTTTACCGCCACAACACTCCCCGACACTGGGCGCCAGCTCATTCCAGCGGGCGGCTCGGGCCAGGTCGCGCCGGTCGGCACCACGTTGCCGGTGCAGCTCAAAGTCAAGGTCACCGATCAGTTCGGTAACGTGATCGTCGGCGAGACCGTCAAGTGGACGGATTCACTCACCGGGGGCGGCAGCGTCACCTCCGCCACTGGCACCACGGGCAGCGATGGTACCGCACAGGTTACGTGGACGCTCGGCAGCCGCGCAGGCGTACAGCTCCTTCGGGCCAAGGCGCTCTCTAACGGATCTACCGGGAACTTCACTGCCACGGCCACCGTGGCGTTCTCGGACGTCAAGGCGGGAAACTTCCAGGCCTGCGGCGTCATCGCACTGAACAATCGCACATACTGCTGGGGGCTGAACGATGCCGGCCAGCTCGGCAAGGGCACGTTGGCCAGCACCACGGCACCCACAACGCCGGTTGCCTCGGGCTCCGACAGCCTGAATGGACCGTTCGTGCCCTTCCGGCAGCTGACTGGCGGACGCAGCTTCTTCTGCGGACTCACCCCGGGGCGGCAGATCTACTGCTGGGGCAACGTGTTCAACTCAGCGCCGTCAGACGTCGCGGTGGTGGTATCACTTCCCAACAACTTCGCGAACCTGCTTGCCGCAGGCGAAGACCATGACTGCCTGATTTCGATTGGAGGCGTGGCGTATTGTGCTGGAGGCAACGAGCAGGGCCAGCTGGGCGACGGAACGTTCGTCAATCGCACCGATTATCTGCAGATTTTCCCCGGCAATGGGTTGCTTCTCTGGTCGAATATCGTTTCCGGCCGGACGCACACCTGTGCCATGCCCCGGTATGACGCATCGACGGTCGCAACCCAGCGCGCGTCTCGCACGCCCAGCTGCTGGGGACTCAACAATAGCGGACAGATCGGCGATGGCACGACCGCCCGCAAGAGCTCGCAAACCGCGGTGATCATGCCCACGCCCGGCACGGTGTTCGACTCGACGGGGCTCACCGCTGGCGGAGCACATACATGCTCCATGACGCCCGTCGACAGTGGCGGCGCCGGCTGGTGCTGGGGCGGCAATGGATTCGGCCAGCTCGGGAATGGCGCCATGGACAACAAGGCACACCCGAACCCCGTGCCCGTGGCAATGCCGCCGGGCGTGATCTTCGCTACGGTATCCGCGGGGGAGTTCCACACATGCGCGATCGACAACATGACCGGAGACGCGTGGTGCTGGGGCCGGAATAACCTCGGGCAGCTCGGCGACGGAACGACGACCAGTTCATCAATACCCGTGAAGGTAGGCGGGGGACTCCACTTCCGTTCCATCTCGCTTGGTGAACTGTATACGTGCGGTATCGTCGCACCCCTCGGCACTCCCGTAGGCCCGAGTTCGCAGGCGGGCACTGTCTACTGCTGGGGCGACAACGTCTTCGGACAAATCGGCAATGGCCAGGCCTCGGGCGGAAACGCACCAGTGCTCGTGCCCACCAAAGTGTTGTACCAGCCCTAGACGAACCGGTCTCCTTCGGCGACTCCGCGGCCGCGCACCCACTGCGCGGCCGCGAGACGTTTGTGGCCGGCCGGATGCACCTCGCCAATTCGCACCGCTCCCTCGCCGCACGCCACGACCAGGCGTTGCTCGCTCGCCTCGAGGACCGTGCCGGGCACGCCTGAGCGCTCCGGCACGACCCGCACGCCGTAGCATCGAACCTCGAGGTCCCGCAGCATCGCCCACGCACCGGGCCTGGGATCGTAGGCCCGCGCGAGGCGCGCCACGCGGTCAGCCGGCGCGTCGAAGGGAAGCCGGGCGTCGTCCCGGCCGATCTTGGGTGCGAACGTCACCAGCGATTCGTTCTGCGGCGCCTCGATCGCCTTGCCCAGCGCCATCAGCGCGAGGGCTTCGATAATCGCCGTGGCACCGAGTTCGGCCAGCCGCAGGTGCAGCTCTCCCGCGGTCTCATCTGCGGCAATCGGCGTGCGGAGCGCGAGCAGCACCGGGCCCGCGTCGAGCGCGGCCACCATCCGCATGACGCTCACGCCGGTTTCCTGGCGGCCGTCCCGGATGGCTGCCTGGATGGGCGCGGCGCCCCGGTACTCCGGGAGCAGCGATGCGTGAATGTTGAGCGTGCCGCGGAGCGGCGCGTTGATCACGTCGTCGCTCAGGAGATGGCCGTACGCGACCACTATGGAGATCTCGGGCTCGAGCGTTCGCAGCTGGCCGAGAAAGTCCGGGCCGCGCGGCCGCTCCGGTTGGAGCACCGGAATGCCCTCCTCAATCGCGACCCGTTTCACCGGTGAAGGATCCAGCTGCGAGCGTGACCGCGTTCGAGGCTTGTCGGGCTGCGTCACCACGCCCACGACCTCGTGGCCCTCGCCGATGAGCGCCCGGAGCGGCGGTTCCGCAAACTCGGGCGTTCCCCAGAAGACGACGCGCATCAGAGCTCGGACTCCGGCTCTTCGCCGGGTACGATCGTCCGGATGAGGCTGGGATACTTGACGCGTTCCTCTTCCCATTGCGCGAGTGCCTTCTGGCGCTTCAGGAAGCTCAAGTGGTCGATGAACAACTTGCCGTTCAAGTGGTCGATTTCGTGCTGGAGGCAGACGCCCAGCAGCTCGGTGCCCTCCACCTCGAACGGGCTGCCCTCGCGGTCGAGCGCGCGCACCACCACGCGCGCGGCGCGCACCACGTCACCGTAGATCTCGGGGATCGAAAGGCACCCCTCCTCCCACTTGAGCGATCCCTCCCGCTCGATGACCTCGGGGTTGATCAGGACGTGCCGGGCGCCGTGCACATCCACCACGGTGAGGCGTTCGCTGCGTCCTACCTGCGGCGCGGCGAGACCGACACCCCGCGCGGCGTGCATCGTCTCGAACATGTCATCGATGAGCTGCTGAAGCCCCGGCGTGAACGACTGGACGGCGGTCGTTGCCCGGCGAAGGATGGGATCGCCGAGGACCCGGATCGAGAGCAAGCCCATGCCGCCTAGCCGTCGCTCGCGCTCGACTTCACGACCTTCGCGATGCGGCCGCGCTCAACGACGAGCTTCGAGTCGCTCGACTTGATCGTGACGCGGTCGTCGAGCGTCTTCGCCGACTGGCCATCCTTGAGCGTTTCCTTGATGTGAATCACCTCGCCGACGATTCCGCCCGTGGTGACGATCTCATCACCCTTGCGCAGGTTGAGGAGCGCTGCCTCATGCGTCCGGCGCTGTTTCTGTTGCGGGCGAATGACGAGGAAATACCAGATCGCGAATATCAGCGCGACGTTGAAGATCAGCCCTGAATACTGCGCGAGTCCGCCACCAGGGGCGGCCTGCGCCAGGAGCGGAGAGAACGGCGCAAAGAGACTCATACCTCAGCCGGCTTGGAGTGATAGCGCTCGAGCCAGTCGCGGCTCCACGCGCCGAAGGTCCCGGCGCTGGTCGCCTCGCGGGCGCGGCGCATCAGGGCGATGAGGAAATGTACATTGTGCAGTGAAAGAAGGCGCAGTCCGAGGATCTCGTCGGCGGTCACGAGGTGCCGGATGTATGCGCGGCTGAACTGCCGGCACGCGGCGCATCTGCAGCCCTCCTCCAGCGGCCGTTCATCGGCGCGGTGGACCGCGTTCTTGAGGTTGAGGCGTCCTTCGCAGCTGAACGCGGCGCCGTTGCGACCCAGCCGTGTAGGTGCGACGCAGTCGAACAGGTCCATGCCGCGCGCCACTCCCTCGATGAGGTCCTCCGGGAAGCCGACGCCCATGAGGTAGCGTGGCTGGCCGGCCGGAATGGCGTCGTCGCACACGTCGAGCATCTCGTACATCGCGCGTTTTTCCTCTCCCACAGAAAGCCCACCTATGGCAATGCCGTGCCAATCACCGGCGCTGCTCACGGCTGCCGCCGCGGATCGGCGCAGCCCGGCGTGGACCCCGCCCTGGACGATGGGGAAAAGAGCCTGTCGTGGCGCGCGCGGGTCAAGGTGGAGTCTCACGAACTCGGCGCGACAGCGCTCCAGCCAGCGAATGCTTCGCTCGCTCGCATCCTGGGACGCCGCATAGTCGCTCCGGCCGGGAATCACGTGGTCGAACTGCATGATCACGTCGGCTCCGAGGTTGGTCTCGATCTGCATCACCAGTTCCGGCGTGAAGCGCCGCGAGGAGCCGTCGACATGCGAACGGAACTCGACACCGTCTTCGGTGAGGTGACTCAGCGACGCGAGGGAGAATACCTGGAATCCGCCGGAGTCGGTGAGGATCGGGCCATTCCAGGCCATGAACCGGTGCAGGCCGCCGAGGTCACGCACGAGCGCGTCACCCGGCCGGAGATGGAGATGGTAGGCATTGGCCAGGATCATCTGCGCGTGCATCGCGCGAAGGTCGGCGGGGTCCAGGGCCTTCACCGACGCGAGCGTGCCGACCGGCATGAACGCCGGCGTCTCCACGGCGCCCCTCGGGGTCCTGAACATCCCGGCACGCGCGCGTCCGTCTCGCGCGAGCACGGCAAAACCGAACTCCGGCAATCGCTCGCCGGGCGGTGTGAGGCGTTCTGTCTTCAGACAATCACCATCGCATCTCCGTACGAATAGAACCGGTAGCGCTCGCGCACCGCGGCCGCGTAGGCTTCGCGAGTGAGTTCCACGCCGGCGAATGCCGCGACCAGCAGGAGCAGCGTGGAGCGGGGAAGATGGAAGTTCGTGAGCAGCCGGTCCACCGAGCGAACGGAATACGGTGGATATATGAACATCCGCGTCTCCCCCTCGCGAGGCTGAACGTCACCGTCTGCGTTCACCGTGCTCTCCAGGGCGCGCAGTGTGGTCGTGCCCACCGCCCACACGTGGCAGCCTGCCTGCCGTGCCCTGTTCGCTGCGGTCGCCGTCTCAGCGGGAACGCGATACCACTCCTCGTGCATCACGTGCCCCGCGGGATCGACTGCCTCAACCGGCCTGAACGTACCCGCGCCCACGTGCAGAACGATGTCGGCCCGGCGGACACCCTTCGCCCGGAGCGCATCGAGCAGGTGGGGCGTGAAGTGGAGCCCGGCCGTTGGAGCAGCCACCGAGCCGCGTTCTCG
>DASZZO010000131.1:0-11166 GCA_035544915.1 Gemmatimonadaceae bacterium | reverse complement strand
CGGAGCTCGAGGTAACACACATCAATCTGAATGATGGGTCCATCGAGGGGCTCCGGCACAAGGAACTGCCGATTCTTGCGGTCCAGTTTCATCCGGAAGCCGCCCCCGGCCCGCACGACGCGCGCCCGCTTTTCGACGAGTTTTTGCAGACAGTCGGCGCGGCGCGATAGCCCGAAAGGGCGTGCCAAGGGCGGGTTCGGCCCGCGGCGAAGTGCCGATGTCTTGACACCAGAGTAGATAACATCCTAGAATGGATGCACTTACGGCTATTCGCCGAGCGTCCTCTCTCGAAGGTTGTCCATGACCAAAGCCGATCTGGTCGAGCGCGTAACCGAGTCTATTGCCCAGACTTCGGGGCCCCTGATCTCCAAGAAGGACTGCGCACGCGTCGTAGACTCCTTCCTGGACGCCATCAAGGACGCACTCAAGGAGCAGAAGAACATCGAGGTTCGCGGCTTCGGCACATTCAAGATCCGGCAGCGGAAGACGCGCATGGCGCGGAATCCGCGCACAGGTGCTCCGGTGGAAGTATCCGCCCGGCCCGTACCCGTGTTCAAGCCATCGAAGGAACTGCGCGCGATGGTTGCGGACATCGATGTCTCGGAACTGACGGACGCGTAACAGGATAGCGGGATGAGCGGGCCCCCGGTGCGTTGCGCGCCCGGGGCCCGTACTATTTTACCCTGATGAGAGTTCCTGTTCTTCTCTTTGCCTCCTACGCTGATGCATTTCGCGCGCAGCAGATTGAGGTCACACTGGCCGATGGGGCGACCGTGCGGGATCTCCTGGCCCGCGTCAGGGAGCTGGCCACAGGGCGCGCGCTCCCACCGTCGCCGCTCGTCGCCCTCAACCAGCGATACGCGGCGCTTGGCGAGGTGATTCACTCGGGCGACGAAGTCGCGCTGATTCCCCCAGTGGCAGGGGGCTGAGCAACGATGCGCACGGCGCTCGTCACTCGCGCAATCGACGCGCCCGCATTGCTCCGCGAAGTTGCCGCGAAGGAACACGGCGCCACGTCACTTTTCCTCGGCACCGTTCGCGATGTCAACGACGGACGCGCCGTGACCGGCATCGAGTACGCGGCGTACGCGGCGATGGCCACGGCCGAGCTGGATCGGATTGCCACAGAAGCCGTGAAGTGCTTTCGAACCGAACTCCTCGTGGTGGAGCACCGCATCGGTGAGATTGCCCTGGGCGATGTGAGCGTTGCGATCGCCGTGTCGCACGCGCATCGCGCGCCCGCGCTCGACGCCACGCGCTACGTCATTGAGCAGCTGAAGAGGCGTGTGCCGATCTGGAAGCGCGAACACTATTCCGATGGCGCCAGTGAATGGATCGATCCGACCCGCTCGGCGCGCGAGGCCGACGCCGCGACCGGTGAGACCCATGTCTTGACTTTCGATCCTCGAGTGTCGACAGCCTCATGACTTCTCCTCCATTGAAGGACCAATTCGGCCGGTCGATCGAGTACCTGCGCATCTCCGTCACCGATCGCTGCAACTTCCGGTGTGTCTACTGCATGCCACTCGACGGGCTCGACTGGCTTCCGAAAGCCGAGATCCTGTCGTACGAGGAGATCACGGAGGTGGTGCGACAACTCGCTCCGCTGGGCCTCCGGCGACTGAGGATCACGGGCGGCGAACCGACCATCCGGCCGGATCTCGTGACGCTCGTACGCATGCTTCGCTCCATACCGGGCATTGAGGACATCGCGCTCTCGACGAACGGCGTGAAGCTGCCCGAGCTCGCCGCGCCGCTGCGCGATGCCGGGCTCGACCGGGTCAATGTGAGCGCTGACTCGCTGAGGCCAGCGCGCATTACCGCGATCGCGCGGCGGAACCTCCTCTTCGATCCCGTTCGTTCGGCTTGCGCTGCGACGGCAGCGGGGCTCGATCCGATCAAGCTCAATGTCGTGGTAATGCGTGGCATCAATGACGACGAGATTGCCGACTTTGCGCGCCTGACACTCGAGCATCCATGGCACGTGCGATTCATCGAGCTGATGCCAGTTGGTGAGATGGCGAGCCTCACTTGGGAGCACGTGGTGCCGAGCGAGGAAGTCCTGCAGCGGGTCGGAGAGGTCGGCCCGCTTGCTGCGGCGCCCGGCCCCGCACGGGGCAATGGGCCGGCCACGTATTATCGACTCGACGGGGCCGCCGGTACGGTGGGAGTGATCACCCCGATGACCCATACGTACTGCGGCTCGTGCAACCGCGTGCGACTGACCGCCGACGGACGGCTGCGCACCTGCCTGTACGGCGATCACGAAGTGAACCTCCGCGATCCACTCCGTGCCGGAGCCCCGCTGGAGCCGCTCTTTGTGCAGGCACTCGCCGACAAACCCAAGGAGCACAACCTCCTCCAGATGAAGGTCGGCGGTCTCCGGGCCCTCTCGCAGGTGGGGGGATAGGGCCAATACCATGATAGCTTTCACTCCGTTCGCCGCGTTCATCCCTACAAATCTCCTCTCACCATGGTCAACAAGATCACCGTCGTCGGAGCCGGCAACGTCGGCGCGACGGCGGCGCAGCGCATTGCCGAAAAGGAACTCGCTCGCCATGTCGTCATGGTCGATGTCGCCGAGGGCATCCCTCAAGGGAAGGGGCTGGATCAGTGGGAATCCGCCCCGATCGAAGGCTTTGATTCTCGCGTCACCGGTACCAACGGGTACGACGAGACCGTCGGGTCAGACATCGTAGTGATCACCGCCGGCATCGCCCGGAAGCCCGGAATGAGCCGCGATGACCTTCTCAACACGAACGCCGGCATTGTCAAGCAGGTGGCCGAGAACATCGCCAGGACGTCGCCGCAGGCGATCATCATCGTGGTCTCGAACCCGCTCGATGTGATGTGCTATGTGGCCAAGCGCGCGAGCGGCTTTCCCCGGGAACGCGTTGTGGGCATGGCCGGCGTGCTCGACAGCGCGCGTTACCGGTCGTTCCTCGCAGCGGCGCTCGACGTTTCCGTGCGGGACATCCAGGCCATGGTGCTGGGCGGACACGGTGATACCATGGTGCCGCTCATCAGTTACACCACCGTCAGCGGCATCCCCATCAGCCAGCTCATGGACAAACCCACACTCGACGCAATCGTCGATCGTACGCGAAACGGCGGCGCCGAGATCGTCAAGCACCTCAAAACCGGCTCCGCGTATTACGCCCCATCGTCGGGTGCGGTCCAGATGGCCGAAAGCATCGTGTTCGACCAGAAGCGCATCCTGCCATGCTCCGCCTGGCTGGAAGGCGAGTACGGCATGGAGGGGTTGTTCCTGGGCGTGCCGGTCAAACTCGGTCACGCGGGAGTGGAGAAGATCCTCGAAGTCACGCTCACGGCAGATGAGCAGGCGGCGCTCGCGAAGAGCGCGGATGCTGTGCGGGAACCAATGGCCGCCATCAAGTTCTGATGGGCAGAGTGGGGACCTTCTGGAGATCAACCGTCGGCAAGAAAATCGTGATGGGCGCGACGGGCATGCTGCTCGTCGCGTTCGTCGTTCTGCACATGGCGGGCAACCTGCAGTTTTTTTCCGGGGCGGAGCGCTTCAACGCATATTCCCACCTGCTGCAGCACACATTGATCGAGTTGACCTGGGCCCTCCGCGTCGCCTTGCTGGTGGCGGTCATCCTGCACGTAGCGGCCGCGGTGCAACTCACTCGGCACAACTGGGCCGCCCGCCCGGAGGCCTACGCGCGTCGTGAGCCGCAGGTTTCCACCTACGCCGCGCGCACACTACGGTGGGGAGGCGCGTACCTCCTTGTGTTCATCCCCTATCACCTGCTCCACTTCACGACG
Organism: Gemmatimonadaceae bacterium; assembly: GCA_035544915.1. Classification (GTDB taxonomy): domain Bacteria; phylum Gemmatimonadota; class Gemmatimonadetes; order Gemmatimonadales; family Gemmatimonadaceae; genus Fen-1231. Next base: position 7,377 of record DASZZO010000131.1, on the reverse strand, counting down.
GGCACGCTGCATCCCGCCTTCATGAAGGACGGTGCGTTCGGGAACGTGGTGATCGGATTCCAGGTGCCCTCGGTTGCGCTCTTCTACCTGGGTGCCATGGCGTTTCTCGGATTGCACCTCTATCACGGCGCCTGGGCGGCGTTCCGCACGCTGGGCTTCGCGCGGCCGTCCGCCGCTCCGCTGCAGCGCCGCCTGGCGCTCGGCGTCGCCGTTGTCGTGCCCCTGGGATTCAGCCTTTTGCCCCTGAGCGTCATGCTCGGACTGATGCGATGAGCCTCATGCTCGCCTCGCGAATCCCGGGCGGACCGCTCGCCGAGAAATGGAACAAGCATCGTTTCGAGATGAGGCTGGTCAGTCCGGCGAACAAGCGGAAGCACCACGTGCTCGTGGTGGGGTCAGGGCTTGCCGGCGCCAGCGCGGCGGCGTCGCTGTCGGAGCTGGGCTACCATGTGAGCTGCTTCTGCTTTCAGGACTCTCCGAGGCGCGCACATTCGATCGCCGCCCAGGGCGGAATCAACGCTGCCAAGAATTACAGCAACGACGGCGACAGTGTGTGGCGGCTCTTCTACGACACGGTCAAGGGCGGCGACTTCCGCTCGCGCGAGGCGAACGTCTACCGGCTCGCGCAGTTGAGCGTGAACATCATCGACCAGTGCGTAGCCCAGGGCGTGCCTTTCGCCCGCGAGTACGGCGGACTCCTCGCGAACCGCTCATTCGGCGGGGCGCAGGTCTCGAGGACGTTCTACGCGAGAGGGCAGACCGGGCAGCAGCTGCTTCTCGGCGCATATCAGGCCCTGGAGAAGGAGATCGCCGCCGGCGGCGTCAGGATGTACGACCGCCATGAGATGCTCGACCTCGTCGTCATCGACGGCCAGGCGCGCGGCATCATAACCCGCAACCTCGCCACGGGCGCGATCGAACCGCATGCAGGCGACGCCGTCGTGCTCGGCACCGGTGGCTACGGGAACGTCTTTTTTCTTTCGACCAACGCGAAGGGGAGCAACGCCACCGCGACCTACCGGGCCTACAAGAAGGGGGCGGCATTCGGGAACCCGTGCTTCACGCAGATTCACCCCACCTGCATTCCCCAGACTGGGGCGCACCAATCCAAGCTCACGCTCATGTCAGAGTCGCTGCGAAATGACGGGAGAGTCTGGGTTCCGAAGAAGAGGAAGGACGTCAGCCGGACGCCTGAGGAGATCGCGGAGGCGGACCGGGACTACTTCCTCGAGCGCAAATACCCGAGCTTTGGGAACCTCTCTCCCCGGGACGTTGCCTCGCGCGCCGCGAAAGAAGTATGCGACGAGGGGCGCGGCGTGGGTCCCGGTGGGCGCGGCGTGTATCTCGATTTCGCCGATGCGATCGCGCGGGTCGGCGAACACACCATTCGCGAGCGGTATGGCAACCTGTTCGAGATGTACGAGCGGATCACGGCTGAGAATCCGTACAGGCGCCCGATGCGAATCTACCCGGCCGTCCATTACACCATGGGCGGACTGTGGGTGGACTACAATCTCATGAGCACCATTCCAGGACTCTACGTGATCGGCGAGGCAAACTTCTCCGATCACGGGGCGAACCGGCTTGGAGCGAGTGCGCTGATGCAAGGCCTGGCCGACGGTTATTTCATTCTTCCCTACACCATTGGGGACTATCTCGCGACGGCAACGCAGCGGCCCGTGACAGGGGATCACGCCGCGTTCCGGGACGCCATCGCCCAGGTTGGAGCGCAAACTGACCGACTCCTGGCGATCAGGGGAAAGCGGACGGTGGACTCATTTCACCGGGCACTCGGCCACATCCTGTGGGAGAAGTGCGGCATGTCGCGCACCGCGTCGGGGCTGGAGGAGGCACTCCGCGAGATTCCGCCGCTGCGCGAGGAGTTCTGGCAGAACGTGATGGTTCCGGGGAGTGGCACCGAGCTGAATCAGTCGCTGGAGAAGGCCGGACGCGTAGCAGACTTCCTGGAGTTCGCGGAGTTGATGTGCATCGACGCGCTCCATCGTGAGGAAAGCTGCGGCGGCCATTTTCGCGAGGAGTACCAGACGGACGACGGCGAGGCAAGGCGGGACGATGCACAGTTCGCGTACGTCGCCGCGTGGGAGTACACGGGAGATGGCAGGTCGCCCGTGCTCCACAAGGAACCGCTCGAGTTCCACAACGTGCACTTGTCGATGCGCAGCTACAAATGACCTCCGCGCGCAGCTCATGAAGCTTCGACTGCATGTCTGGCGGCAACCCGGCCCGGATGCCCCAGGTCGCCTGGTGGATTACACGGCCGATAATGTGAGTCCCGATATGTCGTTCCTCGAAATGCTCGACGTGGTGAACGAGGGCCTCGCGGCGACGGGCGCTGATCCCATCGCGTTCGACCACGACTGTCGCGAGGGCATCTGCGGCGCGTGCGGCATGATGATCAATGGCGTGGCGCACGGGCCCGTGAGGCTCACGACCGCCTGCCAGCTCCACATGCGGAGCTTCAGCGACGGTGACGAGATCTGGATCGAGCCATGGCGCGCACGGGCGTTTCCCGTGATCAGGGATCTCGTGGTAGACCGCGGAGCGTTCGACCGGATTGTGCAGGCCGGCGGATATGTCAGCGCCCGCACGGGGGGCGCGCCCGACGGTAACGCCATTCCCATCCCAAAACCCGACGCCGACCGGGCCATGGACGCGGCCGCATGCATCGGGTGTGGAGCATGCGTGGCGGCATGTCCCAATGCATCGGCGTCGCTGTTCACCGCCGCGAAGATCTCGCACCTCGGTGCGCTGCCGCAGGGACAGCCCGAGCGCTACCGGCGCGCCCTCACGATGTTGGCGCAAATGGACCTGGAGACATTCGGGGGGTGCACGCTGTTCGGGGAGTGCCAGGAGGCGTGTCCCAAGGGGATTTCGATCGACACGATTGCGCGAATGAATCGCGACTATCTTTTCGCCACGCTCGCGGAGCGCGTAGCAGACGACGAAGCCGGCGCGGGTTGAGGGCAGGGAATGCACGACGCGCGCGTCACCGGGCTGGTGCGTGACGACGAGGCCCCTATCCGGCGGGTCGTCAAGCACGCGCTCGAGGACGAAGACACCGGCGTGATCGAGGCCCGGTCGGCCCGGGAAGGCCGGCGGCCAGGACGAGCAGGCTTGCCCAAACAAGCGTTGAAGAGTCGCATCATGCGTTCACCCTTACGGAGGAGTCACGTCTGGCTGTCGGGGGACGATGGGAGGCAATCCGCCGGCGATCTGCGTGAGACATGGCAGATCAGTATGCAGATGAAAGTAGTGGATTGCCGAGGACGATCCTGCGGTGGAGTCGGCTGGAACGCGCACGAGCAGTCCCGGGCACTGCTGCGAGAGACGGATCATCCAGTCCCTGGATGCCCCGGGCATGAAGTCCCAGAGTACGAACAGGTCCGCTGGGTCGGCCAGGAGGCGCTTGGCGAAAAAGCCGAGCGGTCGCTCGACCGGCGTGATGCTCAGCGCCGGTTCCTCGGGATCGGGGGTGGCCGTGCGGCGCCCAGTGCGCAGAAAGAGCGCAGCACCTTCATTCGCGAGGATTCGTTCGTCCGGCCTGGTGTTGGAGCGAATCCATTCCGCTATCTCGGCGGATTCGAGCGCGAACTTCGACGTGGTCCCATGAGTGACCGCGTCGTGACGCGAACGCAGGTTTGATTGCAGCACAACGAGTCCCACGAGGGCGGCCACTGCGAGCACGGTGCCGCGCGCGGCGCGGGGGAGCAGAACGAGCGCCCGCTGCGCCGCGTACGCAACCGCGAGTCCGACTATTGGAATGATCGGCGTCAGAAAGCGATCCTGGATGTACGGCCACACGAGCAGGACACCAATCGTGGCGACGATGCCCGCGAGAAGCTCCGGCACCCGCCGCGCCAGCAGGACCAGGCCCGCCGTCCCGAGCATCACCGCCGCCACGACAAGCGCGTACGTCTTGCCTGAACTCCAGCCGATGAGGACCACGCCGTAGAGTTGGAGGTACCAGGGCAGGGCGCGCGATACCATGCGAACGGCGAAGGCGACAACGTCCCCTGCGCCACCGGCGGCAATCCACGCGATGTACGACTACTGGTCGGGCTGGGTGGAGAGCGGGCCGCGCGCGGCCATCGCGGCGTGCACCAGGGCCCACGTGGCGAGCGGCACCGCGGTCGCGGCAACGGCTGCGCAGGTGGAGCGCCATCCCGCGCGCACCATCGGAAGGCACGCGAGCATGCCGATGGCGATGGCGATCGCCTGGGAGCGAGCGAGGACGGTGGCGGCGAGCACCAGGCCAAGCGCGACCGCTGCGGCGACGGGTTCGCGCCGTGCTTGGCGCCCTCGCCGCAGCCGCTCCATGAGCAACAGCGCTGCCGCCCAGCCGAGGAGCATCCACGGCTCGCTGATCGGGCCGCTGAAGTAGAACATGGTGTGCTCGCTGGCGAGCGGCGCAATGACGAAGAATGCCGTGAGCAGCGGTTGCGTGCCGAGGACGTTCCGGGCGTAATACCAGAGGAGGGCGGCGCTCGCTGCAGTCGCGGCGATGCTGGCGGCGAGCGCCAGGCGGGTGACCGTCATCAGGGAGTCGGTGCCGAGCCAGAAAAGCGCGTATAGCGCGGGCAACAGCGGTGGGAACTTCACCTGCACCGGCGCGCCAACCATATGAATGGAGCGATATCCCTCACCGTGCGCGATCGCCTTGCCCACGGCGAGGTAGACGCCGTCGTCGATCAGGCGCCCGAGGTTCGTGGGTGCGTCAGGCCGGAGTGCAATGTAGATCGCGAGCACGACGAGCCCGGCGAGGAACGCCTCTCGGGTGACAGTCAATGGCGCTCTCGTGTACACGAGATCGATAGAATGCGTAGTCCGTTAGAGTCCCGCAAGTATTCCAGCACCCGCCAAGCCTGCCACATTCAGGCATTCCCGACCGCAGCTTGCCGCTCAGCCTCGCTCCTTCGGGTAAGACCGGGCGACGTCGTGATGGCACACGCTTTTGTCCGAGCCGTTGGTGAAGTTGCGGGCGGACCGGACGAGATCCATCTAGCGATCAAGGAGGCACTCACCCCCAACGGCCCCCTGATGATGTACGCCGGTTGCCCGCAGCATGCGGACGAAGTCGGTCGCGGGAACCTGCCAGCAGAAGAAGAAGCAGAACTGCGCGAGAAGCTGGCGCCATTCGACGCGCGCGCTGCCCGCTCCGACCGCAGCGACGGCGCGCCCGTGGAGTTCCTGCGCACGTATCCCGGATCGCACGTCAATGCTCAGGTTGCACGGTTCGTTGCGTGGGGCAACCACGGGGAGCGCCGACCTACCGCTCAGATCCAGCGACGTCGCACAAGCAGAAACTTGATTGCCTGCGTCAGCAGCACATAGCAGAAGAGCGTCAGCGCGAGCAACGGCCAGTACAGCTCGGGGAGCGCCACGAATCCGAGCGCAGGGCCAAATGGGGACGTCGGGAGCCAGAGGCCCACGCCCATGATGAGTACCGTTGTCGCGACCAGCGGCCAACTCGGCCTGCTCTGCAGGAATGGGATCTTGTTCGTCCGGATCACGTGGATGATCAGCGTCTGCGTCATCAGGGACTCGACAAACCAGCCCGTTTGAAAGAGTGCCGCATGCCCGGGTGTGCGGGCGTTGAACAGGAACCACATCATCGCATACGTGGTGTAGTCGAAGATCGAACTGATGGGGCCGATGGTCACGATGTAGCGGCCGATCTCGCCGATATCCCACGGCCGCGGCCTCGCGATCTGCTCGGGATCCACGTTGTCGGTAGGAATCGGCACCTGCGAAAAGTCGTAGAGCAGGTTGTTCGTGAGCACCTGAATCGGCGCCATCGGCACGAACGGGAGGAGTGCGCTGGCGCCGAGCACGCTGAACATGTTGCCGAAGTTGGAACTGGCGCCCATGCGCACGTATTTGAGGATGTTCGAGAAGACTTTGCGCCCCTCGAGCACGCCCTCCTCCAGCACCATGAGGCTCTTCTCGAGCAGGATGATGTCGGCCGACTCCTTCGCCACGTCCACCGCCGTATCCACCGAGATGCCGACGTCCGCCGCATGCAGGGCGGCGGCGTCGTTGATGCCGTCGCCCATGAAGCCGACCACGTGGCCGCGCGCCTGAAGCGCGTGAATGATCCGCTGTTTATCCGATGGTGAAAGCCGCGCGAAGATGGTCGTGCCTTCGACGATGCCCTGCAGCTCCGCGTCCGTCATGGCGGCCACGCGCGATCCGAGCAGCACCTCCCCGCTCGTCAAGCCGACGTGATCGCAAATCGTCCGGGTCACGAGTTCGTTGTCGCCCGTGAGGATCTTGACCCGCACGCCTGCGCCGTTCAGCGCGGCAATGGCCGGAGCCGCCGTTTCCTTGGGGGGGTCCAGAAACGCCACGTATCCGACGAGCACCAGGTCGGACTCATCGCTCTTGGTATAGGTGCTGCGTGGCTGCTGATCCTTCTTCGCGACCGCGAGCACGCGAAACCCCTTGCGGCTCAGCTCGTCGCAGTTCTCAAGGAGGTCGTCTATGAACGCTGGTTCAGCGGGGAGCGTCGCCTTGTCGGCCTCGAACCGTGTGCACCGTTTGAGCACTTCCTCCGGCGCCCCCTTGGTGAGGAGCCAGTGCTCACCCGCCGGCGTCTCAACCACCACCGACATGATCTTGCGGGAGAAGTCGAACGGAATCTCGTCGATCTTCTTGTAGGTGCCCACGGCGAGCTCGGGGTGACGGGGCGCGTGCTCGAGCACCGCGCGATCGAGCGCGCTCTTGAGTCCCGTCTGTTTGTCGCTGATGAGCAACGCATACAGCAGGACGCGGTCGCTCTCCTCTCCCTGCACGTCGCAGTACTGCTCGAGAATCACGCTGTCCATGGTGAGCGTGCCGGTCTTGTCGGTGCAGAGTACATCCATTGCGCCGAAGTTCTGGATGGCGTTCAGCCGCTTCACGATCGCCTTCTTGCGCGACATGGCGAGCGCACCCTTGGAGAGACACACCGAGACGATCATGGGGAGCATCTCGGGCGTGAGGCCGACGGCCACCGCCAGGGCAAAGAAGAACGCCTCCTTCCAGTCATGCTTCGTGAAGCCGTTGATCAGGAATACAAGCGGCACCATGATGGCCATGAATCGGAGCATGAGCCAGGTGAAGCGGTTGACGCCCCGGTCAAATGCTGTCTGCAGCTTCTGCCCCGTCAATCCGCGCGCCAGCGCCCCAAACACGGTGTTCGCACCGGTGCTGACCGCCACAGCCTTGGCCGTGCCGCTCTGCACGCTGGTGCCGAGGAAACACAGGTTTGCGCACTCCAGTGCCCCGTGTTTGTCGGCTGACTCCGGAAGATCGTTCTTCTCCGCCGGAAGCGATTCACCCGTCAGGCTGGACTGATTCACGAACAGGTCCTTCGCC
>DASZZO010000130.1:0-1536 GCA_035544915.1 Gemmatimonadaceae bacterium | reverse complement strand
GAACGGAATGAGAATGAACTCTCCTCCACTCGCGCCTGCCGCGAGGCAGAGCTGCTGTCGTTCGGCAGTCGTGAGCGTGTGCACCTCTCCAACTGCCACTGTGAGTGGCGTGACGGTGGTGCACGACGCCACGGCGCCGGTCACGGTGATGGCGACCTGCCCCTGCTTCCCTTCGATCGTGCCCGTGATCGTCGTCTGACCGGCGGTGAGTCCCTGCACGACGCCGGCGGCCGAGACCGAGGCGACAGCCGGGGCGGACGAGGCCCACGACACCGCGCGCCCGGTCAGCGTATTGCCCGATGCGTCCCGTGCGGTGGCGGTCAGCGTAATCTGCTGCCCGGTCGCAATCGTGGTTGACGGCGCCGTGACGGACACCGATGCAACCGGAGTGGGACCCGTGCCGCCGTCACCGCTCTTGCAGGCGGCGAGAAGGACCAGTGTGGCAAGAATTCGTCGCATTCGATTATGTGTACTCAGGCGGATGTGAAAAGTTCAGGCGCCGGCTGCATGCATGTTCGATTGGACGCCGGCGCCCTGCTATCCATTAAGGTGGCAATCAGGGAGCCTGCCAAATAAAGCCCCGCTACCCGGAGCGTTCCGTGACCGTGGTCACTTCTCGTGCGCAGAAGGACATCGCCTGGATGCGGCTCGCACTTGACGAGGCCGAAGCGGCCGCGAAGGGGGGGGACGTCCCGATCGGCGCTGTCATCGTGCGGGCGGGCGAGGTGATAACCCGTGCGGCCAATGCCACGGTCGCCTCGGGAGATCCCACCGCCCACGCCGAATTGCTCGCGATTCAAGTGGCGTCCGCAGTGCTCCACGATGCCCGGCTCTCCGGTTGCACCCTGTACGCGACGCTCGAACCGTGCGCCATGTGCGCCGGTGCGATCGTGCTCGCCCGAGTCGACCGAGTCGTCTTCGGCGCGTGGGATGACAAGGCGGGCATGGCGGGCTCCGTAGGCGATGTGCTGCGGCACGCCCGGCTCAACCACCGTCCGGAAGTGCAGGGCGGGGTCATGGCGGATGAGTGCGCGGCCCTGTTGAAAGAGTTCTTCAAGGAGCGGCGCATTTAGGTCACGCCCGCCAGGGGCGCGGGTCCCCAAAAGGTCGCGAGCGAACTCCGCAGCAGACCCTCGAGCCCTATCCGCGGCGGTGTGCCTGCGCCATATATTGCTCGCCCATGCTCCTTCCGTTGGTGATTTCCTTCCAGCTCGCCGCGATCTCGCCATCGAGCTATAACGGCCGGCAAGGGCAGGTGGTCGTGAGCGTACCGGCGGAGAACGAGACCATTGTCGTAGACGGGAGGCTCGACGAACCCGTCTGGCGCCGTGCCGCCCTGCTGACGGGCTTCTCGATGTACCAGCCCGTTGACCAGCGTTCCGCGCCGGACTCCACCGAAGTGATGGTGTGGTACTCGCCGGTGGCCATCTACTTCGGCATTCGCGCGTTCGAGCCACATGGGGCCGTGGCGGCAACGCTCGCAGATCGCGACCGCATCGGAGCGGATGACAACGTCGAGATCCATCTCGACACCTT
>DASZZO010000129.1:0-7736 GCA_035544915.1 Gemmatimonadaceae bacterium | reverse complement strand
CGATGTCGCGCGCATGCAGCGCACCCGCCGCGGCTAGCAACAGCGCGAGGGTCCCCGCTCCTCGGGCTCTCGCTACCCGCTGCCGAACCCCGGTGCGGCGCCGCGCCTCGCGCTCAACGCGAACGAGCAGGCCGACGGAGCGCGTGGCAAGCGCGCTTGCATGCCCGTCCTGTCCTCCGAACGACCGCGTGTCAAGTTCGTCGAGCAGCGTCTCGACATTCCGCGCGCATTCGTCGCTGACACCCTCGAGCCGGAGTGCGCGCGTCCACGCGCCGGGCTGCGCGAGCACCGCTGCTTCGAGGCCCGTGCGCCGAAGCAGGCCGTCGAGGAAGATGCGCCGCACAACAGCCGGTGTGCTGCTCGCGCCGGCCGGACCGCGCAACGCTCGGAGCCGCTCCAGCGGGGTTGTGGGGCGCCGTGCCCGGCGTGGCCGGCGTGATGCCCAGCCCACAAGCGCCGGAAGTGGCGAGAGCGCCAGCGCCCAGCGTATCCAGGGAAGATCGCCCAGCGGAGGCCCGGTCTCGTCCCCAAGTTCCGCGCGGAGCGTGAGCGGCCGTGCGGGAGGCGCCGCGTTGGCAGCCACGTCGGGCGCCACTACTTCGCCGGGTGCCACGCGTACTGTGAACGGCTGCGTAAGCGCCGTTTCATAACGTCGCGAGAATGGATTGAAGTAAGTGTACCGAATCGCCGGTACGCGTTGTGCGCCTCCCGCGTTGGGAGTCACGAGCCAGTCGAAGTCCTTGCTTCCGCGAAGCGCCATTGGTGCGCTGTCGACCCGTACACGCTCATCGGCGGCGACCACGGTCGCCCACGCGATAGTGAGTGGCGGTCGCGGCAGCAGCGTCACGTTGCCCTGCCCTTCCACACGCAGGGTGAGGACGAGCGGGTCGCCCGCGCGACCGCGGGTGGTGTCGACGCGCGCACTCGACCGCCACGAGCCCACCGCACCCGCCCAATCTGCCGGCCGGCCGGCGAGGGGCGGGTCGATCACGACGAGGGTCACTGACTCGGACCGCAACGAGTAGGACTCCTCGCGGCTGAAAAAGCTCGGGCTTTGCGGAAGCGCGTAGGTAAGGCGGGCTGGTGGAATCGCGTACCGGCCGGGCGTCAGTGGAAAGAGAGCGCGCCGGAACATATGCGCCTCGCATGGCTGGCCGCCGATGGTGCCATTGAACACGTTGCCACGATCCGGGAGGTCGTACGACAGCATGGAGCGCGACTCCGGTGGAAGAAACTCCGGATTACGCCGAAGACGCGATCGCGTGTCCTGGTCGATGAACACGCCGAGCTGGTAGGTCGCCTGCTGCCCGACGAAGACAGTCTCCGGCGTGACCAGGGCATGAAAGTCCACACCCTTGGAACAGTCCGCGCGTCCGTGCGTGACGATCTCGGGCGGTTGCGCATGAGCGGCCGCGACATTGAGGAACAGCAGGGTGGCGATGCGCCTCACCAGTCCTTCCCACCTGGCGGCCGTTCCTGCTTCGTGCCGCGCTGCCGCCTTGACTGACTTTCCCGCTCATCGCGGGCAGCCGAAGAGAGCAGCTGCTCGGCCTGCTGCCTCGACATCGATTTCGACTCGTCTACCTGCGAGCGCTGCTGTGGCTGCTGGGGCTGGTTCTGTTTGCCGCCCCCGCCACCCCCGTTCTGCTGTTTTCTTGCGCGCAGTGCGAGCTCATAGTTCCACTTCGCGTCCGCGTCGTCCGGCCGCTGGAGCAGCAAGGTGCGATAGGCGGCGATCGATTCTTCGAGGGGACGCTGGTCGCCTGCATCGGAGTGGAGACCGCGACGCAACTGCGCGAGGCCGAGATTGTAGAGGGCACGCTGGCGGATGGCCGCCTCCGGGCTCAACGCCGCACGCTCGAGCGCCTGTACCGCGGGTTCGAGTGAATCGGCCGCGAGCATGGCCGAGCCGAAGTTGAACAGCGTGGCCGGACGTTTGTCGCCGTTGGCGATCTCCCTGCGCCAGAGCTGCGCCGCGCGCAGGTATTGCGCGGCCTTGTAATGCGCCATCGCATCCGCGTCGGTCTGGGCCCCGGCCGTGCCCGCGATCGTCACCACCAGGAGTAGCGGCGCCGACAGATGCAGCGCCCGGCGCAATCGCTGGAGTGATCCGCCATCCGCCCGCCACGCGTCGAACATCAGAAGCAGGAAGGCCGGCAGCAGGAACCACGTGAGCTGCAGCGGCCGCGAGAGTCCCTCAGCCACATCTCGCTGGCGCGCGTCCACACGTGCGAGTGCCTGCCGGATGCGCGTGCCCTTGTCCGTTTCATCCGCGGCGATGAACTCGCCGCCGGCCGCGTCGGCAATGTTGCGCAGCAGTGTCGGATCGTAGCGCGTGACGACGACGTTGCCCGTTGCATCGCGCTTGCTGGTCACGCGCCCTCCCGCGCGAATCGGGATCGTCGAACCGCCTTCGGTCCCGAAACCGACCGTGACCACGGCGATCTCGCCCTCGCGGGCGCGTCGCGCGGCCGCGAGTGATTCCGACGGATCATCGAACGCCTCACCGTCGCTCAGGATGACGAGCGCTCGACCGGCCGCGCCGCGCGCCGCGCGGAGGAGATCCACGCCCTGGACGATCGTCGGCGCCAGAGCGGTGCCGGCCTGTCCCACCACGGAGGGATCGAGGTTGTCGAGGAAAAGTTCCAGCGCCCCGTCGTCGCCCGTGAGCGGCGAGAGGATATAGCTGCGCCCGGCAAAGGCCAGCAGCGCCATACGATCGCCCCGCGAGGTGGCGCGGAAGCGGCGCACCTCCTGCTTCATGCGCTCCAGCCGGTTCGGCCGTTCGTCCTCGGCCAGCATGGAAAGCGAGGCATCCATGGCAAGTACCACGTCGATTCCTTCGGTGCGCACCACGCTTGTGCTCGTGCCCCAGCGCGGGCCGGCGAACGCGAGCATCGCGAGGCCGATCGCGCTCGAGACTCTCAGGGCGCGTGCGACAGGTGCCCGACGCGCCCCCGCGGGCGCCAGACGCACAATCGCGGCCTCGCCTCCCAGCCTCGCGAGGCGTATCACGCGCCGGCGGTGCCACAGCCAGAATGTCAACAACGACGCCAGCGGGAGGACGGCCGCGGCGTACAGCGCCCACAGCACGTCGAAGCGCAGATTCACGGGAGCGGACCTCTCACCGCCAGCAGCGAGAGCTCGAGCAACAGCGCACCCAGCGCCACGCCGAGGGGCCACCGGTACAGTTCGCGGTAGCGCATGTAGCGCTTGGACCGGATAGGAGAACGCTCGAGCTGGTCGATCTGCTCATAGATGTGTTGCAGCGCCTGACCGTCTCGCGCACGGAAGTAGCGGCCGCCGCTGGACTGGGCGATGAACTCGAGCAACGGCTCATCGAGCTCGACAGGCCTGTTCTCATAGCGCAGACCGAACACGCCGCGACCAACGGGCACGGGCGCCATGCCCTCACTTCCGATTCCGACCGTATAGATGCGGATCCCGAGGGCGCCCGCGGCCTTGGCGGCAGTACGCGGATCGATTGTGCCGCGATTGTTCACGCCGTCGGTGAGGAGGATGATCACCTTGGATCGGCCTTGCGCATCGCGCAGGCGATTGACGGCGGTCGCGATCCCCATCCCGATCGCCGTGCCGTCGTCGAGCTGTCCCGGCTGAAGATTGTCCACTGCGGCGAGCAGGACCGGATAGTCGATCGTGAGCGGAACCTGCGTCAGTGCCTCGCCGGAGAACGCCACGAGCCCGACCTGATCCACCGAGCGCCCGGCGATGAACTGTTTGGCGCGATCCTTCGCCACCTCGAGGCGGTTCTGAGGCTGAAAATCCTCGGAAAGCATCGAACTGGAAATGTCAAACGTTATGATGATGCTGATGCCGTCCCCGCTCACCTGCTCCACCCGTGCGCCCGAGCGAGGCCGCGCGAGTGCGACGACGGCGCCGGCGATCGCGAGCACGCGCGCGGCAAGGAGCGCGCGCGCGGCCCAGCGGCCCAGCGCCGGCCCCCGGCCCAGGACGTCGACCCGCGAGAACAGGATGGCGCCGGGCTGCCGGCGTCGTCGCCACCAGAGCCAGGTTACGGGCAGCAGCAGGAGCAGGAGCCACCAGGGTTCCCCGAAGTCCAGCGGGCCGAGGAAGTGAGTCACTTGCGTTTTCCCCGTCGCTGGCGTGAGGGACCCTTGTCGAGCGTCCGGAGGCGGGCTTCATATGCCCGCTGCACGTCGTTCACGATCGTGCGCGCCTCGCGCGCGAGCGCGACGGCTTCAGTCGGAGCGATGGGGGCATGCGCGTAGCGAACTCCGCTGTCGAGTTTCAGCAGCGCGCCCACACGCGCCGGGGGCATGGGCAGATCGGACGTCTCGAGGGCCGCCACGAGTTCGTTTCCGGTGAGGGACTCGCGTGCGACGGGAAAACGGCGGGCCACATACGCGCGCATCACGTCCACGTGCGCGATCACATGTCGCCCCGGCTCGCCAGCCTCGACCAGGCCGAGTTCGTCGAGCGCATCGAACGCGGCGTTCGCCGAGTCGAACGCTTCTGGATCGGGGGCCACGCGCTTCGCACGATGTCGAAGGCGGCGGACGGCATACCACGCGACGGCAAGCACCCCGAGCGACGTGAGCAGCACGTAGCGCCAGAGCCCGCTCGGTTCCGGCACGGGCTCCCGGGCACTCCTCGGCACGCGCGAGGCGCTGTCGGCCGGGAGCACGGTCGACACTACTACCGAACCAAGATTCACCGGAAAGGCCTGATCGACCCCCGACGCCGACACTACCACATTCGTCAGGTGCGGGCGGTGCACGCCGACATCCCACGCCACGAGCCGGTACACCGCCGTGCGGTCGAGCACGGAATTGTCGCTCGCATCCTCGACGTACCGGGGATCGACGGCTTCGATGGCGTCCGCGGAATCGGGCACGGGAGGAAAGCGGATGGACGCGATCTTCGGAGCGCGCACGCGAATGCGCACCGTAAAGGGCACCCCGACTGTCAGCGTCTCTGGCTCTACGGTTGCCGTTACGATCGTACCCCGCAGTCCCGGAGCCTGCGCGCCGGCACCATGCATCGAGGCCGTCAGGACCGCGAGGAGGACAGCGTGCAGCACGCCTCGCATCAGCGGCGCCTCGCCGTCTTGCGGCCACGGGTCGCCCGTGTATTGAAGAACCGCAGGAGTGGCTCCTCATACCCACGCTCGGTCCGGATGAGCACTTCATCGACGGCGAGGCGGCGCAAGAGTTGCTGGCGCGCGCTGCGCTCTTCGGCGATCACACGTCCGTAGTGCTCCCGGACACCTTCAGCGCTCGTGTCTATCTCCTCCAGCCGCCCGGTTTCGGCGTCAACGAGGCGGACGACACCAAGGTCGGGCAGCAGCCGCTCGCCGGGATCGTCGAGCACCACCGCCACCAGATCGTGCCGCTGGGAGAGGAGCTTGAGCTGGCGTTCAATGGGTGGGGTGACGAAGTCGGAGATGATGAAAACAATGGAGCGATGGGTCAGTACGCCAGCCGCCCAGTCGAGCGCCACACCGAGATCCGTCCCTCGTGACGACGAAGGCCAGGCGAGGACGTCGCGCACCAGGCGGAGCGCGTGACGGCGCCCCTTGCGGGGCGGGACTACGTGCTCGATCCGATCGGAACAGAGCAGCAGTCCAACGCGATCGTTGTTCCGCGTCGCGGTGAGCGCCAGCACCGCGGCAAGCTCGGCCGCCATCGCCTGCTTGTCCTTCTCTCCCGTACCGAACCGGCTCGAGCCGGAGCAGTCGACGATGAGCAGCACCGTCAGCTCGCGCTCCTCGACGTAGCGCTTCACGAACAGCCGGCGCATTCGAGCGCTCACGTTCCAATCCACCGTGCGCACTTCGTCCCCGGGCTGGTATTCTCGCACCTCGGAGAACTCCATCCCCTGGCCCTTGAAGACCGAGTGGTATTCTCCCACGAAGCGCGAGTTGACCAGCCCGCGCGTGCGCAACTCGATGCGCTTGACCTGGCGGAGGATCTCTGGCGCGATGGCGCTCACGGCGATGGGACGGCGTCGAGCACGCGCGCGACAACCTGGTCGCTCGTGACGCTCTCGGCCTCGGCCTCGTAGGTGAGCAGGACACGGTGCCGCAGAACGTCGGGCGCCATCGCCTTGACGTCGTCCGGGGAGACGAAATCGCGTCCGCGGAGGAATGCGTGCGCGCGCGAGGCCTGCGCCAGCGCAATCGTGGCGCGCGGGCTGGCGCCAAACTCGATGAGCGGCACCAGGTCGGCGAGCTTCGCATCGGCCGGTGCGCGAGTGGCATGGACCAGGTCTACGATATAGTCGACGATGCGCTCGTCGAGAAACAGGCCCGCGATGCGGTGCCGCGCCGCGAGTATGGCTTCGGGCGATGCGACAGCCTCGACCGGAATGGCGTCGCCGCCGGCCATGCGCCGCATGATCTCCTTCTCTTCGTCGCGCGTGGGATAGCCCACGTGCAGCTTGAGCATGAAGCGGTCCACCTGCGCCTCGGGCAGCGGGTAGGTCCCCTCCTGCTCGATCGGATTCTGCGTCGCCAGCACAAGGAACGGCTCGTCGAGTTGAAACGACGTGCCGCCGATGGTGACTTGTTTCTCCTGCATGGCTTCCAGCAGCGCCGCCTGCACCTTGGCAGGCGCGCGGTTGATTTCGTCGGCGAGTATGATGTTTGCGAAGATTGGTCCCTGCTTCACCGAGAACTTCCCCGTGCCCTGGTCGTACACCTGCGTGCCCACGACGTCTGCCGGCAGCAGGTCCGGGGTGAACTGGATCCGGCTGAACGTCGTGTGAACCGTCTCCGCGAGGGTGCGCACCGTCAGCGTCTTCGCGAGCCCGGGCACGCCCTCGAGCAGGACATGTCCGCCAGTCAACAGCGATATGATCAGCCGTTCGACCATCGCCTCCTGGCCGACGACCCGGCGGGCGACCTGGTCGAGAACCGCCTGAATGAGTGTATGATCGAGTTCGGCCTGGGTGGTCGTGGTCACGTCGCGCTCGCCTTGCCGTTGCATGGTGGGTATTCGGAACCTCGCTGCTGTTCTACCCCGCTCATTTCACTAAAGCCTCAAGGAGTTTGCGCTCGCGTGCGGTCAGCGACCGTGAGCTGCCAGTCGGGAGCGCGCCGAGCTCGAGCGGCCCGAACCGGGTACGCACCAGACGAAGGACGGTCAGCGCGAGCGCCTCGCACAGGCGGCGGACTTCACGGTTACGTCCCTCGCTGATGGACACGGAGAACTCCCACGTACGACCGCCCGCGGGATGGGCCTCGACGTGGTCAGGGCGCACGAAGCCGTCGTCGAGCTCGACACCCTTGCGGGCGGACACGACTGCGGCGGGGGCATTTCCCTGCACCGTCGCGACGTACGTGCGCTCCACTCCCTTGCTCGGATGGGTCAGCGCATGGGCGGCGTCGCCGTCGGTGGTCAGGAGAAGCAGGCCCTCCGTCATGTAATCAAGGCGTCCGACGTAGGTGAGGCCCGGCGCGGCCGGCACCAGATCGAAAACCGTCTTTCGGCCTTCGGGATCCTTTGCCGTGGTCAGTACTCCCGCCGGCTTGTTCAGCAGGATCCACGTGGCCGCGGCCGGTGCGGAGACCTTTCTTCCGTCCACCGTGATGTCGTCGCGTGTGGGATCCACTGTCTGACCCGTGCGCGCGACGGCTCCGTTGACGAGCACACGTCCTGATGCGACGAGTTGCTCGGCTTTCCGGCGTGAGGCAACGCCGGCCCGCGCCAGCGCGCGGTGGATGCGCATGGCCGGCCCTACCTTTGCAATCACAG
>DASZZO010000128.1:0-5222 GCA_035544915.1 Gemmatimonadaceae bacterium | reverse complement strand
CTGCTCAGGTCATCGGACCAGTCGCTTCAGTTTTAGTAGGTGGCCCGCCGCAGCGAGACTGTCGAGTTAACACCACGCGGCCGAGAGTATTGGTGGCTCGTGGTCAACGACAAGATTTAGGATCAGCGATGACATTCGTTGGGATCACCGGTCACCAGCGGTTGCCGGAACCGGAGGCGTGGGCTTGGGTAGCTCGCATGATACGGAACTGACAGCCCTGCAGCCGCCGCTCGTCGGGGTCACATCACTCGCGATAGGTGCTGATCAACTTCTAGCCCGGTTGGTCTTGGAAAAGCATGGGAAAAATCGGGCAGTTCTGCCCTTCGCTGATGTCGAGAGATCCTTTGCTCCGGAGGATGTGCCGGCGTACCGTGAGCTGGCGAGGCAGGCGGCGGTAGAAGTGTTGGATACGCCTGGAACAGATCAAGACGCCTACCTTGCTGCGGGCTACCGGGTCGTTGATCTGTCCGACGTCGTTCTAGCAGTGTGGAACGGAAGGCCCGCGAAGGGGAAGGGCGGGACTGCCGACGTAGCGACTTACGCGCTACGCCGAGGCGTACGGCTGATTCACATCGACCCGCAACGACGAATTGTGCGGCGCCTGGGCAGTCAAAAGCCTCGATCATAAACGGTCTGCCCCCACTCGGAGGCCAGCAAGAGACCCGAGAAAGGTTCCGGTCGATGGGGTTCTACATCTTCAGCGCCGGGTTCCCGAAGCAAAGCCTTTATTCGAATACCCCCTTGCCCGTCATTTGCACCCAATCTGCCATAAGTCTGACGCTGCGGAAGCGTACGGCTCGAGGCACGCCTGTAGTGGCTGAGAGAGAATCCAGCGGCTAACATTGACCTTCCCGATTTCCCGGAGCATCAGCTGGCGTCCCCGGACCTGCGCGACCAGCTGCAAAAGACGCTCGGCGATGCGTACACCCTCGAGCGCGAGCTCGGCGGCGGCGGCATGGCGCGCGTTTTCGTCGCCGAAGAGGCCGCCCTCGGCCGCAAAGTCGTCGTGAAGGTGCTGCCTCCTGATCTCGCGGCGGAGGTCTCGTCCGAGCGTTTCCGGCGTGAAGTGCGCGTAGCCGCCGGGCTCCAGCACCCGCACATCGTCTCGGTCCTTTCGGCGGGTGGCTCCACCGGCGTGCTCTACTACACCATGCCCTTCGTTGAGGGCGAGTCGCTGCGTGCGCGACTCGAACGCGAGCGCCAGCTCCCGGTGAGCGAAGCCGTGCAACTCGCGCGCGAGGTCGCGGAAGCGCTGGCCTATGCGCACGGGCGCGGCATCGTCCACCGGGACGTCAAGCCGGAGAACGTCCTCCTCTCCGGCGGGCACGCGATGCTCACCGACTTCGGGATCGCGAAGGCCGTGGCCGACGCGCGGGGCGGGACGCTGACGGCCACCGGCCTTTCGCTCGGTACGCCGCAGTACATGGCGCCCGAGCAGGCGTCCGGGGAGCGGGACGCGGACGGCCGGGCCGATGTCTACGCGCTGGGGTGCATCCTCTATGAAATGCTGGCCGGCGAGCCGCCGTTCCGTGGGCCGTCCATGCAGGCGGTGGTGGCGAAGCACATGGCGGCGCCATTTCCGCAGGTGCGGCACGGCAGGCCGGATGTGCCCGAGTGGATCGATGCAGTGATCCGGCAGGCGACGGCGAAGGCCCCTGCGGACCGGTATCCCACTGCGGCGGCCTTGGCGGAGGCGCTCGCGGTGCCGCTCGCTGCAATCGCCGGTGGGGGAGCGGGCACGGCACGAAACGCGCGCGGACGACTTGGCCGTCCGCGTGCGCTCCGCGTTATCGCGGCGATCGTCGTCGTGGGCGCGCTGCTCGGCTACGCCGCACTCCGCCGTCGGGCGCCCTCCCCGGGCGGCCTTCCGTCCATCGCCGTACTTCCCTTCGTGAACCTGAGCGGCGACACCACGTACGACTACTTCGCCGAAGGCATGAGCGACCAGCTCCGCAGCGATCTCACGAGCCTGCCGGGGCTGAGGGTGATGGGTCACGCCTCGTCCTCGCAGTTCCGGGGACGCACCGTGGATAGGCACGACGCCGGGAGGAAGCTCGGTGTCGCTGAACTGGTGGAAGGATCAGTGAACCGCTCCGGAGAGCGCCTGCGCGTGACGGCGGAGCTCGTCAACGTCGCGGACGGCACGGCGCTCTCGAGCATGACGTTCGACACGCGCGTGACCGACCTCGCGACGATCCAGGACTCTCTCACCCGCGCCATCGTGGGCAAGCTCAGGATCAGCCTCGCGTCGGCGCGCGTGGACACGGCCGGCCACGGCGGCCTGCGCGGCACGGCGAATTTCGGCGCATACGATCTCCTCATGCGGGCGACGTTCGCGAGTGATCGCCATGATTTCGCTCGTGCGATCGACTTCCTCAACGCTGCGGTGACAATAGATCCAGCCTTCGCCCGCGCGCACGCCGTCCTCGCCTTTCTGTACGCCCGGAGGCCCCTCTCGGGAGTCGGATCACGCGATTCCGCCCTCGTGCTCGCACGTCGCAGCCTTGCGAAAGCCATCGCGCTGGATTCAACGCTGCTGGAGGTGTACGTCGCAAAGTCCATGATCGAGAGCCTGGAGTGGAACTTCGTCGAGGCGGATGACGCGCAAGCCAGAGCCCTTATCCTGTATCCGGGCAGCGCCGAGGTGCATTCAACCAGGGCCGCCACGCTCGGACACCTGGGGCGCGCGATGGAGGCAGTCGCGGAGGAGCGCCGCGCGAAGGAACTCGATCCCCTCAGCGTTCAAACGTTGCTCAGCCTGCAGTACGCGCTCTACGTGGTGCGCGAGTATCAGGCGTCCATCAGGGAGACGTCAGGAATCCTCGATCTCGACGCGGGCGCCAACGCCGTCCGCTTTTGGTACCAGGCTGCGGGGACTGCGTATCTCTTTGCCGGAAAGCTTGACAGTGCGACGGCCGCGTTCGAAAAGGCGGTGCACATCGACCCCACGTTAGGGGGAGGCCGGATCTATCATCTGCTCTTCGGATACGCGGCCGCGGGTCGCTGGAAGGAAGCCCGGGAGCAGCGCGCCCTGCTGGAGCATGAACGTGGAGGAAACTCGGAGAACTTCCAGCGCATCTTCATCCATGAAGCATTCGGCCGGATGGACTCGGCGATGGTCGACCTGGAGCGCGCGGTCGCGGCGAAGGAGCCCCTCTATCTGACTGTTGACTTTTCCTGTGATCCACGGTTCGATCCACTGAAAGCAGATCCGAAGTTCGGTGTGCTGATGAAACGGATCGGCGTAACCGTGTGCCCCGCGTCCGGACGCTGGCCCCTCGCAACGCCACCGGAATGACTGCACCGATGAGTTGGACGTGCAGTTGCCGAGCAGGGCTCTCGCAGAGGCCGTGAATTCTGCGTTAGTGATCACCCAAGCGACGTCGCATCCATAGAATCCCATTGCGGCATGGGCTTCTTGCACAGCCGTATTGCCGACAGAGCTGCTGTAACATTGTGTCTGGACGACATACCTCTTGCTGTTCGTGGTGAAAATCAAATCGGCCCCTTGATCACCAGTCATCGGTGTGCCGGATACATTTTCGACGCCACGCTCACGCGTTACAGCTTGCGCACGCCGGTGCGCCGAAGGTCATGCACTGGCCGGCCCGCGACACTCCGGGGAGAAGGTGGGATCGATCAGCCACGGTCTACGCGGGCGTGACCGGCGACCTGAGCGCGGCGCAGCCGATCCTCCGAATCGCGAGGATCATAGTCCCCGCCTCCAGCCACGCGGGCGCGATCGCGCCCGATGCGGGGGTGACCGCCCTGATATTGGTCGCGAGATCGACAACCTCCACAGCGGCAACGGGCGGTCCTGTCGCATCGTCGAAGACGCCGAGGAGACGACCGGGAGTGCGGCTCTGCGCCGCGGCTGTTATCGTCACCGCAGCGGAGACCTTGATAACGAACCCAGAGAGGAACCCCTTGCAAGTCACGAGCCCGCGCGCAGGAGAGGCTTCATCGCTCCAACGAGTGGAGACCATGCACCGTTCCCTCCAGATCAAGCTCTTCACCCCGGCGACTGTGCTACCATCCGGGGATATCGACGGTAGTTCCGCGCCTTTCGCCGGAGGCGCCGCGGATTACTCGCTCCCCTCCGCAGAGTGCGGTGTCCCGGACGCATGAATCAACCGCCCCTCCTGCGAGATCCCCGCGGGCGCCCCCGACAACTCTCGCGCCGCCGCGCTGAACGTTCGTTGTGGTCGCGATGAACACGCGGGCGCCCTGGGACTTCGCTGCGGCGGGCGCCAACAACACATGTGGTCTCCTCACAGAACGCCGGGCATTTCCGCGACTGCACGCAGTCCGGCCCCGCACTACGCGGCCCCAACCACAGACCACATTGGACTCGCCGCGGAGATCGCCCTCGCGAGGGGCACAAAAATATGAAATTACCGGAGATTTTCCTCGGGCGAACTCGCCGCACCCATCCGGAGATGCATTGCACTCATCCGGGGACGCATCGCATGAATGTCGTTGGGCGGACCATCCGGCGCCGCAGCTACCGCATGCGGACGCGCACCTGCCCCACTGGGCGCTGGATGCGCCCCACGAACCGCCGCCTTAGCGCCACCCTCGGGCGAACCCATCGCACCACCTTCGCACGGCGGAGCACCTGCTTCCGAGCCCGACTCACGCCAGCTGGAACCTGACTCATCACCGCGCCAACCCGCCAACCTCACCGTCGAGCCGGGCGCACAAACCAGCAACTGCGCCGCACCGCCTTCGCCACCCGCGCCATCCAATGCAGAGTACGGCGCACCTGTTCTCGCTCCGCCGTCCTGCCTGCATCTCGAGCCCGCCGTCACCTCTCCGTCACCTCGCCGCCACCTCGCCGCCACCTCGCCTGCGCCATCGCTACATCATCCGTCCCGGTCGCCCCGCCAATCTGTCATGGAACACGAACAGCGTCGACAGATCGATACGATCATCCCTGTCTCGAGATTCATGGCGGACCAAGGCCTCGACAAACCGCCCTTTGCTGTCGTCCGTAACCGTATTGACGCAGCCGCCGTCGACTCCGTTGAACTTGCGGAGGCACAGTATCACGCGTACAAGCGCGTAGCGCAAGCAGGCTGGGAAGTTCTCCTGCTTCGCGAAACGCTCCGCCACGAGCACATGATCAGCGTCGCGCACCGGCGCGCGACAAGTTCATCGAGCAGGGCTGCGACAGTCACCGCTGCGCCGACCGGCGACGGTTGGCCGCGACGGCCGCGTAA
>DASZZO010000127.1:0-9768 GCA_035544915.1 Gemmatimonadaceae bacterium | reverse complement strand
GCGAAGTGCTCGGTCGGCAGGTTGGCGGACGAATCGTTGCCTCCGCACAAACGGATCGCTTCGACGCTGTCTTCACGGGCCACATTCCGGTTGGCCCGGGGTTCTGGTCGAGCAGCCTCGTGCCGCCGCCGCCGCCGCTGCTTCCACTCCTTGGCGAGATGCGGCCCTTCTTCCTCGAGACGGGAAGCCAGTTCCGGCCCGGTCCGCCGCCGGAGTTCGGATCGCCGGAGTTCCTCGTGGCGCTCGGCGAAGTGCGCCAGATCTCCGACACCAGAACCGATGAGCAGCTGCGGATCGGTCGTTTCTGGGCACTGGCCACGGGCACGCTCGTTGCCGGATACTGGAACGAACAAGCCGAAGCACTCATCGATCGGGATGGGCTGTCGGAGCGCGATGCGGCGCATGCGTTCGCGTTGGTGAACATGGCCGCCATGGACGCCAACATCGCATGCCACGACGCCAAGTACGTCTACTGGTTCATTCGTCCCACGAAGGCCGACCCCGGGATCACACTCATTCCGCAAGACGGCGACCTCGTCGCCGTGGGTCTCCCCAACCATCCATCATATCCGTCGAACCATGCGTGTGTTTCCGGCGCGGCATCGGTGGTGCTGGGCGGAATCTTCCCTTCGGACAGCCACCGGCTGTTCGCATTGGGGCGGGAGGCGGGTATCTCGCGGCTGTATGCCGGCCTGCACTACCGTTTCGACATGGAGGCGGGATTCGACATTGCGGCGAATGTCGTAGCTCTTGCGCGCGAACGCGACCCGGCGGCGGGTCAGCCCTTCCCCATGCGGTGATTGCCGTGATGGTGCTCGGGCGGAGCGAGCCGCGCTCGAGCACCATCGGTCGCTCGATCGCCCCGCTACCAGGCGCGTCCGTTCACCGCCGACTACGACGAAGCGTCAGGGGACGGCGTGAATCATCGCCACGTTCTGCCGCAGCTCGGCGGCAGTCAGAGGCCCCGTGTGCACACGTTGAATGATGCCGGCCGAATCGATGAACACGGTCGTGGGCATCCCAACGAGCTGATAGGCGCGTCGTGAGCTGCCGCGCGGATCGAGCAACACCGGGAACGGCACGTCAAACTCGGTTACGAATTTGCGAACAGCACCGTCGTTCAGTTCCTGGTCGCGCAGGTTCACCGCGAGCACTTCGAGTCCGGCTGCATGCTGGCGCTTGTACAACCCGACGAGCTCGGGAAACTCCTCCCGGCAGGGCGGACACCAGGTTCCCCAGAATGTCATGACGACGGGATGGCCGCGGAATCCGGACAGTCGCACATGCGTGCCTTCGAGCGTCTTGAAGTCGATGTCGGGCGCGCGGACGCCGGCGCGAACCTGCTGGGCGCCGGCGGAAGACATCGCCGGCGCCAGCGAGAGCGCGATGCGGATCGCCAAGGAGCGAGAATGCAGGGCGCGCATTTAAAAGCGGTACGAGTAGCTGGCGAACACCAGGTACTTGGCGAAGCCGCCCCCGTTGAATTCGTTCAGGCGTCGTTCCAGCAGACTCTGCATGCGGTTGGCGCGCAGTCGGATCGGAACGCTCAGGGCAAACGTCCCTTTTCCGCGGTTGAGCGACAGTCCCGGCTCAGCCAAAAGCACGTTGGCCACGCGTTTGATAGTCGTCGCGTCGCCTCCGCTAAACACATTGTGCAACGGGATTCCGTCAGCCCGGGCACCAAGACTCAGGCTCAGCCCCTGGTCGGGCCACGCGAGGAAGGCGACGCCGAGTTGCGCGGAAAAAACGTCCGGCACGGACCACGGGTATCCGCCGGAAGGCGCGCTCAACACATCGCTCTCCGCCTTCAGGCTCGCCATATACGCACCGGTTCCATACAGAACGGTCCGCTCAGTGACGCGACGAAAGGCCTGGGCCTGAAAGTGCAGCGCCCAGCCGCCGTCGCCCGGTTCGATGGTCTGGTCGGCGGGGAACGGCACCGGTCCATCTGCCTTGTAGAACTTGCTTTCGATGTTGTGCTTTCCGGTCGGGGCCTTCACCCCGAATCCAAGCGCAAAATTTCCGTTCTCGTGGCTCCCGGGATTCAAGAGCCACGCTTCACTGATCACGCTCACGTCACCGAGTCCGTTGGCGTTCTGGGCGTGTTTTGACAAATCGGGCCACTTGCGCGACAGAGTTCCAGCCGAGAATGGCACGCTCAGCCGAAGTCGATAGCGCGAGTCGATCGAGTACGCGACGTCGGCGACGAAGGTGCTTACGTCGATGACGGGGGCCTCCCTACCCGGGCCGGCCGTCGGCGCCGATGTGGTACCCACAAAAAACTCGTCCGAGCGCAGGCGGCGATACGCCAGGGTCAAGCGCCATTCCTGCGCCGGCTGATATGCCTGCCCGGCGCCACCCAGGTCAACAGGCGTGGTGAACCGAATGGGCTCACACCCCTGTGCGGCGATCCGCTCCGCGCTCAGAACGAGACCGAACCACATTGCCAGACACGCTGATGCGCGTATCAATCTGACCTTCGTTGTCATCTGCGATCTCCTCGAGTTACAGCGGTGAGCCAGTCTTCCCTCTCCCCCATAACGAGAATCCGCGCGAATTCCCGACTTGCCCCATTTGAACGACCTCGCCGGCCGTCGCAGCACTCCATTCCGGCCCGACGAGCGACTCCATCATTGCGGTTCCAAGGCAGCGGCGCAAGACTTGGTGGGGGCACCCACCTCGAGCGAGATCCATGACGAAACGACGCGAGTTCATCCATCAGGCGGCCACGGGTGTTGCCGCGATCGGCGCCGTGACCTTTCCACTGGGTTCAAACATGCTTCCGCCAGCGTGGCGTTCCGCCACGGTCTCCGACGATTGGGACCTCAGCTGGACGTCGCGACTCAAGGGGAAACACAAAGCGGTGTTCGACGTGCCCGAGATCGAAAGCGGGTTCGGCGTGTATCGGGCCTCTAGCTGGGCGGCCCAGTACGCCGACGTGCTCGAGGCGCCGCCGGCCGACCTGTCGCCGGTCATCGTGCTCCGCGGCCACGCCGTCGTGCTGGGCTTGCAGCAGGCGTTCTGGGACAAGTACGAGGTCGGCCGCACGGTGCGGGCGACGCATCCTGTCACCGTCTCGGAGACGACGAAGAATCCAGTGCTTCTCGACGAGCGCGACCGGCTTCCCGCGCCACTGGCCAACGCGGCGCTTCACAAGCAGCTCGGTCGTGGGGTGATCGTACTCGCTTGCAATGTTGCATTGCAGAATTGGATCGATCTCATCAAGACGAAACGCAAGGTCTCGGAGGCAGACGCGCGGACCGAAGCGATAGCCGCGCTGGTGCCCGGGGTGATTCTGCAGCCATCCGGTGTGTTCGCTGCGACGCTCGCTCAGGAACATGGATGCACGTACCTGCGGGCGAGCTAGCTGTAATTGATCAGGAGGTTGTTCACAGGTCGTAGCAGCACCAAGCTGGGGTGGTCTGGACACTCACCCGGCCACCGCCAGAGGACCTGTGAACACGCACAAGCATGCACGATTCACGCCCATTGTGCGAGCGGAGGTCGTGCGCCGCGCGGTTCGTCCCCGGACGAATCAGAGCGCAGTGGCTCGCGCCTATCACGTCTCGCGGCAAACCCTGTGGAAATGGGTCCGGCGCTATCGGGGCGAAGGAGCGGCCGGTCTGCCCGATCGGTCCTCGCGTCCGCAGCGCTGCCCGCGCCGGCTGCACCGCGTACACCGCCGCCAGATCGAGCCGTGCCGGCATTGGCGGTGGAGCTCGCTCCGCATCGCGCGCGATCTCGGACTGTCGGTGGCCAGCGTCGTCCGCGAACAACGGCGACTGGGGCTCAACACGCTCGCCCCGCTCGATCCGCCGCGGCCCGTGCAGCGCTACGAGTGGCCGCACGACGGCGACCTGCTGCATCTCGGCGCCAAGAAACTGGGCCGATTCCGACAGGTCGGCCATCGCATCCATGGGGATCGCACGCGCAGCACCAGTTGGGCGGGTGGGAACATGTCCACGTCGCCATCGATGATGCGACGCGCGTCGAGTACGTCGAGCTGCTCCCGGACGAGGGGCAGCGCAGCACAACCGGGTTTGTCGGGCGCGCCATCCGGTACTCTGCGCAGCGCGGCATCGCCGCTCCGTGGGTGATGACGGACAATGGCTCCGGCTATCGCGCGAAGATGTTTCGCACGACGCTGGCCGCGGCCGGCATCCGGCATCTCCTGACCCGACCGTACACACCGCGCACGAATGGCAAGGCGGAGCGCTTCATCCGGACCCTGCTGACCGAGTGGGCGTATCCCCCGGCCTATCGCACCTCCGCCGCTCGTCCTCGCCTTACCACAATAACTTGGCTATTACAACACCGCCCGACCCCACACCGGGATCGGCGGGCTCACGCCCCGGCAACGGCTCGCCGCGATCCTGTGAACAACGCCTTGATCAATAACAGCTAGCGCAGCTAAACTTCCCATGCCGGCTTACGGCCCGGGCGACGCCGTGGGCTTCACCCCGATCGCGATATCCGATCCGACGCGTGGCAGAAGCGCCGTCCACCGTGCGCTCGTCCGGTTCGGATCGTACACCCAGTCGAAGGATGTCGGGCTTCCCGCCCGATTCCCGTGATAATGGATGGAGATCCGGTGCGGAGGTCGACGCGGCGAGTCCCGCCGTCTTGACCGTCTTGCTGGCCGACGACGCGGCGGCGCCAGCCAACTTGAAACCGCCACGGCTCTATTGCACGATCCGCATTGCCTCGCTCTGCCGCTACCTCGCGCCCTGATATTGGAAACGTGCGCAACGCCCAAACCCGGAGTTTCACCATGGTCCATCAAGCCCTCAACCGCCGTATCATCGCGGCCCATACCCGACGCATGTACGAACTCCGTCTCCTCGCTGCGCTGGCATTAGCCGCAACATTCGGCTCGTCATGCAAGAAGGACGCGACCGCTCCAGGGCCGTTGGGGACGATTACGTTGGCGACGATCGCGGTGACACCGAGTACTGCGACGCTGGCGACGGGCGCCACGCAGCAGTTCACCGCGGTGGGCAAGGACGCGGCGGGTAATGTCGTGCCGATCACACCCGAGTGGAGCTTGCCCGGAGGCGGCGGCATCATCAGTGCGACCGGTCTGTTCACCGCCGGCCCCACGGCCGCCGTTTTCCCAAATGCTGTCGGGGCGGCAAGCGGAAACATTTCGGGAACGGCGACGGTGTCGTGACGGGGGCACTGTCGATACTGCCTCCACGCGCGTTTCTCTGGACCGCGGCAAACTGGCCTCACGGATCTCGCCGTGCTGCCCGGCTTTTCGGCGAGCGAAGCCGTGGCGATCAATGTCGGCGGCCCAGTAGTCGGTGGCAGCCATCAGGGTGAAGGAGCCGCTTATCGACTGCACGCCGTCCGTTGGAGCCCGAGCGGCGTCATGCAGGATCTGGGCATGCTTCCGGGCAGCGATTCTCTTCCGGGCGGCGACTTCAGCTACCCGTGGGCGATAAACACGCGCGGCCAAGTGGTGGGGAACGCAACCATCACCGTGGGCGGAGTTCGAAATATTCACGCGGTGCTGTGGAGCCCGAGCGGCATGATACGGGACCTCGGCATGCGTCGGGGCGACGAGGCTTCCACCGCCCGTGGAATCAATGACGCAGGCCAAGTCGTGGGAATAAGTTACAGGGAACTGCCGCACACGCGTTCGTCTGGACGGAAGCAGGCGGCATGGTAGAACTTGTCCGGCCTGCTCTGCCCTTGGGAGTAGTAGTCAGTGCCATCAATGGCGCCGGAGTAATCGTCGGTGGCTCAGAGGGCCGCGCGTTCCGTCGGAGTACGTCGGGTGTGTTTCAAACCCTCAATTTCCTGGCTGGTGACAGGTCCGCCTACGCCGCCGCGATCAGCGAAGACGGGGTGGCCGCCGGGGAGAGCAGCAATCAATGCGGCTACGACTACGCCTGGACGCCGACGGACACTCCAGGTACTCATGCGGTGCTCTGGAGTACCGAGGCCGTTGTCCTCAACCTTGGTGCATTGCCAGGTTTCAACCCGATCGACAGCCGAGCTACAGGGTTGAACAATCGCGGTCAAGTGGTCGGACAGAGCGGACGGATGCGTTTTTCTGGTCGCAATCAGGCGGCTTCGTGAGCGTCGGGGTTCTGCCGGCGAGGAAGGCAAGCATTGTGTACGGCGTGAACGACGCCGGGCAAGTCGTTGGATTCAGCTACTAGACATCGCGCGCCTCTGCGCCGAGCCCTTCACTTGCAACCGGAGCAGGACATGATTCGATTGGGGGGCAGAGAAATGGAACATTGCCGCCGCCCAGCGCTCGGCCGAACTCGGCGTTCCCGGGGAGTCGGGCCGCTCAGGGCTGTCGTTCATGCGAAAGGTCGCCTGGTGCGGTACGACAACGTCAGGAACCGAGCACCCGGCGCAGCAGCATTCGCGCTTTCGCCCAGTCGCGCTGCACGGTTCGCACGGTCACCCCGAGCACTTCGGCGATCTCCTCCTCCGAAAGACCACCGTAAAACCGGCATTCAACGATGCGCGCGAGGCGCGGCGACACCGCGGCGAGGCGCGTCAGCGCGTCGTCAATGTCCAGAAGTGATTCGGCTTGGTCATCCACTGCGACCGTTCCCTCGTCGAGCGTGATCTTCCTTCTCACGCCCCCCCGCTTGAGCGCCCTCCGTGCCTTCGCCCGGTCCACGAGAATGTGGCGCATCGCCACCGACGCCAGCGCAAAGAAGTGCGCACGATCCTTCCAACGTGCCTGCGTCTGGTCAACGAGCTTGAGGTAGGCCTCGTGCACCAGGGCGCTGGTCACGAGCGAATCCGCCTGACCACGCGCGGTGAGATGCCGATGCGCGATGGCCCGCAACTCCTCGTACACGATAGGCAGGAGGCGGTCGAGCGACTCGTGCCCCCCACTCCGCAGATCGTTCAGCAGCTCAGGGTGCGCCATGGGCATCAGCTTTCCGCGTTCGTTGGGCTTCAGCCCTTCGAACATATGGCCCGTGGCGCGGCGCGCCAGCGAAACGTGCAATATCCGTGCGCTGTGATTCACCGCAGGTGTATGTGGCGCATCAACGCGGCAAAGCGAGGGTCGGAACGGAGCGGTGCGAACATAGGCTCCTTTTCTGAGAATGCCAGGGAGAAGGATCGCTCACCCGCTGCTCGTTCCAGGGCCGCGAAGGCTTTGTCTGTTTCGCCCAGCGAGGCGTACGCTCCCGCGAGAATGTCTGGCGGAAAGTATTGGCGCTGGGCGAATGCCTCGAGGCGGGCCAGAATTCGCCGCGCCTCTTCGCGTCGACCACTCATCGCGGCGACGTACACCGGTGTCGCGCCATCGATGTTCGACAGCAGAACCTCCTCCAGTGGCGGCACCACGGCCAATGCCTCCGGGAACTTTCCGAGCCTCACGTATGTTCTAGCGAGCTGTGCTCGTGCGACGACGAATGTGGAATCGATCGAGAGGGCACGAAGCGCCCAGAGGCGCGACTCAGCGTCCCGGCCAAGGTAGCTGAGCAGCGTTCCCATGCGGGCGTTGATAATCAGGGAGAGTGGGTCGAGCCGCTGGGCGAGTCTCAGTTCCCGGAACGATTCCTCTCCGTGATCGTGCAGCACGAGGTGCCAGGCGTAGAACTGATGGGCCGTGGCGTAGTTCGGGTTGAGCGTGATTGCCCGGAGCAGGTGCCGTTCCGCTTCGTTCCAGTCCCATTCAGCGAACATCAGGACGATGGCGAGCGACGTATGCGCTTCTGCCAGCGTAGAGTCGAGCGCGAGCGCGCGGAGTGCGGCCGCCTTCGCCTTCGGAAAAGCCTCGTGAGGCGGCACGTCCCCAAAATTCGTGAGCAGGCTCCACGCATCGGCGATGCCCGAAAAAGCCGCGGCGTATTGCGGGTCGCGGGCCAGGGCCGCCTGGAACGCGTCGATCGCGCGGTGGAGCGCCGCGGAGTTCCGTGAGGCGACGAGTGAGCGGCCGCGCAGATACAGATCGTGGGCCTCCGGATCGGCGGTGGCGCGGGTGACATAAATGCGTCCTCGCGCGCCGCCCACCGTCAACTTCAGGGCGCTGACGATCGCGTGCGCGATGCTGTCCTGCACGTCGAACACCCGTTCAAGTTTGCTGGTGAACTCCTCGCTCCACACCACCGAGTCGCGGGATACATCCACCAGGTGTGCGCTAACCCGCACCCGGGCGCCGTCCCGGCGCACGTTCGCCTCGAGGAGCATGTCGGCGCCGAGCTTTCGGCCGATCTCCTTGACGTTTTCGTAAGGGTGCCCCTTGATCGCGAACACCGATGTGCGCGACAGCACGCGCAGCCCCTCGATTGGGCCGAGCGCGGTGATCAATTCTTCGGTCATGCCGTCGGCGAAGTACTCCGCGGCCGTGTCGCCGCTCACGTTCATGAATGGCAGCACGGCCAGAGACTTGGCTTCGGTGACTGGCACGGAACCCCGACCGCGCGCCATCGCGTAGCCCCCGGCGAGCGCGGCTGCGAGAGCAATGAGCGTGCCTACCAGGAGTCCTGGGCGGCGCACCCCCGCATGAGGAACAGGGCGCCGTCCCAAGAGGGTGAGTGCGTCGAGGTCGCCCAGAATCTCGCGGGCGCTCTGCGGGCGTGCCGCGGGCGCCTTTTCCAGGCAGCGCGCAATCAGCGCCGACAGCCCCCTCGGTGTATCGGGTCGCTGCAGGATCACGGCCCGCGGGGTTTCGAGCAAATGCGCGGTGAGCAGCCGATGCAGCGGCAAGCCGTCAAAGGGCGATCGCCCGACCAGCAGTTCGTAGGCCAGACAGCCGAACGCATACAAGTCCGTGCGGTGATCGGTGCCGGGATCGCCGGACGCCTGTTCGGGCGACATGTAGGCCGGTGTCCCAACGCTCGCGCCTGCCTGAGTGAGTGTGACGTCGGGTAGAGCAAGGCGCGATGCGACGAGCGCTTTCGCGATGCCGAAGTCCGTCACGACGGCGGCGTCGCCGGAAAGCAGAACATTCGCCGGCTTGATGTCGCGGTGCACCACGCCGTGTTCGTGGGCGTAGGCGAGGGCGCGCGCAACGTCGCGCAGGATGGCGACTGATTCGGCCACCGTGGGGGGGCCGCTCGTCGCGAGGCGCCCTCGCAGGGAGCTGCCCTCCACGAATGGCATAGAATAGAACGGCAGCCCTGCGATATCGCCTGCGGACAGCAGGGGCACGATGTTCGGATGTTGGAGCGAGGCGGCGATGCGAATCTCCCGCTCGAATCGTTCCAAGCTGATGGCCGCCGCCAGTTCCGGCGCCAGGACCTTCATGACCACTTTCCGGCCCAGGCGATTGTCGAGGGCGATGAATACGCGCGACATACCGCCGCCGCCGAGCTCGCGCTCGACGGTGTAGCCGCTGCCGAGCAGCGCCTGGAGCTCGTCGGGCAGACTCTTGCCAATCGCCGGCGCCATCTCCTCGTCAAGCAACGTCGCGAACCGTTCAGCCGCGGGGTGGTCGAGCAGCGAATCGCGCCGATCGTGCTCCGCTAGGAACCGGTCCATCTCTGCCCGCAACGCGGGATCGCCCGAGCACTTCGCCTCCAGGAAGGCGGTCCGCTGCTCTCGCGGTAACTCGAGCGCGGCATCGAACAGCGGTTCGAGTCTGGTCCAGCGATCGGCTGAAATCAGCTCTCGCGAAGCGTCGGGCCGCTCGCCGCCGTCGCTCACGCGGAAGATCGGCCGCCGCCGTCAATCACGAACCGACCATCCGGCGCCGGAGCATCCGTGCGTTCGCTTCTCTCCAGCGCCTCCAGCGATCCACGGTGCGTCATGGATGTCAGCTTTCCGCGCTGCTTGTCGTGATAGCCA
>DASZZO010000126.1:0-16842 GCA_035544915.1 Gemmatimonadaceae bacterium | reverse complement strand
GCCGGAGATGGATGTTCCGCAGGGCGCGGAGGAGGCCGATGGACAGTCCCTCGCCCGGGTGGTGCGCGACCAGATCGGTCGAGGTGCCGACTGGATCAAGGTGTACGCCGACTATCGGTGGGGACCGAACGGGCAGGCGATGCCGACGTTCAGCGAAGCCGAGTTGCGGGCGATGGTCGAAACGGCGCGCTCGAGCGGACGGCCCGTGGTTGCGCACTCCGCGACGGCGGAAGGGATGCGCCGCGCGGTGATGGCGGGCGTGGAGGACATCGAACACGGCGATGCCGGCACGCCCGAAGTATTCGCCCTGATGAAGGAGAAGGGCGTCGCCTTCTGCCCCACCCTCGCGGCCGGCGACGCGACGAGCCAGTACGCGGGGTGGAGAAAGGGGATCGATCCCGAACCAGCCGGCATCACACGCAAGCGCCAGACATTCAGGATGGCGCTCGATGCGGGCGTGACGATCTGCGCGGGCAGCGATGTCGGCGTGTTCACGCACGGCGAGGAGGCCCGCGAGCTGGAGCTGATGGTGGACTACGGAATGTCGCCGGTGGCGGTATTGAAAGCCGCCACGAGCGTCAACGCCAGGGTCGACCACCTCGAGAATCGGCTCGGCGCGATCAAGCAGGGACTGTGGGCCGATCTCATCGCGGTGGAAGGCGATCCGACCAGGGACATTTCGCGCATGCGTGCTGCCAACGTCAAGTTCGTCATGAAGAACGGGGTGATCTACCGGCGCCCGTAAGCCTTTTGCCGTAGCACGCGATACAGCACCGGTCCGGCCGCCAGTCCCACAACCGATCCGATCAGCGCGGGCAACGCGATATCGCCATCCTGATATGAGAGCCAGACGACAACGAGCAGAATCGCGGCGGGAAGCATGGCCAGTGCCGTGACCCCTGCAACGTCAAGCGGAATGCGAAACGCACCTCGCAACGCCGGTTCACGGCGCCGGAGCGCAATGAGCGCGCTGAACTCCATCAGCAAGGCCACCGCATAAAGCACCACGTCCGCCACCACGAGCTTGCCGAACGGCATCAGCGCAAACACGGAATAGCACACGGCCGACGCGAGCACCGCGAGTCGCGGCGTCCCGCGCGCGTCGGTCCGGCCCAGCGCCGCCGGCAGCAGGCCATCCATCGCCATGGCGAGCGGGATCCGCGAGTAGGAGAGCAGGAGCGCGTTGAACAGGGCCAGCGCGCTCACCATCCCGCCGACGGCAATCCATCCAGCCAGGAACGGGCCGGCACTTCCGGCCACCGACGCGGCGATGGCGGGCCACGATCCTTCGCGCCACGATGTCCAGTCGCTCGCGGCGAGCGCGGGGAGCAGCGGAACGAAATACGCAAGCGTGACGAGCGGCAGCGTGACAACCAGTGCGCGCGGATAGCTGCGAGACGCATCGATCACCTCGCCCTGGACAGTCGAGGCATTATCCCAGCCGATGTAGTTCCACAGCGCGGTTGAGAGCCCGACAGCGAGTCCCGCGCTGACGTTTGTGCCGCCCGCCATGAAAGGCGTCCAGGGCACGTGTTGCGCCCTCGGCAGTGCGAAGAGCGCGACCGCGAGAAAACCCCCCAGCACGAAGATTCCCGCGGCGATCGACACGCGGCCAACGGGCAGCGCGCCGCGCAAGTTGATGGCCGTAGCGCCCCAGATCACGGCAAGCGAGATGAACCAGCGGTGCTGAGCGCTGAGTCCCGGGAAGAACCAGCCGAGGTACAGGTTGAACAGCACCGGGTAGATCGCCATGTCCACGAGCGAGTAGAGCCACGTCGCCCAGCCATTCTGGAACGCCCAGAACTCGCCAAAGGCCCGTCTCACCCAGCGGTAGTAGCCGCCTTCCTCCGGCAGCATACTCGCGAGTTCGCCGACGATCAGCGTCTCAGGGAGCGACCACACGATTGGAATGACGAGAAGGGCGAGCAGCGCAAGGCCCGGCCCTGCCTTCCTGACGAGCCCCTCCATCGTGTACGCGCCACCCGACACCGTGAAGAACATCACGAAGACGAGCGCGGTGGTCGTGAGCGTGCGCTTCAATCCGCGAATATCCGCCTTCCCATCAGTGAAAATCCGCGGTTTTGCTGTTGCAGGAGCAGTTCTGCTGGTGCCGTGGCAGTTCTGCTGTTGCAGTTATTTCACCCCGGAATCGTTCGCCGCCTTCCCCCGTGTCTCCGGCATCAGCCAGTACGCGAACCATTGCCTGAGCCGGCCGAGCCGGTCCACCAGCAGCCACGGCTCGCCGGTTCGGGACAGGTCA
Source organism: Gemmatimonadaceae bacterium (assembly GCA_035544915.1). Lineage (GTDB taxonomy): Bacteria > Gemmatimonadota > Gemmatimonadetes > Gemmatimonadales > Gemmatimonadaceae > Fen-1231. The sequence goes on along the minus strand of DASZZO010000126.1, from coordinate 14,582 downwards.
TGATTCGACCGCGGATACCGCACCCACTCCACAGGCACGCCGCGTTTCTTGAGTGCCATGAACCACTGGTCCGCCTCCGGCATCGGAGTGCGAAAATCCTCCTCACTCTGCACCATCAACGTCGGCGTCTGCACCTTCGCCACGTACTTGATCGGCGATAGCGTGTCGTAGATCGCCGGGTTCTCCCACGGCTTGCCATAGAACTCGAACTCCGTCAGCCCCTGCGCGTCGCTCACCGCGTACCAGCTCACCCAGTTGCTGATCATGCGGTCCGTCTCGGCGGCCTTGAACCGGTTCGTCTTCGTTTCCACCCACGCTGTCATGAACCCACCATACGATCCACCCGTCACGCCCATGCGAGTGGAGTCCACGTCGGGCCGCACCGCGGCGATATCCACGGCCTTCATCAGGTCGAGGTAGTCGTCTCCGCCCCACTGCCCTCGCGTGACGTAGGTGAAGTCGGCGCCGTAGCCGCTCGATCCCCGCGGGTTGGTGAACAGCACCATGAAACCTGCGCCGGTCAGGTTCTGGAACTCATCGAACCACGCCTCGTTGTACGCCGAGTGCGGCCCGCCGTGGATGTAGAGCACGAGGGGATACTTCACGTCCGGCCGATAGCCGACCGGCTTCATGATCCATCCTTCGATGGTTCGCCCTCCGACACTCGGATAGGTGAAGCGCTCGCCGTCGCTCCAGGCGATCTCGGCGTTGAGTTTGTCGTTGAAGCTCGTGAGCCTGCGCTCATTTCTGCCGTCAACGTCGGCTACAAAGAGCTCGGTCGGCTTCGTAATGCTGGTGGAGATGTACGCGACATGCTTCCGTGTGTCGTCGAACGAGAAGCCGCGCATCACGCGCCGCCCGCCGAGCACTTCCTTCATCTGCGCATTTTTCACGGTGATGATGAACAATGCCGAGCGGCCGCCGATCTCGGCGGCCATCGCGATGTCGCCATTCGACAGCCATGCGTACTGCGCGGGCTCGTACTGCCACCCGTTGGTGAGGTTCTGCGGCGCCCCGCCCGTAGCGTCGATCACCATGAGGCGCGCGTTCTCCGTGCGAGCGGGCCGCGAGATGAACGCAATGCGCTTCGAATCCGGCGACCATTCGAGATTCCCTTCGTCGCCCTGGAGCGCGGCGACCTTGCGTGGCTCCCCGCCCGCGGTCGCGATGACGTACATGTCGCGGTCGTTGCGCGGCGCGTCCTCGCGCGCGCGATCATAGGGCAGCTTGTTGATCGAGTCGTTGACGGCCGTCACGAGCGAGTCGGCCCTGAGCTGCGCGTCCGCGACGAAGGCAATCCATTTGCCGTCGGGGGAGACGACCGCGCCCGTGTGCGAATAGTTCGTGCTGGTGAGCTGAACGCTCTTCGCCGCACCGTCGAGCTTCATCGTAAAAATCTGCTGCGGACGCGGCTGCGGTCTCGCGAGCGCGGGATTCGCCAGATAGCCCACGCCATTTGCTTTGTAGGGGAACGTCACGATCTGGCGCCCGTCGAATCGCGCCTGGTCCACCGGCTTCGTGATGGCGCCGAATGGCGGCGTGGACATGGCGTTCGGCGCGCCCACCGCGCCTGCGCCGCCCCGCCCGCCACCAGGTCCCCCACGGCCGCCATCGCCTCCACCACCAGCCGCGGCGCCCGCGCTGTCCGTCGCCGTGAACACGACGAAACTCTTGTCTTTCGGGCTCGATCCTGCGGGCGTGACATGCTCCGGCTGGAAGGCCTCGCCTCCCGGCTCGTCCATGCGCAACGCCCAGTTCGCGCCACGGCCGCCCGGCCGTTGTGAGGTGAAGAACAGGAGCTTCCCGTCCTGTGACCAGCGAGGATTCGAGCTCTCCGTTCCGGGGGAGGTCCATCGCACGGGATCGCCACCCGCGGTGTTCGCGAGCCAGATCTCACTGTGGCGGCGATTCTCCCGTTCCACAACCGTGGTGACGGTAAAGGCCACGCGCTTGCCGTCGGGCGACATGGCTGCGCCGGCGAGCGTCGTCACGCGATGCCAGTCGTTGGGCAGGAAGGCGCGGGGCGGCGTTTGCGCGACAGGAGCGGACGAGGGGGTCTGTTGCGCGGCAACTCGTGCGGGCGCCGGCAGAAGTGCCGTAACGGTGAGCAACGGTGCGGCAAAGCGGGAAACACGCATGCGCGAATGCTCCTGTACAAGGGTGCGGATTGGTGACGATCGTTAACGTACGGCGTGCCGGGGTGCGGCGATCGTGCGGGGTGCGGCGACGTTGAAACGTATGGACTCTCAGGGGCGATGGACACCGTCGACCTCACACGCTAACCTCCGGCTTCGATGCACATCACTCCGAGCGCCGTGGTAGCCCCAACCAGGTCCGCGTGAGCGCGCGCCTGCAACGCGCGAGCGCGCTCGCACCCGGAAGCATCGGCAACGTGGGACCCGGACTCGATGTGCTCGGCATGGCGGTGACCGGGGCGGGCGATCGCGTCACCGTCAGGCGCGTCGATGAGCCCGGGGTGACAATAGAAGACCCCGGTCACCCCGATCTTCCCACCGACCCGGCTCGCCACACCTCAGGCATCGCGGCGCTCGCGGTCTTGCGCGCCGCCGCGGCGACCGACGTGGGCCTCCGCCTCATCATCGAGAAACAACTGCCACTCGCCGGGGGACAGGGCGGGAGCGCCGCGAGCGCCGTGGCCGGCGCCGTCGCCGTCAACCGGCTGCTCGGCGACCCGCTCGGCGGCATCGCGCTGCTGGCGTGCGCGCTGGAAGCGGAGACCGCCGTCTCGGGACGTCACGCGGACAATCTCGCGGCCGCGCTCCTTGGCGGCGTCGTGCTCGTGCGAGGCCTGGACCCGATCGACGTGGTGACGGTTCCCTACCCGCCCAACTTGCGCATCGTTCTCGCGCATCCGGACCAGCGCCTGAACACGTCGAACGCCCGGGAAGTGCTGCCATCGTTCGTCGAACGCGCGACTGTGATCCGGCAGATGGCCAATGTCGCGGCGATGATCGCCGCGCTCCACAGCGGGGACCTGGAATTGCTTGGTCGCGCGCTCGACGACCAGATAGCCGAACCGGCGCGCGCGGTGCTGCTGCCCGGATTCATGGAAGCCAAGGCTTCTGCGCTGGAGGCAGGGGCGCTGGGCGGATCGATCTCCGGCGCAGGACCGACCAGCTTCTATTTTGCCACAGACGAAGCGCGGGCGGAGGCCATCGCGGCCGCAGTGCGCGCCACCTACGAGGCGAGCGGCATTCCGTGCACGGCGCGCGTGGAGCGGATCTCGCCGATCGGAGCACTCACATCGCCGGCATTTTCGGGCCGGACGACGCCGCCAGGGTGGCGGGCACAATGAAGTTGCTCGTTCTCGGTGCCGGGGGCATTGGCGGGTATTTTGGCGGGCGGCTCGCGGACGCCGGTGCCGACGTCACCTTTGTCGTGCGTCCCGGGCGCCGCGAGCAGCTCGAACGCGACGGCCTTCGCATTCAGAGCCAGCTCGGCAACCTGCAACTGCCGGTGAAGACGGTGCTCGCGGAGGAGCTGGGGCCCGGCTACGACCTCGTGCTGCTCACATGCAAAGCGTATGACCTCGACTCCGCCATGGACGCCATCGCGCCCGCGATGACCGGCACGTGCGCGGTCGTTCCCATGCTGAATGGAATCGCCCATCTCGAACGCCTCGATCATCGCTTCGGCCCGGCGTCCGTGATGGGCGGTGCATGCATGATCTTCGCAGCCCTTGGCAGCGATGGCGTGATTCATCACACCGATACGTTGCAACGCCTGCTCTTTGGCGAGCGTGATCGTACGCGGTCGGCGCGTGCCGAGTTGCTGGCCACTGTGCTCGCGAAGACGACGATCAACTGGGAACTCTCGGAGGACATCGAGCGCGACATGTGGGAGAAGATCGCCTTCCTTTCGGGTCTCGCCGCAACCACGTGCCTCTTCCGCGCGAACGTGGGCGAAATCATGGCCGCGCCCGGCGGACGCGAGGCCGTCGAGCGCGCGCTGCGCGCCAGCGTCGAGATCGTCACCCGGGAGGGCCACCCGCCGCGCCCGGCGGTCATCGAGGCCGCTCGCGCACGCTTTATCGACCCAGCGGGGCCGTCGAGTGCGTCGATGCTGCACGACATGGAAACCGGTCACCCCGTCGAGAGCGACCAGATCGTCGGCTGGATGCTCGAGAAGGCGCGCAAGCACGGCGTTGACGACACTATACTTTCGCTCGCCTTCACTCACCTCAGAGCCTACGAAGCGCGGCGAGAAGCCGGACGCCTTCGTATCATTGCCTAGCGCTGAACGAATTCCCGTCAACTGAGCCCCCCATGACGTACGTCAATCGCTCCATCGCCCTGCCGCTCGCGCTGCTGTTCGTTCTTCCCCGCACCCCGCGCGGGGATGACCCCATTCGCGGGTTCACGACGGCATCGGCGAAGACCGAACGCGAGTGGGAGCTCAAGTTTCGCGCGATCCCCGAGCCCGCGCGCATGCGCGAGGCCATGCGGCGGCTCACCGCGCGGCCGCACCACCTGGGATCGCCATACGGCAAGGACAACGCCGAGTGGCTGCGCGCGCAGTATGCATCGTACGGCTTCGACGCGACGATCGAGCGGTTCGATGTGCTCTTTCCGACTCCCCTGGTCCGCGTGCTCGAACTGGTATCGCCGACCAGGTTCACCGCGAAACTCGAGGAGCCCGCCCTCAAGGAAGATCCCACCAGCAACCAGAAGAGCGAGCAGCTCCCCACCTACAACGCCTACTCCGCTGACGGTGACGTCACCGCGCCGCTGGTCTACGTGAACTACGGCGTTCCGGCCGACTATGACATGCTCGAGCGGCTGGGCATCTCGGTAAAGGGCGCCATCGTCATCGCGAGGTACGGCGGGTCATGGCGCGGGATCAAGCCGAAGGTGGCGTACGAGCACGGCGCGGTAGGCGCGCTGATCTATTCCGATCCACGCGACGATGGATTCGCCGCGGGCGAGACGTTCCCGAAGGGACCCTATCGTCCAAAGGACGGCGTGCAACGTGGCAGCGTGATGGATATGCCGATGTACCCGGGCGATCCGCTCACGCCCGACGTCGGAGCCACGCCTGCCGCCAAGCGACTCGACCGGAAAGATGCTCCAACCATCATGAAGATTCCGGTCATGCCCATCTCCTATGCAGATGCAGAACCGCTGCTCGCGGCCATCACGGGCGCCGTGGCGCCGCCGGCGTGGCGCGGGGGGCTCCCGATCACGTATCACATCGGGCCGGGCGAAGCGCGTGTTCACCTGAAGCTCACGTTCGACTGGACCCTCAAGCCGCTCTACGATGTCATTGCACGGCTTCCCGGCTCGACCAATCCCGACGAGTGGGTGGTGCGCGGCAATCATCACGACGGCTGGGTGAACGGCGCCGAAGATCCGATCTCGGGCCAGGTGGCGGAGATGGAAGAGGCACGCGCACTCGGCCTGCTGGTCAAGCAGGGCTGGAGGCCGAAACGCACGATCATCTACGCCGCCTGGGACGGCGAGGAGCCGGCGCTCTTAGGCTCCACGGAATGGGTGGAGGAGCATCAGGCGGAGCTCCGGCAGAAAGCGGTGTTCTATCTCAACTCCGATTCGAATGGCCGCGGGTTTTTCGGTGTCGAGGGCTCGCACGCGCTCGAGCGGTTCGCCAATGAGGTCGCGCGCGACATCCCCGATCCGGAAGCGAACGTTCCCGTGCAAGTGCGCAATCGCGCCGTGCGCGTCGTGAGCGGTGACAAGGAGGCGCGCGGTCGCAGCGACCTGCGCATTGGCGCGCTCGGCTCCGGCTCGGACTTCACGCCGTTCCTGCAGCATGCGGGCGTCCCCACGCTCAACGTGGGATTCGGCGGCGAAGACGGCGGCGGCATCTATCACTCCATTTACGACAGCTTCTACTGGTACACGCACTTCAGCGACACATCCTTTGTCTACGGCCGCGCGCTCGCGCAGGCGGCCGGGACGATGATCATGCGAGTCGCCGACGCCGATCTGCTACCGCAGGAGTTCGGCAACTTGTCCGAAACCTCGCGCGGCTACGTGAACGAACTGAAGACTCTTCGCGACAACACTGCGAAGGCGATCGATGAGACGAATAGACAGATTGCAGATGGTTATTTCGCCGCGGTGAACGATCCGCGCCACCCGATGCAGCCGCCGAAGACCGAGCCCGTCGCACCGCATCTCAACTTCGCGCCGCTCGAGGACGCCTCCGATGCGCTCGACCGCGCGGCGGCGCGATTCGAAAAGGCATACGGGGCCCTCCCGGCCGGCAACGCGAGCGGAGCCGCGCTCGCGCCCGTGAACGCGCTGCTCCGGCAGACCGACCAGGTGCTCCTCCTCCCTGATGGGCTGCCGAAGCGGCCCTGGTACAAGCATTCGCTTTACGCGCCCGGCTATTACACCGGGTATGGCGTGAAGACCATGCCGGGGGTGCGCGAAGCGATCGAGCAGAAGGACTGGAAGCTGGCCGATGGCGAGATCGTTCGCCTTGCGGCCGCGCTGGTGCGCGAAAGCGACCTCGTCACGCGGGCTGCAGCGCTATTGGAGCGCGCGACGGACATGAAGCCGATTCCCTAACGAGAAGGCGGCGTGAGGGTTGGGCGAGGTTGACGCGCGTTACTTCCGCGCCCAGAGGCCGATAGCGGGAATGAGCAGACTCGCCCACGCGATGAACAACCATCGCGTCTGCTCGCCGAGGCGGCGCTCCAACGTAGTCGTTACCTGAGCGCCGATTCTGTCGATCTTCGCATTCTGCTCGGCGTGCACTCTGATAGAATGGACGGCCGTTTGACGCGTCGCCGTCAAGCGGCAGCCATCTCTCAGGAAAGCGATGTGTTGCAGTTACTCGCGCCTCATGTCGCCTCATCGACGATATACGGCGTTCCCAGTCAATCCGAAATCCAATTTCAGGATGACTCGCGCAGGACTACGGTGCAAGCACAACCTGGAAAACCGCATCCTTAGCGGCCGCCCGGAGTAATACGGTAACGGCGCCGTTGACGACGTTGAGAGTCTGTGTGCTCAAGAGTTGTGGAGCGGGTGCCGCCAACTCGCCAGAAGGCAATACTTGGTAAATCTGAGCCGTAAGCGCAGAGGCTCTCTGGAGACCCGATAGGCTGGTGACACCGCCAAGTCTCAACCCGAGGCTCGCAATCGCCGGCGCGCCGTCAACATCGCCAAAACCAGTAAGAATCTGTCCGGAAATAGTGGTCGGAAGCGTGGACGCCGAACCAGTTACTTGCGACGCAAGCGCCAGCATCTGCCCTCGCACGGATTGTCCCGTTACGCGTCCGCTCACACCTTGGGTGTACAGCCGGTACGCCCACCAGACGCTTCGAGGGTTGAAGCCAATCGGCGTAATTAGTCCATCCAGAGAGTTATCAAAGCACTCGAGTACTCCCAAGGAATTATTCCAACACGATCGCGCTCCGACGTCGGCACCGCCAAGCTCGAGATACTGTGTATACAGCAATGATGTTGCAGGGCTGTGCGTCTGCGAGGGCCCACCGTACTCCTGAATGTGAATTTCCCGAACGTTCAGAGCGGCATTCAGCGGATTAGCGATGTATCGGGCTCGTGCACGCTAGAGTTTTTGCACGATACTCTGAATCGGAACCGTTGCGCTGTTCTCGTGCCAACTAAGCGCATTGGCTTGACAGCCGTTGGCGATACAGAATGCGGCGAAGCGGTCTAAGAACGGTTCATCGTAGTTGGTGATGCTGGGACCCGCTATTAGCGCGTTGGGCCCGAGCACCTGAACCAATATTCTGTAAGTCTGCAAATACGTGCCAAAGAACTGCTGTTCGGTTCCATCCCAGAAATTCGGCCCATAATCCTGGTCCGGCTCATTCCAGATCTCCCAGAAGTCGGGTTGGCCTTTCAGCGTGGTCGCCAATTGTTGCATCATCGTCGCATACGCCGTGTTGTTGATCCACGGTCGTCCGTTGGGCCAGTTGTTAACGGGGTAACCCCAATAGTCAGAGAGGATCACGTTGTAGCGCGCCCCCAACGCTTGAGCCCTCGCGATGGGGACCTGCATTGGGTTTGCTCTCCAATACTTCAGTCCAAGCGGAGTAATCACTTGATCGCCGGGCGTCTGTGTGTTTGGAGCATTGAAACCGAGCACCAGCCCGCTCATCGATTTTACCGATTGCGGCCTGGAGAAATCGACATCTGCAGCGGCCCACACAATTTGCAGCGCGGCCGTGCCAGCCCGAGCGCCAGCGCTCGCACTAATCGTCACTTGGCCCTCGGAGACCGGCGTCACAACCCCCGTTGTGCTCACCCTGGCAATGGTGCCGTCCCTGCTGCTCCAGGTAACCACCGAACCGAGTACTGACGCACCCGCACTGTCACGCACCGAGGCGGTGAGGGCTTCCGACTCCTGAAGTCCCAGTACTGTCTGTGGGGCCGTCACTGTCACGCTCGCCACTCGTGGGAGAGGGGGTGAGGGAGGAGTGGGGCCAGACGCTCCGTCGCCGCCGCCGCAACCCGAGCAGAGCACGCTGGAGAGCATCAGAATCGAGAAGAACGCAATTTTGTTCAACATTGAAAGCGGTTCCTTCGGCCGACTGAACAAGTCGTCCGCTTTTCTATGCCGCCTAATGCGGTCGTATAGCTGGTTCGGCGAGGGCGTTACGCGGCCGGGCGTGGTGGTCGCGCGGTGAAATAGACCTCCTCGGCGTGCGGTCGACAAGACTTCGAGGCGCGCTCGCCGCCTTGATGCCGGTCGGCCTCATCGGCTACGTCCTTGTCGAGGAGCATGTGTTGCAGCTTGCCAGCAATTGTGTTACATTGCGCCCATGGACACGACGATCCGGAATCTCGACGCCAAGGCGTATCGAGCGCTGAAGGCGCGGGCCTCGCTTCTGGGCAAGACAGTGGGCGCTACGGTGAACGAAGCCATTCGCGCCTATCTCGCCCGGCCCGGTAGCCTGCCGCGCCGCGGCAGCTTGCGTGATCTCGAGCCGCAGCGGTATCCGCGCGGAAACGAGCGGCTGAGTGACGAAATCGACAAACTGGTCTACGGTGCGTGACCGCACCCGGTGATCGTCCTCGACTCGAGCTTCATCATCGCATACCACAACATCGGCGACGTCCACCACGCAGCCGCCGCGCGAGCCATGGTGCATCTGGCTGCGGGCGAGTGGGGGGAGGCCGTTCTCCTCGAATACGTCTTTTTGGAGGTGGTGACGGTCTTGCGAGCCCGGCGGGGCAAGGCCCTGTCGACTGCGGTGGCCGAGCAACTGTTGCAGTCGCGAGAAGTCGAGTTTGTGCCGTGTTCCGATCTGTTTCTCGATGCGCTGGCCACCTTTCGTCGAGAAGAGGCTCCACTGAGTTTTGCTGACGCCGCTATCGCCACGGTCGCGCGCCGTGACAGGCACGGATACGTCGCCACGTTTGACAAGGATTTCCGGAATGTGCCTGGCGTTACCGTGATCCCATCCTGAACGATCACGCGAATCCCGATTCCGCGCGTTGTTGAATCGCATCGGGATACCGTACGAGCCGTAGCCGGCGAAGACACTCGCTGCCACGCTCCTGGAGCGCGCGACGGATACGAAGCCGATTCCCTAGGAGAAGGCGGTGTGAGGTTGGGCGAGATCGACGCGCGCTACTTCCGCGCCCAAAGGCCGATAACGGGAATGAGCAGACTCGCCCACGCGACGACCAATCATCGCGTCTGCTCTCCGAGACGGCGCTCCAGCGTAGCCGTCACCTGAGCCCCCAAGCTGTCGATTTTCGCATTCAGCTCGGCGCGAAGTTCAGTTCGTTGAGCGCCCGCAGTCAACTGCGGTTGAGCGCCCGCAGTTGACTGCGATAGTCTTCGGCCACAACGTTTGAACCACTTCACCAGTTCGTTAGCGACCTGCTCCCCCAGGCGATCATAGAAGAGCTTTGATAACTTGGGCGTGACCGGCATCCGTGAACTCCCGCGAGGAGGATTCGCGGAGAAGTTGTTCTCACCCGGGAAACGCGCGCTCGCGATACAGTAATGGATACAATCTCGCAACTCAACGCCGCGCTATCCGGCCGCTACACGATCGAGCGCGAGATCGGCCAGGGCGGGATGGCCACGGTGTTCCTGGCGCGCGACCTCCGCCACGATCGCCACGTCGCGCTCAAGCTCCTGAAGCCCGACCTCGGCGCCGCGATCGGCGCCGAGCGCTTCCTCTCCGAGATCAAGGTCACCGCCAAGCTCCAGCATCCCAACCTCCTCCCGCTTTTTGATTCCGGGGAGGCGAGCGGGCTGCTCTTCTATGTCATGCCGTTCGTCGAAGGCGAATCGCTTCGCGCACGGCTCGATCGCGAACGGCAGCTCCCGGTCGATGAGGCGGTCCGGATTGTGGTTGCGGTAGCGAACGCGCTGGACTACGCGCATCGGCACGGCGTGATTCACCGTGACCTCAAGCCCCACAACATTCTGCTGCACGAGGGGCAGCCCTTGGTCGCGGACTTCGGCATTGCGCTCGCGGTCTCGATGGCCGGCGGCGCGCGCCTGACGCAGACGGGGCTTTCGCTCGGCTCGCCGCAGTACATGAGTCCCGAGCAAGCGGCCGGTGAGCGCGACGTGGACGGCCGGACGGATGTCTACGCGTTGGGGTGCGTGCTGTATGAGGTGCTGGCGGGCGAGCCGCCATTCAGCGGCCCCACGGCGCAGGCCGTAGTGGCGAAGCATTTGTCGGCGCCGTTTCCGCACGTGCGGCACAGTCGGCCGGATGTGCCGGAGGCAATTGATGAGGTGATCCGGCGGGCGACGGCGAAAGCGCCGGCTGACCGGTATCCCACGGCGGCGGCGTTCGCGGCGGCGCTGGCGGTGCCGGTCGGCGGGACGGCAGCGGTGGAACCGGGCCCGCGAGGGACTGTGCGCGCGACGCACAGCCGATGGCGCACGTTCAAGCTCATTGCGTGCATCGTTGTCGTGTGCGCGCTCCTGGGTTACGCTGCGATGAGCCGTCTCCGATCGCCCGCCACGGGTGGCATCAAATCGATCGCCGTCCTTCCCTTCGAGAACGCGACGCGCGATTCCGCGCAGGAATACTTCTCCGACGGGATGACGGACGAGGTCGCGAGTGCGCTGGCGAATGGCTCGAACATGCGAGTGGCGGCGCGCACCTCATCGTACTCGTTCAAGGGAAAGCACGTCACGCCACAGGAGGTCGGTCAGCGGCTCGGAGTGGGGCACATCGTGCAGGGATCCGTCCGCCAGTTGGGCGACAAACTGCACGTCACCGCGGAGCTGGTCAGCACGAAGGATGGCCTCTCGCTTTGGTCGCAATCGTTCGACCGACAGACGAAGGATGTGTACGCGGTGCAGAACGAGATCACGTCGGCCATCGTCGGCGCCCTCCAAGTGAAGCTCAGAGGCGGCTCCGCACGCATGAGTCATCACGACACGCCGGACTTGGGAGCGCACGATCTCTATCTCCGCGGCCGCCACGTCGCGAACGTCTCGTCCATGCGAAACACCGACGCCAAGTTGAAAGCGCTCGCCTATTTCCGGCAGGCGCTCGTCTTGGACTCGAACTATGCGCTAGCCTATGCTGGGATCGCAAGGCTAGTTGGGCCCGACCCAGACGATTCGCTGTGGGCCCTGCGTGAAGCGGCAGTAAAGCGCGCGCTTGCGCTGGATAGCACCCTTGCCGAGGCCTACTCGACGGCAGCAAGAATCGAGATGGCGTACCACCGGAATTTCCCCGCTGCCAAGCGCGACATTGATCGTGCGCACTCCCTCGACCCGAGTGAGCCGGATGCCTATCTCAACGAGGGGCTGTATTGGTTGGCAATGCGGCAACCAGCGCATGCCGTCCAGGCGATTCGGGCAGCACTCGCGCTCGATCCGGTGTCACCAGCCGTCAATTCGGTCGCCTCTACGGCCTTCCTTTTCGCGAACGAGCTTGACTCTGTGATCGCACAACATAAGCGCCTTGCGGAGATAGCTCCCGAACTCGCGACAAATGACGTACCTCTCGGCAGGGCATACATCTTGAAAGGAATGTACGCCCAAGCTGAGAGCGCTTTCAAATCGATTGACGCCTTCGCACCTCAGAACGCGGACGCTCGTCTCGGACTCGCGTGGCTTTATGCGCACACCGCGCATCGATCGGAAGCTACCGCGATCGCGCGCGCGAAGGAAGCTGACTGGCCCAAGAGGTACATCCCGCCGGAGCTCATCGCCATAATTTACGCCGGGTTAGGGGAAAGCGATCGCATGTACCATTGGCTCGACAAAGGGGCTGCTGTCCACAGTGTGTCCACCCTATTTGATGGCGTCGACAACTTCTTCCAACCCTATGTGCGCGAGCCCCGCTTTAGAGCGTTGTTGAAGCGAATCGGAATCCCGGACGAGCCGTGACCGACCTGCGCGACCAGCTGCAGCAGACGCTCGGGGCGGCCTACACGCTCGAGCGCGAACTCGGCGGCGGTGGGATGGCGCGCGTGTTCGTGGCCGAGGAGACCGCGCTCGGCCGCATGGTCGTGGTGAAAGTCTTGCCTCCCGATCTTTCGGCGGAGCTCTCGGTCGAACGCTTCCGGCGCGAAGCTCGCCTGGCCGCGGGACTTCAGCACCCGCACGTTGTGCCGGTGCTCGCGACCGGCGGGTCTGCCGGCGTGCTGTACTACACAATGCCATTCGTCGAGGGCGAGTCGCTGCGCGTGTGGCTCGAACGCGAGCGACAGCTGCCAGTGCTCGATGCAGTGCAACTCGCGCGCGAAGTCGCGGAGGCGCTGGCCTACGCGCACGGTCGGGGCGTCGTACACCGCGATGTGAAGCCCGAAAACATTCTCCTTTCTGGCGGACATGCCCTCCTCACCGACTTCGGAATTGCGAAGGCGCTTGAACACGCTCGGGGCGAGACGCTCACGGCGACAGGCCTCTCGCTCGGAACGCCGAATTACATGGCACCGGAGCAAGCCGCCGGGGAGCGTGATGTGGACGGGCGGGCGGATATCTACGCCCTCGGCTGTGTGTTGTACGAGATGCTCGCCGGCAAGCCGCCGTTCAACGGGCCCACCGCGCAATCCGTCGTGGCGCAGCATCTCGCGGCCCCGTTTCCCCAGGTACGACACAGCCGGCCGGATGTGCCGGAGGCGATTGACGAGGTGATCCGTCGGGCGACGGCAAAGGCGCCGGCCGACCGGTATCCCACGGCGGCGGCGTTTGCGGCGGGGTTGGCGGCGCCGCTCAGCGAACCGGCTGGTGGAAGAGCGAGTGGGGAACGGACTACGCGTACAGCGCGCGGCCGAGGTCCGATGCGCGCCGCGATCGGTGTCGCGGCAGTTCTTATCCTCGGCATCGGAGGGTGGCTCCGCGTTCGCGGCTCACGGCTGGCGTTCGATCAGAACCTGATTGCCATTGGTCCGTTCGAGGTGCTCGATCCGCAACTTCAGCTCTGGCGTGAGGGTATGGCGGATGTCCTCGCGCGCAATCTCGATGGTGCGGGCGCATTGCGCACAGTCGCTCCTACCACCGTCCTCCGCAGGTGGCGAGGCCCAAGCGATCTGGTGTCCGCCGCGGCGATCAGCCGCAGCACTGGAGCGCGGTATGTGGTACTGGGGCGACTCTCGCCGAGTGGTCGAGACACGTTGCGCCTCACCGCGGAAGTAGCAGACGCGGCTACTAACCGAAGCGTCGCGACGATCGAGCTGCGAGACGCGGCAGATCACGTCGACCGACTCGCGGATTCCGCGTCAGTGGGAGTGCTTCGAGAGTTCGAGCGCGTCCGGCGCTTCAGCGGCGCTCGGCTCATGTCGATCGGGACGCGCTCGTTGCCGGCGCTCAAGGCGTTCCTGACTGGCGAGCAGTTCTATCGCCGAAATGAGTTCGATTCCGCACTGGTTGAGTATCGTCGCGCGATCGAGTTCGACTCCACGTTTGCACTTGCGTTACGACGAGCAGCGTGGGCCATTGAAGATCCGGGCTATTACGGTGATCCGCTCGCGATGGCGTACGCGTTGCGTGCGGGACGCTTCAACCGTGGGCTCTCGGTGCGCGATAGCCTGTTGGTTCTGGCGGACTCTATCTATGCGGCGGAGCCGCAGTACGATCCAGCCAAGAGCAGACGGCACATCGCGGTCTTGACCGACGCGGCTCGGCGATACCCTGATGATGTCGACGTGTGGTACGCGCTTGCGTGCGCATTGATATACGAAGGGTACACGGCCTCCGACGTGGCGGGAGCATACCCGGCGTTTCAGCGAGTGGTTGCCATCGATTCGGAGTTTCTGCCCGGCTTGTCAGTCGCGTCGTTCATGGCGATCCAGGGCGACAAGATCGATGACGCCATTCGCTACGCCCGCATGTACGCGAAGCTTCGGCCGTCGAGCGCAACACCTCGCATCATTCTTAATTTTGTCGATCGGCCATCGCGACCGTCCGAGGCACTTGCACTCGCAGACACGGTGTCGGCCCAGTCTGCAGTCGAAGTCCTGTGGGCTCTCGGGCGCTGGATCGATTCTACCGAAGCAGGTGTTCAAGTCGCCCGACGGATCCTGAAGCGCCCGCCGGCTGCCAATACCGCCCTGTGGGAGGAGGCTCGCCGACTGGCGGTCTGGGAGCTGGCGCATCGCGGTCACATGGCGGAGGCGATCGCTTGCGCCATGGCCGCC
>DASZZO010000125.1:0-11625 GCA_035544915.1 Gemmatimonadaceae bacterium | reverse complement strand
GGGCACGATATTCGGATGCGACAACTTGGCCGCCATCCGGGCCTCGCGCAGAAAGCGCTCGCGCACCTCGGGCGAGGCGGCCAGGCGCTCGGGGAGCACCTTCACGGCGACGAGCCGGTCGAGTTTCACGTCGAGCGCCAGATACACGACGCCCATGCCACCGCGGCCGATTTCGCGCTGCAGCTCGAAGTCAGGCAGTAGCGCGCGGGTATGGCGCGGGAGTTCAGAGGTCGTGGCGGTCACGTCGGGAGGGCGGATCGGCGGCGAACAGAAGTTGTTACCATAGCCTCGTTCAGGCTGCCCGCGCTACGGGAGACTTGGTTCGACCCTTATTCCGCTCGCAGCGCCTGCACCGGATCCACCCGTACCGCCCTCCTCGCCGGCAGGTAGCACGCGATCACCGTGACTCCGCCGAGCAAGGCAACGGCCGTCACAAGCGCCACCGGGTCGAGTACTCCCACGCCGTACAGCAGGCTCCCCATCAACCGTCCCAGTCCGAGAAACGCCACCGCGCCAATGGCCAGACCGACTGCCGCGAGCACCACGCCATCGCGCATCACCATTGCCGCGATCTGCGCCCGCTGCGCGCCGAGCGCGACGCGGATGCCGATCTCCCTGGTTCGCTCGCTCACCACGTAGCTCATCACCGCGTACACCCCGAGCAACGCGAGCACCAGCGAGAGTACAGCAAAGCCGGCCAGTACATCGGTTCCCAGACGGCGCGCGCCGAGCGTGTCGTTCATCCGGTCCGCGAGCGCACGAGGACTGTAGAGGGCCAGCTTCGGATCCAGTGCCGCCACCGCAGCGCGTGCCGCCTTGATCGCCCGGTCCGCTGGAAGGGTTGAGCGAATCACCGCTGTCAGCGATCCGATATAACCAGCGGCATGCCCGTAGTCGTGGTAGACAAGGGGATGCGGCGGTTCGCCGAGGTCACCCTGCTTCACCAGCCTCGCTACGCCGACGATCGTCCCCTCCGGTCCGTGCTCGATGCGCACGCCGATCGGATCTCTGCTGCCGAAAGACTGGCGTACGAGGGTCTCGTCCACGACCACCGTCGGCGTGCCTCCGGAATAATCCTCCGCAGTGAATGGCCGTCCTCGCACGATCTGGATTCCCATCGCCTTGAAGTAGTCGCCGTAAACGAACGCCTGGTTGGCGTGGCGTTCGGGTTCGCCCGGCTGCGGCGGAACTCCCGCGAGCGTGTAGAGCGTGCTGCCCCCATCCCCACTGAAAGGGACGCCCAGAGCAAACCCGACAGATTGCACACCCGGTATTGCGCGCAGGCGCCCGTCAAGTGCGTCGAAGAAAGCGAGTCGCGCGTCCTTGCCGGCGTAGCGCTGGGCGGGCAAGGTGATGCCGAAGTTCACCACATGTTCCGCCTGGAATCCCGGATCGGATTGGAGCAGTCGGTCGAGACTGCGGATAGTAAGCGCCGCGCCGACGAGCAGCAGCAGGGTCAGAGCGTTCTGCAAGACGACGCTGGCGCGCAGAAAGCGGTGGCGACTCGGGCCCGCGCTCGCACCCCGGCCCGATTCGTGGAGCACACGATTCACATTGGCACGTGCAGCGCCCCAGGCAGGCGCGCTGCCGACAATCAGGCCCGCGAGCAGCACGGTTCCCGTTGTGAATGCGAGCACTGTTCCGTCGAGCCTGAGATCCTTCAGCACAGAAAACTGGGCCACATTCAGATGTGAGAGCCACCTCAGGGCCCCTCGGCCGAGCAAGACCCCGGCCACGCCACCGGCGATGGCGAGCAACATGGTTTCGACGATGAT
Source organism: Gemmatimonadaceae bacterium (assembly GCA_035544915.1). Classification (GTDB taxonomy): domain Bacteria; phylum Gemmatimonadota; class Gemmatimonadetes; order Gemmatimonadales; family Gemmatimonadaceae; genus Fen-1231. The sequence goes on along the minus strand of DASZZO010000125.1, from coordinate 9,850 downwards.
CTGGCGCGCGATCGCCGCCCGCCCCGCACCCAGTGCGGCGCGCACGGCGAATTCCCGGGCGCGTCCTGCAGACCGCACGAGCTGAAGACTCGCTACATTGGCGCAGGCAATGAGGAGCACGAACACCACGGCCGCGAAGAGGGCGAGCACGATCGGCTTCTGCTGCCCGGCTTGCCATTCAACGAATGATTTCACGAGCATCGTGTGCCCGCCCTTCGAGTAACTCGCCGGGTACGCGCGGTGCCACTGCGCGGCGAGGGCGCGCAACTCAACGCCGAGCCTGTCCAGCGTCATCCCCGCGTGCATTCGCCCGACGAAAGCCGTGACGAGCGTACCGCGGGCGTCGACCTTGAGATAGCTCTGGTCGAGCACGAACGGTCGCCAGAAGAGCGCCACCCGCGGAAAACCAAAATCGGGTGGCATGATGCCGATCACCTGGTTCGGCTCGCCATTCATTAATATCGTCCTTCCGACGATCGCGGTGTCGCCCGAGAGCTGCTGCCAGAGACGATGACTCAGCACTACCACGCGCGCGCGCCCGACCTCTGAATCCTCGGGGCGATAAAGGCGTCCGTACAGTGGCTTCGCGCCAAGCACCGTGAAGAACTCGCCGAGGGTCTTGAACCCCTGGATGCGCGCAGGCTCGCCGGCGATCTCGACGCTCAGGTTCTCCCCGCCAAAAGCCATCCCTGCATCGAAGAGATCCCTGCGCGCCATGAGGACGAGCGCCTCGAGGGGCGAGACGGCGGTGTTCCGCATGTTCATCAGTGGAAAGTCATCCCGCACGGCGACGAGTCGCCCGATCGCGGCGATGTTGTACGGCCGCAACAATACGGCCTCGACCATCGAGAAGATGGCGGTGTTTGCGCCGATGCCCAGCGCGAGGGTGAGCACGACCGCGATCGAATACAGCGGCCGGCGTGTGAGGCCGCGACGGGCATACTGTGCATCGCGATACAGGGCGGCCAGGCGCTGGCGGAGCCTCTGGCGCTGAAAAGTCGCGGCGTCGATGCGCTCAACCTCGGCCTCGACCTTCGCACGGTCGCCGAATCGCGCGAGTGCCTCGCGTTCGGCATTTTTGCGCGACATTCCCCCCGCGACCAGTTCTTCGACGCGGCCCTCGAGATGAAAGGTCAGCTCGGCGTCGATATCGCGGTGCACGCGGTCGCGCGAGAGCGGCAGCCGGAAGATGCGTTTCATGTAGCCGCCCCGCGCGCCGACAGCACCATCGCGGCTGCCTGGATGTAGCGCTCCCAGATCGAGAGGTGGGTCGCGAACTGTTTACGTCCGCGATTCGTGAGCCGGTAGAACTTTGCCCGGCGATTGTTGTCTGTCATGCCCCACTCGGCGCTCAGCCATCCCTTCTGCTCCATGCGGTGGAGGGCGGGATAGAGCGCCCCTTCCTCGATGCGCAGGCGCGAATCGGTGATCCGGTCGATCCAGCGGAGGACGGCGAGCCCGTGCATCGGACCCCAGGTGAGGGCCTTGAGAATGAAGAGGTCGAGCGTGCCACGGAGGAGATCGAGGTCGTCGGACACAGAAGGGCTCCATGACCTAAGGTTCTTAGGTTAGACGCAGCCGATCGCAAAAGGGTTGGAATCCTGGCGTAAACACCGTCTCGTCTCGCACTATCCATATATCGTGCCCCAGTTGGAGTTCAATATCCCCCACGAGGGCGACGACTTCGAACTCGCCCGGCTGGCCAGACGCGCACGTGCCGGAAGCGCCGCTGCGTTCGAGGCGCTGGCCACGCGCGTCCGCGATCGCGTGCGGCGATGGGCCGTACGCCTCACGCACGATCGCGATGACGCCGAGGATGTTGCGCAGCTGGTGCTCGTGCGGCTCCACGAGCGCGTCGGCGAGTTCGAGGGTCGGAGCCGGTTCACGACCTGGCTCTACCACATCACGCGCAACATCGTCATTTCGCGGCACGTCACGGCACATCGGCGGAATGACCTGCTGGCTGTCCACTCGCACGAGATGCACTGGAATACCGGGCAGGACGCGCCACCGGGTGGGCATGACGCGGCCCATATCGCGCGACTCGCACGCGCTTGCGTCTCGGAGCTCTCCCGGCGGGAGCGCAGGGTCTTCGAGCTCTCCGACCTGCACGGGCTCAACTCCACGGAGATCGCCCGCCAACTCCATGTCAAACCGGCAACGGTGCGCGTGCTGCTGCTCAGGGCACGGCGCCGGATCCGTCTCCGGATGCTCGCGGAGCATCCGTGGTTACTGGAGGACTATCAGCGATGATGTGCGACCGCGCGCTGGAGACGCTGCTTGACGCCGAGATGGACGAGCTGAACGGGAAGGGACGCACGCCGCTCGCTGCGCATCTGCGGGAATGCGCGAAGTGCCGCGCGGTTGCCAGGCAAATTGCTCTGGACACACACGCGCTTGGCCGCGTGCTCGGTGGGAATCTCGTCGCGCCACACCCTGTCGGCCGACGCCAACGCTTCGTCCTGCGCCCCGGTGGCGTGGTCGGAGCCCTCGCGGTGGGGCTGGTGCTCGTGACCCTCGGCGTGCGCCGGGACAACGGGAGGCCGCGCTTGGCGACGAATCTCCCGGTGGCGGCGGGTGATCAGACGTTGTCGGGCGTTCCGGCACCTCTACCCGTGACTCGCCCGTTGGCACCGGGCCTCGTGGTTCCGCCAACGACCAGGATCGTGAGACCGGCGGCGCCTGTGGCAAGCCGGACACCGGGTACGCCGGTCGCTGCCCGACGCTTCGCCGAGCCGGTGCCGGCAACAGCTGTGCAGTTCGTGGCGTCCAAGCCCGTGGCGGCGCCCGCGATCGGCGACCCGAGCGAGCTCACGGTTACGGCTCCACAAGGGACCCGCATCGCGATACTCAAGACCGGCAACGCCGCCATCACCGTCGTCTGGCTCTACTAACGCCCCGCCTTCTTCAAGGAACCGACTGATGCGTCGCTCATTTTCCGTGGTCGCGCTCTCCATCTCGCTGTTCCCGGCCGGCGGGCTCCGTGCGCAGAACCCTCTCGACCGAATCGCGGTGCGAACCTTTCCGTTGCAAGGTCTTTCGCCAAAGGATGCCGCAGATCTGATCGCGCCATACACAATGATGGTGCCCGGAGCGGGCGTCTTCGAGGCAGGCGGCGCGCTTCGCGCCATCACGGTCCGCGGCACGAGTGAGATACTCACGCGTGTTGACAGCATTCTGCGCGCGAACGATCACCCGCGTACCACGCTCGTCATGCGATTTCAGCTCATTGCCGCGAGCGACTCGGGCGTGCACGATGCCGCCATTGGCGCGGTCGACGCCGAACTGCGGAATCTCTTCCGGTTCGCCGGCTATCGCTTGCTCTCGCAGGGCACCGCAATGGCGAACGAGAGTGAGTCTTTCACTCTGACGATGGCCGGCGTGAACGGCGAGATCCTGAGGCTCTCGGGCCACGTGATCTCGGCGCAACCATCCGGCGGCAAGGGAAGCGCACACCTCTCCATTTCCCTCGAGCGTCCCGAGCCCACGAACATGGCGGGTGTCAGATCGCCCGCTCCGCAGACCCTTCTCTCGAGCAGCCTCACGGTGCCCCTGGGAGAGACGGTCGTTCTGGGGAGCGCAGCGTACGGTGCGCCGATTCCGGCCATTATCCTGGCGGTGCGACCGGACGTGACGAGGCGGCCCTGAGGCGGCGATTGCATCCCACCCCCTGACGAGCCATGATGTAAGGGAACTCCCGCTGCTGACGGCGAAGCGTACCATCTCCGGCGCCGAGGAGTTCAGCTACAACCTGAAGAACCCGAAGCGCGTTACCATCATCGGCGAAACCACCGGTGGAGGCGCCCATCCCGTGTCCGGCCATCGCATTGATGAGCAGTTCACGATCGGTGTGCCGTTCGCACGGGCCATCAATCCGATCACCAAGACGAACTGGGAGGGGGTCGGGGTCGAGCCGGACGTGAAGGTCGCTGCTGTTGACGCGGTGTCGCCCGCAAAAAAACTCGCCGCAGAAAAGCTCGCGCCTCGCGCGCCGGCGCCAGTGCCATAGTTCAGCAATAAACTCCTCTAACCGCCACATCGCTGGATTGGTGAGGTTGCACACTCGGGCCGGGCGCATAGGTTCTCCGCAGAAGCCGGGAAGAGCCGGTCCACCCCAGTGCCCCCGTTTACGGAGAAGATCAGATGAGACGCTTTGCCACGGTAGTCAGTGCTATCCTGCTCGCGAGTTGTGGAACGACCGACAAGCCCGCTCCCCCACCGGCCACGCCCACGCCGCCGCCCGCGCCGGCTCCCATCAACATGGCCGACGTGGCCGGGACGTGGACGTTCAAGACCATGGCGGTGGGAAGTGACAGCGTTCTGCTGACCTACACATTGAAGGCAACGGCTGCCGACACGGGCTGGACGGTCACGTTCCCCAATCGCAAGCCGATGCCGATGCGTGTGACGATTTCGGGCGATAGCATCATATCCGACGTTGCACCGTACCCAAGCGTACTCCGCAAAGGCGTCACGGTCTCCACCCACGGAGTATTCCGCCTCAAGGATGGCAAGATGATGGGAATGACCGTGGCCCACTACTCGGCCGGACCTGACACGGTGCGCACGCTCCGGACGGAGGGAACGAAGCAGCCATAGGGGCATCAGCCTTCCTCGTCCACGAACTCCCGCAGTCGTTCGAGTGCCGCATCCCACTGGCCCGAGACCTGGTCGAGATAGCGGCGCGCCATCTCGAGTCGCTTCGGGCGCAGTTCCCAGATATGCTCACGTCCGGCGCGCGTCCCGTGCACCACGCCCGCATCCTTGAGCGCGTGGAGGTGCTTGGTGATCGCCTGACGGGTAACCTCCTCCCCATCGCTCAGATGCGCGATGGAGAGGGGGCCGTCGGCGCACAGCCGGGCGACGAGGCGCAAGCGCGTGGCGTCGCCGAGCGACGCAAACACGGGCGCCGCGTCTGCGCGCCTGACCGCGCTAGCCATTCGCGACATGCCGCTCGATATTCTTCAACTGCCCGGTCCACCCGCCATCGTTCATCCGGAAGGCTTCCGCACGGCGCGATGCGGGGAGGCGGTCGAACCCCGACTCGATGACCGTAAGAGTGGTCTTGCCGCCCGCTTCGTCCAGCCGGAATTCCACGAGCGTGGTCGGTTCCGGCGAGTAGTCCACGGCCGGGTCGACGGCGTATGGATGCCACCGGTAGGAGAAGAGACGTTCCGGCTGCAAGCGTTCGACGAACATTTCCATCGTCACGTGTTCGTAACCGGGGATCGTGATCTTTCCCCGCACAGTGGCTCCCTCGGCGAACGTGCCCTCCAGCTTCACGCCGAACCACGCGCTGAAATCCGCGGCGGTGGTGATCGCGCGCCAGACGCGGGATATCGGTGCGCGCAATACGATGTGCTTCTCGATTCGATCGGTTCCCGTTGTCCCGGTGTCCGTGGCGGTCATGGCGGTTTCCTCGGTGTGAGCGGTTTGGTTGACGGGCAACTTGCAGGTTGCACAATGACAATACCGGGCGCTCAGCCAACGCGCAACCCCCAGGTTGCTCAATGGCCGGCCCTCGCTCCAGCACGTGCTCGCCAGGCCCTGATCGACCACCCGGAGGTTTCAGTGTTCGCCGCGGCGGCTCATCGTCTTCACGAGTGCCTGCGCAGCCCGTAGCGCGGTTCGCCTCTGCGGTTCTTGATCGCGTTCCATGCGGCGGCTGCGCTGCTGAGTGATTTATCCTGATTGGCCTCGTCCGCATAGAAATCGCGAATGAAACGATTGTATTTGCCCTGCTCCGCGATCGGCGCCCGGTAGCCATCGCAATGGCGACGGTCTTTCTCCGCAATCCACTCGTCGACGAGATCTCCGTAGGTCAGTCCCGGATGCCTGAGCCGGTACTGGTTCAACTGGTATGTGAAGTGAAACGCCGGTCCGATCACGCGCTTGAAGAACTCGCGGGTCCTGTCATCGCTCTTGTAGTGGACGACCGGTGTGTTGCGAGTCAGCCGCTTGTCGGAATCGCGCGGCCCCCTGGGTTGGTGCGGCCTTGGACCCGTAGTGTCGGGCGCGCCTCGCAGCGCTCGCGCGATCCGCGCGCTCAATTCCGGCTTGGAGCCGCGGGTCTGGAGGCCAAGGGTTCGTGCAAACCGCGTGAGTTCATCCTTGGACCAGTAGTAGTCGGAGAAATCGACAATACGCATTCCGGCCTCGAGCTTCGGCTTGCTTCTCTCCGTATCCTTGCTCTTGCGTGGCGTCATGCTCGACCATGGGATGGATTGCGGCGCCATCTGTTATGTGAATGTGACCATCGCGAGCAGAGCGCCAGTCGCCGACGATTGCCGGGCGGAGGGTTGCGCTCGCGGGGTATCGCCTGGCTGCTCTGCTGAATCGCGTTCTGCGCTGAGCGCACCGCACGTCAGGGCTTTTTCTTTCCCGCCATATCCTGTCCGTTCTGGTGCAGGACCAGTGTAGTCGCCGCACCGCCCGCGTCCTTCACGAACGTCACCTGCGCGTCGACGACCTTCAGGAAAAAGTTCGTCTCTGACTCGGCGAAGAGCTGGAACTTGGGCTGGTCCGTAGCCTGGGCGAAAAGGGCGGCTCCCTCGCGGGTAATCACGATGTGGAACGACGGAACAAGCTCGTAGTCCCCGACGTAGCGGTCGAGCATTGCCGGATCGAGCGCGATTTCCACACGGGGCTTCGGCGCTGCCGGCGCCTGCGCGAGTGGCGAGCGAGGGTCGAGGAGATGGAGCGCGATGTCGTCGATGCTCGCGGAGGAGTTGGCCAGCACTACCACGCCAACGCGCCGCGCAGGGTCGAACCCGATGAACGAGTGATAACCCCCGGTGCCGCCGTTGTGTAAGACGATCTGCGTGCCGTCGCGGCGAAGGATGTGCCAGTTGAGACCAATGCTGAGGTTCGGGTCATCGGTCGCATGTCGCGAGACGTGGGTAAATGCAATCGCCTTGGCGAGTGGTCCGTGCGTGGAATCGAGGTTCGCGGCGAGGTACTTGAGCATGTCAGCCGTGGTCGATCGGAGCGCACCCGCGCCGGCGAACGTGGGCAAGTCCCAGTTGGCCACCAGCCGTAGCGCGTTGTCGTGGCCCACCGCGAGGCGCGAGCGCTGCGACGGCGTCAGCGTGATGCGCGTGTCGGTCATTCCGAGAGGACCAAGCACGCGCGCCGTGACCAGGGCCTCGTAGCTCATCCCCGCGCGAAGTGCCAGGGCATGGCCGAGCAGTCCCACGCCGAGGTTCGAATACTCGTACCGGGATCCGATGTCGCGCGTCAGCTCGTAGGCGGAGAGAAAGTCGTACATCTGCCGCACCGAGTAGTCTGCATACGGATTGTTCGCGTCCGTCGGATGAAAGTTTGCCGGCATGCGCGGCAGCCCGGACGATTGCGTGGACAGGTCGACAAGCGTGATCTGCTTCCCGCCGCGCGATGGCACGTGGACGTCGGACGGCAGGTACTTCGCGACCGGATCGTCGAGCTTCACCTCGCCACGCATCACCATGTCGGCGAGGATGGTCGCGGTGAATGTCTTGGTGATCGAACCGATCTCGAAGACGCTGTTGGCGTCAATGGGGCGCGTGCCGCCCGCGTCGGCCGGACCGAAGGCGACGATGGACGACCGGCCGTTCGCGTCGAGCGTGCCGACGACGATGCCGGCGGCGCGCTTGGCCTCGACGCGGTGCTTGAGAATCTTATGAATGGCCGAGTCAGCAATGAATGCTTGCGACTGTGCCGCGGCCGCCTGGGCATCAAGGACGAGAGCCAGGAGTACCAGCCGGAGCAGGCGGGCCTTGCCGGTCTGGACGGCGTCGCGTGCCATGTCAGCGCACCACTGGGAGTATGAGACGCGACGCCTGCAGCGCCGAGTGGTGCACGGCGTTCTTCGCCGAACGCCACGTCGTCTCGTCGTAGTTGTGTCCGCCGGTGTTCAGGTTGCGGTCGAAGCGCGGAAAGTTGGAACTGGAGATCTCGACGCGCAGCCGGTGCCCCGCCGGGAGGTACCACGACGTCGCGTGCAGGTCCACCGGTACTTCGTACACTTTCCCCGGTTCCATCATCCGGGCCTTGTCGAACCCGTCGCGATAGCGCACGCGGGTGATCCCCTCCTGCATGTTCATCGAGCGCCCATCCGGAAACACGTCGAGAAGTTTCACCGTGAGATCGGTGTCGCGCGCGTCGGAGCTCAGGTACGCCACCGCGCGCATCGGTCCGGTCAGCTCCAGGCCTTCACGGAGGACGTCACCGGTGTAGACCAGCACGTCCGGCCGCTGCTCGATGTCCGCGTTGTCGAACGAGCCCGGGACGTCCTTTGGATTCCCGGTGCAGCAGATTGACCCGCCGCGCGCGGGGACTGGATTGGCGGGGTCGTACGTGAAGGTGTCGGCGCGCTCGCGGGTCGGGGCGGCGAGACTCAGGCGCCCGTTCCCCCTGGAGCTGTTCGCCCCGCCGTCGCTGCGCAGATAGAACGCCGTCTCGCGCATCCCGCGCACCGGCCACCGGTCCGACGTGCGCCACTGATTACGGCCGATCACGTAGTACTGAATGCGTGGGAGGGAGTCGAGCGCCCGCTCGTTCCCGCGGAGCCAGCGATCGAACCAGGCCAGATAGGTCTCGAAGTAGTGCAGGCGGGCGTCGCCGACCGGAAGGTCTCCGACCTTCGTCTGGTTCGAGGCCCGTTCCGACAGGCAGTGCGTGGTTGGCGAGATGATGGCGTACTGCCCGGTTCGGGCGCGCTCGTTCAGCGCATTCTTGCGGAAAAGCTCCGCTTCTTCGAGTGCTTCTGCAGCCAGGTCAAACCACGATGAAACGTGCAGTGCAGCGACGCTCACGCTGTCTCGGGCCGTGAGGTAGCCATGCCTGTCCCACCAGGGATCGTCCGGTGACCGCTCGAGGAAGTTTCGCCAGTCCCACGAGGGCGAACCGGCTCGGTCGGTCATGTCGAGAACGGGAAGCGTGCGGAAAAAGCTGGCGAGATCCACGTTCGGCATCGGTCGGGCGCCCTTGTCGAGCGAGGCAAAGACAGGCATCCAGCCGAAGTTGATCGAGATAGAGAACGCGCCGCCTTCCACTGATCCCCAGAACTGACGGCGGCGTCCGATGCGGCCGACGTTTCCGCCGGCAGCTTGTGCAATTGCCGCGATGTGGCGCGGGTGGCGCTGCTGTGCCGCGATGATCTGTCCCTCGCCCAGGTAGGAGCACCCATAAGTCCCGATGCGGCCAGTGGACCAGGGCTGCGCGCCAATCCAGTCGAACATGTCTGACCAGTCGGTCTTGTCGCCCTCGTACACGCGGAACTGGCCTTCCGACGCGAACTTTCCGCGGACGTCCTGCACGACGACGGCGTAGCCATGCGACGAGAAGAAGTTGGCGGAGCCATCGCCGCGCGGGTTTGCGCCTTTGTTGTAAGGGGTGCGGATGAGTATGGTGGGGAGCGCTCCGGCAACATCGGCGGGACGGTACACATCTGTCGCCAGTTTCACCCCGTCGCGCATGGGAACCATCACCGATCGTTCAATCGACACCTCGTGGGCGCCCGCGGGACGCGGATATGGCGCGCCGGCCGCGTCCTGCGCGGCGCTCTGCGCCGCGAGCGCGAAGCACGCGACGAGCCCCCAACTGACGGATCTCACCGCGGTGTCCACTGCGGGTTGCCAGTGAAAAGGCCCTCGACGAAACCGATTCGGTAGGCCAGAAGCAACCCGAAGGTGACGCTAATGACACCCGAGGCGATCCGGAGGCCATTGTTGAGCCGGGCGTAGCGGCGCTCGATGCGAGTGAACGGGAGCACGATGACTGCAGTCAGCATCATCATTCCGACGACCGTTCCGGTGCCGAAAATGAGCAGGTACCACAGCGCCAACGCCGGATTCCGAATGGTTGCGAGCAC
>DASZZO010000124.1:0-9489 GCA_035544915.1 Gemmatimonadaceae bacterium | reverse complement strand
GGTTCAACGTGCCCAACACGCTCGTGTATACGCGACGCATCGTGCGCCCGGATGCCGCGCTGAAGCTCACGGGGAAACTTGGCCGCGCCGATCTTGCAGTTCTCTCGGCTCTCGACGAAGGGCCGCCCAACGCAACTGCTGACCAGCCGCTCGTCGACATCGTCCGGCTTCAGCGCGGCTTTGGCGCGCAGTCAACCGCGGGACTCCTGTACAGCGAGCGTGTGGGCGGCGGCCGCGAGAATCGCGTTGCAGGTGCCGACGTACACCACGTGTTTGGACGGCTCTACTTTGCACAGTTTCAGGGTGTGCTGAGCATGACGCGCTCCGCCGGCGCCACGCAGTCGGGGCCGCTCTGGGAGGCAGTCGTGGACCGCACGGGCCGGAACTTCGGCTTTCATTACAACATTATCGGCATTGGTCCGGATTTTCGTGCCGATAATGGCTTCCTCACGCGCACGGGAATCGTGCAGCCGTCGATAGCAAATCGACTGACCGTGTTCGGCGCCCCCGGTGGGTGGCTCGAGCGTTACATGGTGTTCATGCGCGTCGTGGGCACGTGGCGATACGACGACTTTTTTTCCGGGCGCAACGTGCTCGAGAAGGGCCTCAATGCGAACAACTCGTTCTTGTTTCGGGGAGGCTGGTCGGCGTCGGTCACGCCATCGCTGTCGAACTACGGTTTTGATTCCGCGGCATACGGCCGGGTACGTATCGTGACACCCGATGGGACACAGCGGCCTTTTGTCCCGTCGGGCCGGCTCAGCACGGTGACGGTGAACGCCGGACTCTCAACCCCGCAGTTTCGGCGGTTCGCCGCGTCCACCAGCGTTACGGTTGGAAATGACGTCGATTTCTTCGAGGCGAGTTCCGTCCGCCGCGCGGACTACTCCGCCTCGCTCGACCTCCGGCCTGGTGATCGGCTGCGCGTGAGCGCCACATTCGTGAGTTCGCGGTTCACGCGCACGAGCGACGGCCTGCGCACGCTCACCACGCGCATTCCACGCCTGAAGATGGAATACCAGGTGGCGCGACCCATTTTCGTGCGTGTGGTGGCGCAGTACGAGGCGAGTGTGCGCGAGCCGCTGCATGACCCCGCGACCGGGAGCACGCTGCTCGTACGCGGCGCGGACGGGTCATATGCGCCCGCAATCCAGACGCGGTCGAATACGTTGCGCGCGGACTTTCTTTTCTCCTATCGCCCATCGCCCGGCACGGTCTTCTTTGCCGGCTACGGGAGCAGTCTTACGGAAGTGGACCCGCTCGCCTTTCAGCATCTGCGGCGCACCGGTGACGGGTTCTTCTTCAAGGCGAGCTATGTGTTCAGCACGGCAGGGCGGGCGCCGCGCGGCTGAATCCTGCCCGGCCCCGCAGTGCGGGCTTACGGCCGCACCTGCTCTGGGCCCGGTGCCGCCATGCGCTTCTTCACGTCCTGCACCACGAGCTGCAGCTCCGGATCGGCGTTCTTCCATAACTGAACCATCCGGCCATAGTACTCCAGAGCTTTCACCCTGTTGCCCTTCGCCTCGTACAACTCCCCGATCCGGCGGAGCGCCGGCGCGAGCGTGAACTGTTTCTCGCCCGTATCCCACGGCATCCACTCGACAAGCGATTCGTACGCCGCAAGCGCGGAGTCGGCCTGCTGCATTCCCTCGAAGGCCTCGCCGATTTCGAACATCGCACAGGTTCGACACTCACCGTTGGATTCGCGACTCCGACGAAATTGCGCGAGCGCCTCACCGGCGTTCCCGCGCGCCATGGAAAGTTGGCCGGCCGCGAAAATCCGCTGGGTGTCGCCCTTGCGTATCTCGGGGTCTACCAGCCGATCGTACTCCGCCACGAACAGCGCAGCTCGCTCCGGCTTGCCGACCCGTGCGTAGAAGTCGGCCAGCACGAGGTATGGACGGTCGGCGGGGGGCGCCTTGTCGAGCGGATGCGCCTCAAGAAATGAATCCACTTGTCCAACAGCCGCGTCGGGTCGGCCCCTGAACAGCTTCTGGTCGTACGCCAGGTCGGTGGCCAGCTTGAATGCGCCGATCAAGTCCGCCGCGGCAAGGTACAGTGCAATCCCGGCGGTGTCCACGCGCGCGGCCTCGGCCAGGCGGCCCTGGGTGCGGAGTACGTTTGCTCTCATCCGGTGGGCCGCGCGAACGCCTCCAGGGACTCCCCTGGCAATCATCGAGTCGAGATAGCGCTCGGCCATCGGGTAGTCGCCCTTGCCCGTGGCGAGGACGGCGCCATAGCCCAGTCGGAACCCTGACTGCGGGATTGCCGCCCCCCAGCGGGCGAACACGCTGTCCGCGCGCGCTCCCTTGTTCTGGGCAAGCAGAGCCACCAGGGTGTTGGAATACAAGGCAAAAACCGCGGGCATGACCGCAATCCCCCGCAGGCCGGTTTCCTCCGCCTCGGCAAAACGCTGCGTGACATTGAGCGCAAGTACAAGATTGTTGACGGCGATCTTGTCCTCCGGCCAGGTCTCCAGGAGCTGCCGGTAGGTGGCGATGACCGAGTCAGGTCTTCCGCGGAGTGCTATCTGGTAGAACGCGATCGCGTGCAGCCGTTCCCGCTCCGGGAGTCTGTCGCGCAACTCAAACGCACGCCGCGCCTCCGCAACCGCCAGCGTGCGTTCGGCCGCAACGTTGCTCAGCAGGACGCTCAGCTTGCGGTGCGCCATGGCGAAGTTGGGGTCCAGCGCAATTGCCGCTTCCATCATCGCGCGCGCGCGTGGCCCATCGCCCAAGTCGAACGCCCGGTCGCCATCGGAGTATTTTCGGAGCGCTTCGAGCGACGACGTGGTCACCTGCTCGAGCGGCGGGCCGGCGCGAATGATCCGGAGCGATTCGCCGATCCCCTCGCGCAACTTCCGCGAGAGCCGGTCCACGGCCGCGATCAAGCCGGCGGTGCTCGATGCGGTTTCGCGTTCGGCAAGGAGCGTCACTCCATTCGCGGAGCCGACGAGCCGCACCGAGAGCGTAAATCCCGTGCCGAGCGGGGCGATCTCCCCGGTCACGACTGCTTTGGCGCCCGCTCGCTCCGCCACCTCGCGGGCCACAACGGACGTGAACGGCTGCGCGGGGTTGCGCTCCATGCGCTGCAGCGCCGCGGTCACTTCACTCGTCTCGAGCAGCCGCACCGCGTGTGAACGTGAGAGATCAATGCGCAGCGCTTCGGTAACGGCAGGTCCCAGCGTGGAGTCGGTCGTGCGATTGTCGAAATCCGCAACGAGCAGCGGATCGCGCGGGGCGAGCGTTCCAGCGGTAAGGAGCGTCGCAAACGGACCCACGCCGAGCGTACGGAGCCCGATGAACAGGACTGTTGCGACGGTCAGGCCGGCAAACGCGAGGCCGCCACCGGTGAGCGCACGGCGCCAGGTGAGGAGGCGCTGCACGGGCGACTCGCCCGGGGGAGCCGCGATACCTCGCCCCGTTCTTCTCTCCTCGCTATGACTCGTGGCCAGAATGATCGGCAGGCCGACCGCCAGCAGAGCCGCCGCCGCCACGAAGACCCAGTCAGGCAGGCCGAGCAGACGAACCAGCAGGTATGCAACAGCAAGGATGACAGCGGCCGCGCACGCGAACAGCACGCCCACGCGGGGCAGGGTAGCGCGCGATACAGTGGGCCGCTCGGCCACCCCCTTGGCCGACCCCGCGAGCGCATCGATCGCGGCAAGGAGTTCGGCCGCGGAGCTGATCCGATCGGCCGGGAGTTTCTCGAGACAGCGCGCGATGATCGCCGCGAGCGCCGGCGGGACTGTCGGCCGCACGTCGAGCAGGGATGGCGGCGTGCGCGCGAGATGCGCGGCAATCACGGCCTGAGCGCTGGGCCCGCGGAACGGTGGCTCGCCCGCGAGCATCTCGTAACCGAGAATGCCGACCGCGTAGAGATCGGCCCGATGGTCCACGTGCGATTCCCCCGTCGCCTGTTCCGGCGCCATATAGGTGGGAGTGCCGAGCGTCAGGCCCGTTGCCGTCATCTTCTCCGCCCCAGCGGCATCGGCCAATGCCTTCGCAATGCCGAAGTCGGTGACGACGGCGTGCTGGTGGGTGATCAGGACATTGTCGGGCTTGATGTCGCGGTGGACGATGCCCGGTCCGTGAGCTGCCACCAGCGCATCCACTACGTCGCGGAGGTACCGAATGGTATCAGCCACTGGCAGTGGCCCCTCGCGATCGATCTTCGCGCGCAGCGACTCGCCTGCGACGAATGGCATCGTATAGTAGAGGATGCCCTCCGCCTCTCCAGCGGCGAACAATGGAACGATGTGCGGATGCTGCAGTCCCGCCGCGACACGGACCTCACGCTGGAACCGTTCCGGACTCAACGATCCACCGAGCTCCGGTGGGAGCACCTTGAGAACGACCTCGCGACCGAGCGCCAGTTCCTGCGCAAGGAATACGCGGCTCATTCCGCCGCCCCCGAGCTCGCGGATGATCGAGTAGCTCGAGCCCAGGGACCGTTGCAGCTGATCGCGGAGGTCGAACTGGGGCAGACGGTGCTCCGGCGGAGGGCGACAGAGAAGCATAGCCGCGGTCGTCAGGCGGGGCCAGCGATTAGTTGCCACGCTGGCATCGTGGTGGAGCGCCCATTTCGCCGTGATCGAGCGGCCATTCGCCATGATGGAGCGGCGCGTCCGCGATATGACGGATGGCAGGAGGGTGCACTACCTACCCAGCTTCATTCTCCCTCATCCTGCCGCCATGCCAGCATTGAGGGGTGGAGCACGCTCGAGCAGGCCAGGTCCCTCTTTCACGTTGGGGGGCCAGAACTTCGATTCGCTCAAGGCGAGCGCTGCGACTCGAGAGTTCAAGCCTGTGGCGCTGGGCGTGACCGCCGCCGTGAGACTCGAGAACACGTTGGTTACGGCATGCGAAAGCGCGACGAGTACACGGCCAACGACTATGACAACGCAGGACGAAATCAAACCCGGCTGGGAGATGAGCGGTGCCGTCCAGGATCTGCGGCTGTTCCTGGCGATCACCGAAGGGCTGGATCCCGGCGACCCGTTGCCATACGCCCGCCGTGACGGAACGGCCGTTGATGGTGCTGGAGCGGCGTTTCCAGATGATGATCTCCATGGAGAAAATGCGTTACGAAATCCTGACATTCTCGCGTGAAACATCCGGTGCCTGATCGCGTAGACTGTTGCGCAGGATCCATCTTCGCCCCCACGCCATCGCACTGCCGAGGATGCACCGTTCTCTTCATCAGGGGGCAAGCAGGATGTCAACGTCACCGCAGGTCCTCTTCGCCGCGTCCGTCATCGCAGCGGCACTCCTCCCGGCACCCGCAGGCGCGCAAACGGAGGCTGCGAGTCACGCCGCGCGCAGCGCCCCGGCGCCTGTTGCGACCTTGGGGGCGTCACCCGCCGCGCTGCTGGACGCGCGGCGCCTGTTCGAGCAGGGACGCTTCAAGGACGCGCGTCGCGCGTTCAGGACGCTCGCCGCGGAGCAGCGCGCAGCCGGCGAATATCCGGTCGACGCGCTGCGCGGACTGTCGCGTGCGGAGTTCGCACTGAACGATGATCGTGCCACGGCGACGACGCTCGACGAGCTTGCCGCCGCAGCGAGCCAGTTCGGAGATCCGGAGACACGGCTTCGTTCGCTCTTCGATGCCGCGCTGCTGTGGCAGGGCCTGGGATACGGCGACTATGTTGCAAGTCGCCTCGGAGACATCCAGCTGCTCCTCAAGTCGCCGGCGATTGGCGAAGAGACCAGAAAGGACATCGCTGCGCGAATCCCGAAGGCGTGAGGGGGAGGCGCGGCCTGGCCGCCGCGCGAACGGAGCGCCAGGCGAAAGGCGGCGGCGCGGCAAGTCCATGTCCGGACACACCGCGCCGCCGCGTCCAGCCCCGCACGTCAGCCCCTGAACCGCACTATGGGGCTGGCGGTGTTCCGGTCGTGACCCAGTTCACGAGATCCTGGTAGCTCGACATTGTCGTGGCGAGTTCGAACTCGCAGTGGCCATAGTCCTCCACGGTGCGCTGCCGCAGCATGTTCGAGTTCCCCCTGTGCGCGACGATGCGCTGATATGCGGCCTCGTGCCTGTAGGGCACGAGCCGGTCGAACCGCTTGTGCACCGTCAGCATGGGAATGTGGAGTTCTCCGGTTGGCTGGTAGTTCTCCTGGAGCCATTCCTCGGCGCGGTCGGTTGATGCATACCGCGTGATGCCAGCGTTCAGTGCCGTCATGAGATCGGGCGGCAGGGCCGAACTGGTGTATGCGGTAGCCGTATTATCGAACAGAACGTTGCCGTGTGTGCGCATGAGGAGATCATTCAAACCCAACGCGTGGTAGCCCAGCACGTTCAGCAGCGTTGTCACCAGCTCGGTTGCGTTGCGGCCGGCCACCATGGTCTGGTCGATGCTCACGAGGGCACCGAAGCCGTTGGGATCAGCCTGGATTGCAGCGAACGCGGGACCGATGATCTGCGCGTTCAGGTCGGTAATCGTGGGCATCTCGTCTGTAGTGCCCGGCAGAACCCCCGGATAGAAGAAGTCGAATACCGTGCGCACGTGCCCGATGTAGTTCACCTGCAACTTGGTGCCACCGAGCACGCCGCAGAGCGCCAAGGCGCCATCGTACTGCTCCTGGTCCCGCTCGGCGAGGGCCTGTACAATCTGCGCGCCCAGTGAGTGTCCGATCAGGAAACTGCGGTGCGGCTGTCCGAACTTGTGTCTGAAGAGCTCCCGGAGTTGAACTGTCGTCTCGAGGCCGTCCTGGAAATCGTACCCATTCTGGGAAAAGCTCGAGTACGCGACGGCGACTCCGAGCGCGCCCAGCGCATCGCGAATGTCCGCGACGTCGTCGGTCGGAAGCCCGATGGGCGCGGCCGGCGCGACGAAGCCGTGGACATAGTAGACGACGTCGCCCGTCCAGTTGCTCGGGACGTACATCGCGTAGAGTGAGCCGTGTTGGCCCGTGCCTGTCACGACGTCCCGCCACGCGGTTGAGGGGGACAGGGCGGGCGGCGCTGAGTGAAGGGCAGCACGTGGCGGCGCCGTGGGGGATTGATCGCTGCACGCGGCGATCAGCGCGATCGTTGCCAGCAACGCGCAACGCAAGCGGGTGGGACGCATACGGCCTCCGTGGTACGAGAATGGGTGAGTGAACCTCAACTTCTCGATCTGACGCTGCAGCGTCGGAGGCGAAGCTACGGGCGCGAATTTTCCAGAGTATCCGTCGGATGACGTAGGCGCGGCCGCTTACTGACGTAGTCGCGCAGGAGATTGGCAGTCAGCACAGGCGATGGAAGCGTGTTGCCGGGATAGCCCTACTTCAGGCCGTACAGCCTCCGCGCATTCTCGCGCATCACCATCTGCGCCAGTTCCAGCGCCCGTGCGCGCGTGACCTCCTTGTCGCGCACCATGCCCGTGAGCGCCCGGGCGAGCGCCTCACGCCCCGTGTTGGCCGCGATCCATGCGCTCTCCTCCCACCCCAGCTCCGGCGACTCCGGATAGGCGTCCGTCGCGAACATCACCTTCTCGGGTACGTACGCCAGCCATCCGCGCAGCACCTCGGCTACGTCGTGCGGCGTGTTGAATGCGGTCTGTTCTGAGAAGTCGACGTACGCGTTGGGCTTGGTCAGGAGCGGCGTCAGTTCGCGGGTGAAAGGCCAGCCGCCATGGATCATCACGAAGTTGGTCTTCCGGAGCGCCGGATCGTTGAACAACGGCTCGAGCAGCAGCGGATTGGCGCCGCCGACATTGAAGTAACCCCCGCCCCCGTGTGCGACGTGGATGTGGATCGCCATGCCGAGCCGCCCGCTTTCTGTTGCAATGAAGCGGAAGATGTAGTCCTGAAGGGCCTTGTAGTCGCCCGCGCCAGTAGCGTAGACCTTCTCCGCCTCCGCCTGGGAGGGATTGCCCACGGCGAGCGTGCGTAGATACGCCATCTCGAACTTCTCCGCGATCGCGCCGCCCTGCCTGTGACGCTCCAGCGTCGCGCGAACCACCTTCTCGAGGTACTCCCCGAGCGTGGCCGGCTTCCGGGCGACGCCGCTTTCAGCGTAATAGCGCTTGAGCAGCTTCTCTTCGAGCGGGAAGAACGCCTTGTGGTCCGAGTTGTGAATCAGCGGCTCGTTGTTCAACGGGTACATGAGCGCATCGGCAAACGGCACCCAGAGAAAGCGTGCTGACGGGAGACCGGGGCCCATGGCAACTCGATTCGCGAGCATCGTCTCGATCCGGACGCGGTCGAGGATCCAGGTCGCGTAGTCCATCCCGTGGCTGCGCGCAGTCCCCGCCTTGTCTGCACCGAAGAGCTGTGTGCGCGCGTCGGCCGCTTCCGGCGACTTCGGCCGCTGGCGGATGGGATCCGACTGCGCCTCGAGATTGTCCACCGGCAGCGCGTCGAACTCGCTGTCCGGCTTCTCGCCCGGGGCCGTTGGCCGCACGGGGTGGGCGTGATTGTCAATCGCCTTGATCTTTGCGATTTCCTGGGCGAGCTGAGGATCGACCCCTGCCGCATCCCCGGACTGGCCACTGCAGCCGGCAGCCGTGGCGAGTGCGACGAGGGCGAGTGCGGCGAGCGCGGGTCTCATGGTCAGGCTCTGGCTGGTCATGGCGGCGAATATAGGGCGGGCGGCGGAGCGCAGCGAGTTCGTGCGGCGGGCGGCGCTGCCCTTCAGGGCCAGTCGACAATGGGCTCCGACGGCGCAAGCAGATGACACTCGTTGCCGCGACGAAGGCGTTCTTCGATGGCGCGTCGCTTTGGAGAAGGTCGTGCGCGCCGCCGCGCCCGCCACACGATCGCAATCCAGGCCCTTGACCCGCCAGCACCCGTGCGTAGCTTGGTTGATCACTCAACTAACCCACCCACGAATGCCCGCCAGCACCGAAACCCGGGACCGCCTGATCGGCGTCGCGATGCAGCTCTTCTGGGAAAAGGGCTATGGCGCCACGTCCATTCAGGACATCCTCCTCCAGGCCAAGGTCCACGCCGGCAGCCTCTACTACGCGTTTCCCACCAAGCAGGAGCTGCTGCTGGCCGTGCTGGAGCGGTATCGCGACGGACTATATCCGGTGCTGGTCGATCCGGCGTGGAAGGGCATAAAGGACCCCATCGACCGGATCTTCGCGCTGCTCGCGAGCTACCGCGCGTCGCTCGTCGCCACCGACTGTTTCTATGGCTGTCCCATCGGTTCGCTCGCGCTCGAGCTGCACGAGCCCGATCCGCCCGTCCGGGATCTGCTGGCGGAGAACTTCAATGGCTGGACGCGGGCCATCGAGCAATGCCTGGCAGACGCCGGCTCCCGCTTGCCAAAGGACGTGAACCGCAAGGAGCTCGCCTCGTTCGTGCTCACCACGATGGAGGGCGGCGTCATGCAGGCGCGCACGCACCGCTCGATCCACACGTTCGATGCCGCCGTCCGCCGCTTGCGCGACTACTTCTCCCGCCTCGAGACGGCCGCCGCAACCCGGCGCCCGGCCCGCGCGCGCACGGCCCGCGCCGTATCCCCACGCAAGCATCGATGAACTCCCTCACGCCGACCATT
>DASZZO010000123.1:0-13942 GCA_035544915.1 Gemmatimonadaceae bacterium | reverse complement strand
AATAGCATGCCGCTGTCGGCGCCGAGGATTGGGCGATTCATGAGGCCCGTTTCGCGCGCGGCGCGCGTTGCGGCGATCTGCGCCGTCACGTTACCGCCAGCGAAGGCGACGACCACGGTGTCGGGCGAGGGCGGGCCGGTGCGGTCGCTTGACTTGCCGCAGCCGGCGGCGGCGAACAGGACAACGATGAGGAGTGAGAGCTTCACGAGCGAAAAATGGGCGAACTGCAGACGAGAGTCGAGGGTCGAGCGTTCAGAGTTGGGGGGGACGTCCACAAAACCCTTAACTCTCACCCCTGAACTCTCGACTGTCCTTCGGATTCCTCGCCCCTTTCTCGCCCACCGGTACTCGCCGGCGAGGACCGGTGCGAATCGCATCGTCACCGAACTTCTCGCGCACGCTGTCCACTGCGCGCGACAGCTCGCGATCGCGCGCGACCTCAGTCGCGCCTCCAGCGTCGAGCGCTGCATTGAAAATCGAGAGCTGCTCCGCACCGCGCGCCGCTGAAAAACCGCTCAGGGCCACGCCTACCAGCCGCGCGCTGACCGTTCGCTCCGCGCGCAGCTTCGTGAGCAGCGCACACGCTGTCTCCGCTATGGCGCGGTCCGACTCGACCGGCTCCCGAAGGGTGCGGCTCGCCGAACGCGTCGTGAAATCGTGTTCGCGCAGCTTCACCGAAATGGTGCGCGCCGACATTCCGTCGGCGCGCAAGTCGGCGGCCACCTTCGACGCGAGATGCCGGAGCTCCGAGGCGAGCTTCACGGGGTCGGCGATGTCGCGGTCGAAGGTCTCCTCCCGGCTCATCTGCTTGGCGGGCGATCGGGGCTGGACGCTGCGGCGACTGATGCCGCGCACGCGGTCATACAGCCACGCGGCCGTCTTCGGTCCCATCCATCGCTCCAGTGTGACGAGTTCATGTGGCAGCACGTCGCTGGCCGTCGTGAGCCCCAGCCTGGCCAGCGTGGCCTGGAGCTTGGGTCCGATCCCCGGGATTTCGGCGAGCGTCACCCCGCTCATGAACTCGAGTTCGCCCGATGCCGGCACTACGTACACTCCGAGCGCCTCCGGAGAGCGCGACGGCTTCGCGCGCTCGGCAGCGAGTTTCGCGATCAGCTTGCTCGTTCCCCCGCCGATGGAAACCGACATTTTCGTCTCTTCATGCACCGACTGCCGGATGCGCCGCGCGGTGGCGTCGAGCGGTTCATGGAGGTACAGCGCCTCGGTACCAGAGAGGTCGAGGTACCACTCGTCGATGCTCGCGCCCTCCACGTCAGGCGTGAAACGCTCGAGCACGCGGCGGATGGCGCGGCTGTAGGTGGGGCACTCCCGCGGAACCGGCACGCACATCGCCTGCGGGCAGAGGCGAAGTGCCGTTGAGATGGGCATCGCTGAGCGCACGCCGAAGGCCCGCGTCTCATACGAGGCGGAGCACACCACGCCGCGACTTCCGGGGCGTCCACCCACAATGAGCAGGGGTGCGCGCCCCGCGCCCTCGGGGTCGACCGCCCGCGCGACCGCCACAAAAAAGGCGTCGGCATCGGCGAGGAGGATTCTGCGCATGGATCAAGTCTACAGCGCTTCAAGATCCGACAGAGCCTCAAGACAGACGGCAGGCGAACCATGGTTCGCCTGCCGTCTGCCTGCTGCTACTGCGCGGGCTACGGAACTTCGATAATCACCGCGCGCCGATTCTCCGCGCGTCCTTTCGGATTGTCCTTGCCGTTGATCTCGTTCGGAGCCACCGGCTGTGACTTGCCGAAGCTCTTGGTCGAGATCCGGCTCGCCGCGATACCCTGCGATACGAGGTACGCCTTGACCGCTTGGGCGCGACGTTCGCCGAGCTTCATGTTGTACTCGACGCCGCCCTTCGCGTCCGTATGGCCCTGCACCTCGACCCGCACGTTGCCGTTGTCCTTCAGGTACTTGATGGCGACACCGAGCGTGTCCTTTGCCGACTTGGTGAGCACAGCCTTGTTGAACTCGAAGTGCACGCCGTGGAGCGTGAAGATCTCACGCGCCTTGGGCGGGGCCGGCGGCGGTGGCGGCGGCGGAGCTGGCGTCGGAGCTGGTGTCGGCGCCGGCGTCGGAGCCGGTGTTGGAGCCGGCGTGGGTGCCGGCGTGGGTGCCGGCGCAGGGGCCGGAGCTGGACGAGCGGGCGGCGGCGGGGGTGGCGGAGGCGGTGCCTGATAGCACGGCCCATTCCGGCCCTGCCCACCAAAGAAATGCGTGATCCCGAACCGCACGAGGTAGGTCACCGTGCGCTCGCCGGTTGGCGTCTGGTCCGACGGGTCCTTGAAGTCGGCCTGGCCCTCACCCTTCCACGACCAGTCGTCGTTCATGCAATAACGGAAACCGATCAGCGCGTTTCCGCCCGAATCATATTGGTTGAGCGTGGTGTCGCCCTTGAACCGTGTGCCAGTGAACCCGCCACCAATCAGGAACTTCCATTGGTCGGAGATCGGCTGATTGTAGATCAGGTCAATGCGGTTGTTCAGCGCGGTAAGTTTCCCAACCCGTTTGCTGGTCGCGCTGGCAAAATCCCCCTCGTATTCGAGCGCCAGGCGACGCAGCAGGTACACGTCGAAATGGCCTCCACCGCCGAAGACGCTGTTGATCTTGGTGAAGTCGTCGAATTTGGTGTACTGGGCGAAGATTCCGCCCTCGAAGGCGACTGCTCGCTGCGCAGCCAACGGACTCGTTGCCGCGAGGGCAAGCGCTACACTGAACACAGTTCGTTTCATGCGGTTCCAGTCCTCGTTCGGAAGTGGAGTATCAGCAGGGGTTTCGGCGGCGCGGTTCGATATCGCCTTCAGCCTCAATCGCCTTCTTCTTATGAGACGCGTAGTAACGTCCTGCGTTTCAAGCCATTGCGCCCGATGGCGGTGAATAAGATAACAACTTGAGCCCGCGATTGCTGCATAGCACAACATCACTAGTTCGTAGGTGTTAGAAACGGGCCCCGCCGACCCCCGGCTGGCAGGCACGGACGGCCCCCGAAGAATTGTGTCCAGCCACCTTCAAGGCGATATGACCCCCACCTGGGTTCCAGCGGCAGTACGCGAGGAAGAGGTCGCCATGGCGCGATTCTTCCGCTCTGCGTCAGAGACAAATGGTTCCACCCCGGACCCGACGGCCTCTTATGCCGACTGGCATGAATGGTCCTGCATTTATCCGGCGGAGTTCTGGTCCGCGGTGTGGAGTTTTGCCGGGGTGGTGGCGACTGAACGCGCAGGGGGGACAGCTTGGGACTCCGTGGTTGAGGGTTTCGATCGCATGGCGCCGCCAGATGCCGCCGCCGGCCCGCGCTGGTTCCGGGGTGCGCGGCTCAACTTCGCCGAGAATCTGCTGCGCCACCGGGGCCCCGAGCCGGCGATCGTCTTCCGCGGCGAGGATGGCTCTCGCCGCGAGCTGAGCCGCGATGCACTCGCCGCGGAGGTTGGCCGGGTCGGTGCCGCGCTCCGCGCCCAGGGCATACGGCCTGGTGACAGGGTGGCCGGATTCCTCCCCAACATTCCCGAAGCGGTCATAGCCATGCTTGCCACCGCCTCGTGCGGCGCGGTCTGGTCTTCCTGCTCTCCGGACTTCGGCGTGAAAGGAGTCCTCGACCGCTTCGGGCAGATCGCGCCGCGGGTCCTGGTTGCCGCCGAGGGCTATCGCTACGCCGGGAAGGAGCTGGATTGCATGGGCCGGGTCCGCGACATCGTCGTCGCCATTCCCTCCATCGAGCGCGCAGTAATCGTACCGTTCCTCCGCGGGGCCGTGGAGCAGGCGGTATTGGGGGGAATCCGGAACGCCATCACGTGGGAAGAGTTCGCGCGCATCGGCGAGGGCGCCGCGCCCGTCTTCGACCGCCTGCCGTTCGACCATCCCCTCTATGTGATGTTCTCGTCCGGCACGACCGGGCTTCCCAAGTGCATGGTTCACGGCGCCGGCGGCACGCTGTTGCAGCATCTCAAGGAGCACATGCTGCACGTGGATCTGCGCGAGCAGGATCCGATTTTCTACTTCACCACCTGTGGGTGGATGATGTGGAACTGGCTCGTCAGCGCCCTCGCCACGGGCGCCACGATTGTCCTCTACGATGGCGCTCCGATGCCGGCCGGCGACCCGGGCGCGCTCTGGCGGATGGCCGCCGAGGAACGCCTGCGCGTGTTCGGCACGAGTGCCAAGTTCATTTCGCTCAGCGAAAAAGCGGCGCTCCGCCCGCGCGCCATGTACAACCTGGCCGCGCTCCGGACGGTCCTTTCGACTGGCAGCCCACTGGCCGCGCAGGGCTTTCATTACCTACAGCGCGAGGTTGGCGACAGCGTGCATCTGGCGAGCATCAGTGGAGGCACGGACATCATTTCCTGCTTCGCCCTGGGCAATCCGCTGTTCCCGGTCTGGCCAGGCGAGCTGCAGTGCGCCGGACTCGGCATGGCGGTGGACGTCTTCGACGCGAGCGGCCGGCCCGTGCGAGAGGTTCCGGGCGAACTGGTCTGCACCAGGCCATTTCCGTCCATGCCCGTAGCCTTCTGGAACGATCCCGGCGGGGCCAAGTACCGCGCGGCCTACTTCGAGTTCTTCCCCGGCGTCTGGCGTCACGGCGACTGGGCCGAGTGGACCGCTCACGGCGGCCTGGTGATTCACGGCCGAAGCGATGCCACGCTCAATCCCGGGGGCGTGC
The DNA here is from genome assembly GCA_035544915.1 of Gemmatimonadaceae bacterium. Taxonomy (GTDB): domain Bacteria; phylum Gemmatimonadota; class Gemmatimonadetes; order Gemmatimonadales; family Gemmatimonadaceae; genus Fen-1231. Next base: position 9,276 of record DASZZO010000123.1, on the reverse strand, counting down.
GCATCGGCACGGCGGAGATCTACCGGCAGGTAGACCAAATGGAGGAGGTCGTCGAGAGCGTGGTCATCGGGCAGGAGATCGAGGATGGCGCCGGGGGCGTCGACGTTCGCATCGTGCTTTTCGTGCGACTGCGCGACGGGACCACGCTCGACGATGCCCTGCGGCAACGTATCCGTGACAGGATTCGCGAGAACAGCTCGCCCCATCATGTGCCCAGCGTCATTGCTCAGGTTGCCGACATCCCCCGGACCATCAGCGGCAAGATCACCGAGATGGCCGTACGGGAGGTCGTGCACGGCCGCGAGGTGACGAACGCGGACGCCCTGGCAAATCCTGAGGCACTGTCACTTTTCCGGAACCGTTCCGAGCTTGGCGTGTAGGCGTGACCGGGGCCCTGGGCCCGTCGTCGCTGTTAGCACGCCGTCTACCCGTGCGGGACCCTCGGGCATACCACGCCCGGTCCCGCGACGCTCTCCCGAGCACGCTGAAATCCCGAAGGAGGCTGCATGTCCCGTTCAGTACGAGTTTTCCTTGTCGCCGCCGCGGCGCTCACCGCCACACGCGCGAATGCTCAGTGTTCCGGCGGTGCCGCAGCCCGCGACGCCTGCCGCAAGATGATTGACATGGTGAACTTCCTGAGCCCGCAGTACGCCGCGGCGCTCGCCGGTGGCAATCCCACGCAATCCCAGAGCGGCTCGCTGGGCGGGCTTGGCAAGGTGGCCGTCGACATTCGTTCCACGCGCGTGATCGGCGCAATCCCGAACATCGGCGATCAGGGGTTCTCGACCACGGGTGAAACCAAGTCAACCTATTCGTCGCCGAGCACGCTCATTCCGGCATTGTCGGTTGACGTGTCATTCGGGCTGTTTCGTGGATTCGACGTCGGCTCAACGTACGTCGGCGGTATCGATGGGCTGCTCACCGCGACTTACATGAGCGAGCTCAGCAACTCCAGTGTCGACGTGGCGCTCGAGGGGAGCAACACGAACTTCGGCTTTGGCGCCCGGCTTGGCCTGATGGAAGAAACGGCGCGGCTCCCGGGCCTGGCGTTGTCGTATGTCCACCGCGACATGCCCCGTGACAGCATTCTGGCCAGCTCCAAGGCAGGGAATGGCGTCAACCTGGTGAGAGGGACGATCATGGCCAACGGCCTGCTCGTGACAGTCAACTCGCTCCGGCTCACGGCGGGCAAGCAGTTCGGGCGCATAGACCTCTCCGGCGGCGTGGGGCAGGACAAGTACATGTCGTCGGCCAGAGTCACAGCGACTGTGACGGCCATTCCGCCAATCGGCACCCAGACGTCCACCGGCACGACGTCGTCGCAGATGACACGCAACAATGTGTTCGTAGGTGGTGCCGTCACCGCCGGCATGTTCAGGTTCGTGGGCGAATACGGGATGGCGACCGGCGGAACAGCGCCCAGCGCGGTGAATGATTTCGGGTCGGCCGCGAACAAGGCGCGCTCGTATTTCACCATTGCGGCCAAGATCGCGTTCTGAAACAGGACCAGCGCCGAAGCCGCTCCGCATGAGCGACGCTGGACTGGTCGCGCTGGAAGACGTGCGCGCCGCGGGCCGTGCCATTGCCGGCCGCGTGCGCCGCACGCCGATGATGCGGTCGACGCAACTCAGCGCGCGCCTTGGCGTGGACCTGCAGTTCAAGCTGGAGCTTTTCCAGAAAACGGGTTCGTTCAAGGTGCGCGGTGCGCTCAATCGCATGCTGAAACTCTCCGCCGACGAGCGCAGGCGCGGCGTCGTTACCATCTCGGCCGGCAATCACGCACAAGCGGTGGCCTGGGGCGCGCGCGAGGTGGGCACGAGGGCCCTGGTCGTGATGTATGCTGGGGCGGTGAAGAGCAAGGTGGAGGCGACGCGTGGCTACGGCGGCGAGGTCATCCAGAGCGACCGCGACCTGCTCGACGTGGCGCACGAGCTGCAGGAGGAGCGGAACCTTGTCATGGTGCATCCCTTCGACGACCCGGCCGTCATCGCTGGCGCGGGCACCGTCGGCGACGAGATACTGGACGATGCGCCGGAGGCGGACGCGATTCTCGTGGGCGTGGGTGGTGGCGGAATCGTCAGCGGCATCGCGGTTGCGGCAAAAGCGCGCCGGGCGGGAATACGCGTGATCGGCGTCGAACCGGAGGGCGCGGCCGCCATGCGGCTGAGCCTTGACCGCGGATCGCCGCAGAAGCTGGAGCGAGTGAGCACCATTGCCGATGGACTCGCGGCCCCGTGGGCCGGTGCGCTGACCTTCGCTCACGTCTGTGGACTGGGTATCGAAATCGTGACGGTTCCGGACGCAGCGATTGCCGAGTCGATGTGGCTGACTATCGAGCGCTGCAAGGTGCTGGCGGAGCCGGCGGCCGCGGCCGGGATGGCCGCGCTGGTGGCGGGGGCGGTGTCGCTGCCCCAGGGTGCGCGAGCCGTGTGTGTGCTGACCGGCGGGAATGTGGATCGGGAGCGGCTCAAGTCGCTGGCCTGAACCGCGCGGAGGCGATACGCCTCGGACGCGCGGCCGATGCCGCAGCGCTAGGGAAACGCAGCGATCTCGACTGGGATTTTCCCCGACCCTTGTGCGCGCCCCTTGAACGCCGTTGCCTGAATCGTTACTGTCGGCCGGGTGCCCTGGATGGTCCGCAGGACTCCCGTGACTGATACCGTCGCCTTCGCGGTATCACTGCTTGCCCACCGCACCGAGTCCGGCACAATTGAGGCGCCTGTAGAGTCGTTCGCAGTGACGCTCAGGGGCACCGTTGCACCTCTGTTGGCGAACACCGCGGACGGATAAATCACGACCTTAAGCGGCGCGGATGGCGCCACGTTGTTCGCACACGCGCCCAAGGCGGCAACATCGACAGCGCACTGCTGTTTCGCAGTCTCATCATCATCATGCGCTCCGTGACCACGCTTGAACACAGAGGTCAGCAGGTAATCAAGTTCGGAATGTCGTTCCCGATGCCCGAGATCGAACTAAAGATAAAGCCCCACCCTGATGCACCGCTGTGCAGGATCCCTGCGAGAGTCGCCTGCTTACTTAATTGTGTAGTAAAGCGACGTATACTCGAAAACGGGCGATCCGCTGTCGCCCTCGTCTACCTCAGCAGAAACCCTGTATTGGCGTCTTAGGGTACCGTCAGGGGGGGTGACCCAATCGAGGCATGGTCGCGTGATCGACAGCAGCACGATAACAGACGCGATGCCGCGATTCTCGCTGCGAAGCGCGGATGCGGCTGCCGATCTCCCACCGCCTAGGGAAACGCCGGGATCTCTACCGGGATTGTCCCCGAACCCTGAGAGCGCCCCTTGAACGCCGTTGCCTGAACCGTCACGGTCGGATTAGTGCCTTGGATAGTCCGGAGGACTCCAGAGGCTGACACTGTCGCCTTCGTAGTATCACTGCTCGTCCACTGCACCGAGTCCGGTACAACGGACGTGCCGCCGGCGTCCTTGACTGCGACGCTCAGGAACACCGTTTGGCCCCTATCCGCCGTAACCGACGACGGAACAATCATTACTCTGAGCCGAGCTGGCGGGGCTGCGATGTTCGAACAAGCGGAAACCACGACCAACAATGTCAGCTTACTGCCATTTTGCAGGCGTCTCTTCATTGTGCCCTCCGAGGGCCCCGGGGTCCAGAAGGCCTCAGTAAGTTATCAAGTTCGCAATGTCGTTCTTGATTCCGCTGATGGAACTAAAGTCGAAATTGAGTCCTGAGAACCCACCCCTCACAATCCCGGCGAGAGTCGCTTGCTTCGTCGTATAGTACAGCGATGTGTACTCGAAGACGGGCGCCCCGCTGTCGCCCTCGTCGGCCTCGGCAAGGACTTGATACTGGCAACGGAGCGCACCGCCGCCCGCTCCGACATCGAAGCAAGTCCTGCTGATCGGGCCCCACGTCCAGCCCGATCGCATACCGACCTTCATCAACCACGTATTGTGGTTTACGGTATCGGCCGCGAGCAATCTCGCCTCAGGATAGTCAGCAATCACGACAAAGCTATCCACCCTGAATCGCGATCCGTTCACCCCGAGCGTGGAACTCACAGACGAGTCCATCGCCAAATATGGAAAGTTCGACAGATCCGCCGATGTGAACTGGAACAATGCGGCGTCGCTATAGCGACACTTCCGGTTGCTTGACCAAGTCGGGCATCCGGGGATGTCGGTGCGCATTGCAGGGTCTTGAACCTCGAAGCCGATTGGAATGGGGTTAAAGGCCTTAAATGCTTGGTACACCGTATCGTGATCAACCGCCGCGAACGTAGACGTGCAGTGGCTAGCGGTCACGAAATATCTCAGCGACTGATCGCCGCTCAGTTTGGCATTGAACCCAAGGGTACAGTTGTGGATCTCCGTGCCGGCGGAGTCCGCTACGTCAATGAGCAAACCGCCGACGACAGGCCGCTGGGCATTGTAGATGTAGTCCATTTGCTTCGGGCGGTCGTCCTGCACGATGGCCAGCATGCCGGGGCGCGCCCCCAAAGCCACCATCGCGGAAGCCAGCGAGCTGACATCAGCGCTGCGATCAACGCCTATGGTCACGCGATTCGACATCTCGTCGAAGTCGGTCCATATCAGCGACCGCGCGAATGATGCCGGCACCCTCGCGCGCAGCGCTTGAAGCTCAAGCACCTCGAACTGCCCGGGCCGGAACACGACCGAGCGAACATTCTCCCAGTCCAGTTCATGGAAAACCGTGCGCGCGGCTGCCTCGATCGCAACCCGATTGCCTTTGGGGGTGATCCAGATATCGAGTTCGCCGTTCTTCCCTCGGTACATACCACCGAATCCGGGCGCACGTCGGTTCACTTCCTCGAGTAGCTCATCGAGCATCGGGATGTGTCGGGCAACCGAGACTGCCCGTTGACTGGCAACAGGCCGCGTCGGCCCCCGCAAGTCAGGAGAACATGCGATGGCGAAGGCGACAACCCCCAACAAGCCGACCAAGAAATGGGGCGACCGAAGGCGTAACACTGAATACGACATTGCCGATTCCTCATGATGAGATGTGGCGACCGCAAGATCGATATAACAGTGCGGTAGACAGTGTCTGTGACCGCCGAATGAGGTTGCGCAGCAAGGTCCCAGCGGAGTGGTCGTTTCGAAGGATTGCGGGGGGGGGGCGCGGGTGTCAACTCGCGTCCGTCGCAATCCAGCCACCACGAGTGCGGAACTGGCTCAGCGACGCGCCTTCGCCCGATGCAGCGCCCAGCGGCGTGGCTCAAATGCGTCGGATTGTAACGATCTCACTTTGTTCTACCATCGCACGGGGGTATGCGCTGCCGTCGTGTCTCAGTGCAGGCGAAGCGGAATTCGGGAGGATGACGTCCCAATCACGCCCACTTCTCCTGACCGCTGAACCGCGCGGGGGTATAATTAAGAAGTACGCCACTCCACTACGAGACCACCCTTCGAGCGACCGCCATGCCCGGCAAGACTGACCACCCGCACCTGGCAGGCCAAGGCCTGACCACCACCAAGGCCGCCTACATCGAAACCGCCGTCCGCAATGGCGAGATGTATATCGAGCAGCCCTACGAGTTGTACTCGCAGGAGAATCACGACGTATGGCAGCGCCTGTACGCGCGCATGCAGGACCGCTGGGCCCGATACGCGAACCAGAGGTTCATGGACGGACTCGCGACGCTCTGCTTCGAGGCCACCCGCGTGCCGCGCCTGGAGGACGTGAACCGGTTCATGGCGCCGCGCACGGGATTTCGCGCGAAGGCCGTGAGCGGGTTCGTCCCGGCGTTCCAGTTTTTCGACTGCCTGAGCCGCCGCGAGTTTCCCACGACGATCACCATCCGCGACGGCGCGTCGCTCGACTATCTCCCCGAGCCGGACATCTTCCACGACATCGCCGGCCACGTGCCCATGCACACGGATCCGGCGTTTGCCGACACGCTGGTGCGCTTTGGCCAGTGTGCGCACACGGCGGCGGAGCTGGTGAGTGGCGTAAAGGACGAGGCGGAAAAGCTGCGGCGGCTCGCGAGCATCCAGAACGCCTTGCAGCGCTTCTTCTGGTTCACGGTGGAGTTCGGCATCATGCGCGGCACGAAGCAGGGCGAGATCAAGGCGTACGGCAGCGGCCTGCTTTCGTCATACGGCGAACTCGTCCACTGCATAGAGGCGCCGCAGGTCCAGCGGCACCCGCTGCAGATGGAGTGGGTAGTGAACCAGCATTTCGAGATCAACCACTATCAGCCGCTCCTGTTCATCGTGGACGACTTCGACCATCTGTTCAAGCTGGTCGGCCAGCTCGAGCAATGGATGAAGGACGGCAAGCTCGACAACGTGACACCCGGGTGGCGGGACATGAGTGAAGCCGATGTGAAGAGCTTCCTCGACGCGAGCCGCTCGAACTGAGGTCCGGACTATGGCCACCATGACGTCTCCAGCGCCGAGCACGGCGCACGACACCTTTCCGATCAACGGCACCGACTACATCGAGTTCTGGGTCGGGAACGCGAGGCAGTCGGCGCTGTACTATCGCGCCGCGTTCGGATTCGAGCTCGTCGGCTACCGGGGGCCCGAGACGGGCGTGCGCGACCGCGCGAGCTATCTCCTGCAACAGCAGAAGATCCGCTTCGTGCTGACGTCTCCGCTGGGCCCCGAGGGTCCCATTGCGGCGCATGTCGCGAAGCATGGGGACGGCGTGCGCGACATCGCGTTCTGGGTGGACGACGCGCGGGATGCGTGGGCGAAGGCGGTGGAACGCGGGGCCATCTCCGTGCAGGAGCCTGTCGCGCTCAGCGACGCCGACGGTGAGGTCGTGATGGCCGCCATCGCGACTTACGGCGACACGATCCATTCGATTGTGGAACGCCGCTCCTACAAGGGACTCTTTCTTCCCGGGTTCCGCGCCGCGACGTCGCCCTGCAAGCCGGCGCCCACCGGCCTCAAGTATGTCGACCACTGCGTGGGCAACGTGCAGCTCGGCAAGATGAACGAGTGGGTCGATTTCTACGCGCGAGTGCTCGGCTTTCATAACATCCTCACGTTCGACGACAAGGACATCTCCACGGAATATTCCGCGCTGATGTCGAAGGTAATGTCGAACGGGAATGGCTTCATCAAGCTGCCCATCAACGAACCCGCGGCGGGTAAGAAGAAGTCGCAAATTGAAGAATACCTCGACTTCTATCGCGGGCCAGGCGTGCAGCACATCGCGCTCGCCACAGATGACATTGTTGCGACCGTACGAGCCATGGTGAGCCGGGGCGTGGAGTTTCTCTCCGTTCCGCGCTCGTACTACGAAGCGCTGCCCGGACGAGTGGGCAAGATCGACGAGGACATAGCGCCGCTGGCCGAGCTGGGTGTTCTCGTGGACCGCGACGACGAAGGCTACCTGCTGCAGATCTTCAGCAAGCCTGTGCAGGACCGGCCGACGCTCTTCTACGAAATAATCCAGCGGAAAGGCGCCAAGAGCTTCGGCAAGGGAAACTTCAGGGCGCTGTTCGAGAGCATCGAGCGCGAACAGGCGCTGCGGGGCAATCTGTAGTGCCGGTCTACCACACGCTGGGCCGCATGCCGCGCAAGCGCCATATCGCCTTTCGCAAGCCGGATGGCGGATTGTATGCCGAACAGCTGATGGGGAACGAGGGATTCACGGGGCCGGCGTCGCTGCTCTATCACGTGCATCCGCCCACCACGGTCAAGTCCGCGCGCCGGCTCAGGGATGTGGTGTACGAGGCCGATCCCGACCACACGCTGAAGCATCGCCATTTCCGCACCGCGCGCCTCGCGCGCGGCGGGAGCCCGACGCTCGACCGCACGCCGATTCTGTTCAACGACGACGTCGCGATGCTCTTCGCGCAGCCCGACCGCGACGACGCGCACTTCTACCGCAACGCGCAGGGCGACGAGGTGGTGTATGTCGCCGAGGGCGAGGGCACGCTGGAGACGCAGTTCGGAAAGCTCGCCATTCGACCCGGCGACTATCTCGTCATCCACCGCGGCATCCTGCACCGCTACCGGTTCACGAAGCCCGCCAAGCTGCTCGTGTTCGAGAGTCGTGGCTACGTGCGAACGCCCACGCGCTATCGCAACGACTACGGTCAGATCGTGGAGGGCGCGCCGTACAGCGAGCGGGACTTCCGCGTTCCCGCCGACCTCGAGACGCATGACGAGAAGGGCGATTTCCCGATCATCGTGAAGCAGTACAACGGACTGAACGAGATCGTGCTCGATCACCACCCGTGCGACGTGGTGGGGTGGGACGGGATGTTCTATCCGTGGTCGTTCAATATCGCGGACTTCGAACCGATCGTCGGACGGGTGCACCAGCCGCCACCGGTGCACCAGACGTTCCAGGGCGACGGGTTCGTGATCTGCTCCTTCTGCCCGCGGCCGTATGATTTTCACCCCGAGGCGATTCCCGCGCCGTACAACCACAGTAATGTGGATTCCGACGAGGTGCTCTTCTACGCGTCGAGCGAGTTCATGAGCCGGAAAGGGATCGAGTACGGGTCCATCACGCATCATCCAGACGGCATTCCGCACGGGCCGCACCCCGGGCGTGCGGAGGCGTCCATCGGCGCAAAGAGCACGGACGAACTGGCGGTGATGATGGATTCGTTCCGTCCCCTGAAGGTGGCGAAGGCCATGCTGGCAATAGAGGATCCCGGCTACCAGACGAGCTGGATTGACGCGCAGGGCGGGGGGTTCTCGCCGCCCACGAGCTGAACGCCGGCCGGCGGCGCGCGGCTCGATCCACTCTCCCGCCGGGCACGCCAGGGGCAATGCCGAAGCATGCGAATCGCCTGAAGGCCCTACCCGCGTATCCGCTGGCGCTCGTTCCACAACGCAAGCGCGAGTTGATCGCGAAGGGTGTCGACGTGATAGACCTGGGCGCTGGCGATGCGGACCTGGCGCCGCCACCCGCCGCCGTCGAGGCGCTGGCCGAAGCGGCGCGCGACCCGGCGATGAGCCGCTACGGATTCGGACTGGGGTTGCCGGCGTTCCGAGAAGCCGCGGTCAGGTATATGCACGAGCGATTCGGCCACGCATTCGATCCCCTCGCAGAAGTCGTGACCCTGATCGGGTCGAAAGAAGGGCTGTCACACCTGGCGCTCGCCTACGTGCAGAAGGGCGACGCGACCATCGTGCCTGACCCGGGCTACAACGCGTATCGCGGCGGCACGGTGCTCTCCGACGGCGAAGCATATCTGTACGCGATCACGCCGCGCACCAGGTTCCTGGTCGAACTGAAGGAGATTCCCGCAGACGTTCTCGCGCGGACGCGGATCCTCTACCTGAACTATCCGAACAATCC
>DASZZO010000122.1:0-8599 GCA_035544915.1 Gemmatimonadaceae bacterium | reverse complement strand
GTGGCAAGAATGGCCCGTGACTGAAGCCACCTGGCTCGTCCCGCTCTCGCAGGAAGAACTCCGGTTCAAGATCCAGGCGATCTTCAAGCACCAGTCACAAAAGGATTCCGCTCCGTTTCCCGGCCAGGACGACCGCGAGTTCTGGCAGCGTGTCGAGGCGCGGAACAAGGAAACGGCCGCCACGCTCGACCGGCTTGGGCTCGCCGAGTACTTCGCGATGGAGGCCTACGTTGTTCGGTAGCCGCTTCGCTGCGGTTGACCTGATCGTTCTCGTCGCCTATCTCGCGGGCACCACGTCACTCGGCCTGTGGCTCGGCCGTAATCAGAAGAACGCACGCGACTACTTTGTCGCCAATCGCTCACTGCCCTGGTGGGCAGTGATGTTTTCGATCGTTGCCTCGGAGACGAGCGCCCTGACCTTCATCTCCATTCCCGGCCTCGCGTACATCGGCAATCTCGGATTCCTCCAGGTTTGCGCGGGTTACATACTCGGCCGCGTTGTAGTGGCCTATGTCCTCCTGCCTCGTTATTTCCAGGGTGAACTCGTGACGGCGTACACGCTGCTCGAGACGCGTTTCGGCGCGCGAACCCGCCGCTTCACTTCTGTGGTGTTCATGGTAACCCGCGCGATGGCTGATGCCGTCCGCGTCTTCGCCACCGCAATTCCGCTCGCCCTGATCATCGGGCCCGTTCTACCCAAGCGGTTCATGATGCCCGCGGCGATCCTGATCCTTGGCGCCCTCACCATCTTCTACACGTATCGCGGCGGCATGCGCGCTGTTGTCTGGACCGAACTGCTGCAAGCGGCGGTCTACATCACCGGCGGCTTCGCAGCCATCGCGCTGCTGGGAAACTCCGTCATGGACGGATGGACCGGCATCCTGCACGCGGCGGGCGCAAGCGGCAAGCTCGCGGTCATCAGCACCTACACGGGCTTCGACAGCCCGCATACGATCTTCGCCGGTCTCATCGGCGGGGGATTTCTCGCCATGGCATCACATGGCGCTGATCAGTTGATCGTGCAGCGCCTTCTCTCGGCGCGGTCGCTCCGAGACGCGCAGCGCGCAATCATCGGCAGCGGGCTCGTTGTCTTCGTCCAGTTTGCGCTTTTTCTGACCGTCGGACTCGGGCTCTGGGCATACTACCAGGGCGCGGACTTTCCGGCGCCCGACGCGATATTTCCGACGTTCATCATCCAGCGCATGCCGCACGGATTGCTGGGGCTGATTGTCGCGGCGATCGTCGCCGCCACCATGAGCACCCACTCCGGCGCCATCAACTCGCTCGCCGCGGCCACCACACATGATATCTACCTGCCGCTCACCGGGCGCAAAGCCGAAGACCCGTCCACGTTTCGAGCAGCGCGCCGCTTCGCGCTCGCGTGGGGCGTGGTGCTCACCGGCGGGGCCATGCTCTTTCCCGAAGGGCGCACGCCAGTTGTGGTGATCGCCCTCTCGATCGCGTCGTTCACCTACGGCGCGCTGCTCGGCGGATTCTTCCTCGGCATTTGCAATCGCCGCGCGATTCAGCGCGATGCGATCACCGGCATGTCACTTGGTATTGTGGCGATGGCTGGTGTGGTGTTCGCAAAGCCACTGTCCGCGGCGTATCCCGCGCTTCACGGCGTGCTTGGCCCATTCGCGAATGTAGCGTGGCCCTGGTATGTGCTGATCGGCACGACCATTACACTCGTGGCAGGGTCTCTGTCGGCGCTCACCCATCCGTCGCCTCCCCTGGCGCCGACCGTACGCCCCCTGCCCTAGCACCTTCCCACCAGGATTCTGTCTCCACGGCCTTTGTCCGACAGCGCGAGTGGCTACCGCTCGGCGCTCCAAGTCCGGTCACCCTCACCGCACTTGCGTCCGCTCCCCCTGCCCGGAATTGCGCGGATCGCACCGTGCCCATTTCTTTCCATTCATCCATGTCATCCATCGTCGTAGGCGTTGACGGCGGCGCCACCAAGACCCGCGTGATCGTCGCAGACGAAACCGGCGCCGAGCTCGCATCCGTCAGCGGGACAGCGAGCGCCGTGCGCCCAGGCGCCGCCGAGCATTCTGCCGGCGTGATCGAGCGCCTCGTCGGCGAGGCGCTGGCCGCCTGCGACCACGAAGGCGAATCGCCCTCCGCCCTCTGCGTCGGGGTGGCCGGCGTTGGGCGCGACGCCGAGTACTCTGCCTTTTACAAGGCGCTCAGCGCACTCGGAATCTCTGACGAGCTGGTCGTCCTCCCCGACGCCGTTGTCGCCCTCACGGACGCCTTTGCCGAGGAATCGGGCATCGTCCTGATTGGCGGCACGGGCGCTATGTGCTACGGCCGCGGTCCCACCGGGAAAATGGCGCGCTGTGGCGGCTGGGGGCCCGTGTGCGGCGACGAGGGCAGTGGCCAATGGATCGGTCGGCGCGCCCTGTCGGTGATCACTGCAGCCGCGGATGGACGCGAGCCCGAGACCGCGCTCCTCGGGGTAATCCTTACCCACCTCCAGATGGAATCGGCGGACGAACTCGTTCCGTGGGCAGCGGCGGCCACACCTGCGCAGCTTGGTCAGCTCGCTACGCCCGTGATGGCCGTGGCCGCGCTGGGCGATCTCCGTGCCAACTCGCTCTGCACGCTCGCGGCGGAGGAACTCGTGCTGCACATCCGGACGCTGGCGCGCCTTCTCTTTGCCGACGAGCGCGCCGGCGTGCGCGTCGCGCTGGCCGGGGGCCTGTTTGAGCGCAGCTCCTTCATGCGCAAACTCGTCGAGCACCGGCTCAAGAGCGCTGTACCGGGCACGCTCCTGCACCAGGAGGAAGTCGTACCCGCCCGCGGCGCCGTCAAGACCGCCTTGGGAATGCTCGCGCGAACATAGCGTGCAACGGACGCTCGTTGTCGCGCTCCTCGCCGCGGTACGTTTCGCGTCTGCGCAGGACCAGCCCGCTCCGCCACCGAGGGTCGGTCCCGGATCCTCTCCGCTGGTGATCCTGTTGGGAACCGACGTCACCTGGACGCCGACCACTGGCGACTTCAGGAATTACCTCGCCGGCGGTTGGGGACTGGGCGCCCATGTGGTCCAGGGCCTCACTTCCAACATGGTGCTCGCGATCCGCGGCGCATTCCGGGTCACCGACAACGGCTCGCGCACTGTGCGATACCCGGTGGCGAGGCCAGGCACCAACCCGGTGCTCGTCGCCACTACCACGCAGAACAACGTCACCAGTGGGTCCCTGGGCGTGCAGTTTACTGCGCCCACTGGGCGCGTGCGACCCTACCTCTTCGGCGCGGCCGGGTTCGCCTTCTTCCACACCACCTCCGAGCTCACGAACGCCGACAGTGCCTCCCGCCTCGCGAAGCGCGACTTCCGCGACGGCGGGTTCGGAACTGAGGTTGGGGGTGGCCTCCTCATCGCGCTCCGGGGCGGCACGGTCCCGGTCATCCTCGACGTCGGCGTGCACTCGGAGCGCTCTGACAACATCAACCTGTATACGGAAAAGAGCGTGACGTACACGGGGCCGGCCTACCCGCCGGCGATCACAACGATACAGACGGCGATCAACGCGGTCGCGTACCGGGTCGGTCTGTCGCTCGGGTTCCGCTAGCACGCGCCCCATATCATGTTCTGCTCGTTTACGTCCTTCTCCTTTCTTACCGGCAGGCAAATGATCTTGCCCAGATGCGGTATTGCAGCGCTTGCGTCGGCCACCCTTTCGCTGCAGCCGTTCGCTCTCGAGGCGCAGGGCCTCCGCGACAAGTTCTCCCAGCTTTTCGTCTTCGGCCCGGGCGGCCTCGAACTGTTCCTTCCCGGCAGTGCCGACCCCAGCAACCCGGCGGGCCTCCAGGTGCATGGCAGGCACTTCATCCCCTCTGCAGTGGACGCGAATGGATCGCTCATCTCGTTCATCAGCAGCGCAATAAGCACCGCGGCCGCGAACGCGCCGAGCAGCGCGGCGAGCAGTGGCACGACCTTCCACTTCGAGGGCGGCGTGCCCGTGCCGACCTCCGCGTCGTCCGGTCCCGTGTTCGGAGAGCGTGGGCCGACGCTCGGACGTGGACGTGTTTTTGTCGGGTTCAACAACAACCACGCCCACTTCGCGTCCATTCGCGGAGTGGACATGCACGACATCGAGTTCGTGTTCACGCATCAGAACGTCACGAACGCCACGTTGCCCGGGTGCGATTCCATCGCCGGAGGTGACTGCCGGCTGATGGGCATTCCGAAGTTCGAGAATGACGTGATGAACTTCCGGATGGCGCTCGACGTCGACGTCACGGTCCGCACCTTTGGTCTCGCTTACGGGCTCACCGATCGCCTCGACCTCTCGTTCGAGTTACCGATCGTGTCCGTGGACTTGAGCGGCACCAGCTTTGCGCAGATCGTGCCGTTCGGCGGTCCACCTGTCGCACACTTCTTCGGCGGTACGCCGACCAATCCCGTTCTCAGCGCGTCGCAAGCGGTCACGGGTCACGCCACAGGACTTGGCGACGTCGCGGCACGGCTGAAGTACAACGTGAGCCAGTCTGAGCGTACCGCGTTCTCGCTGCTGGTCGACGCGCGGTTCGCGACCGGCAGCACCGATGACCTGCTTGGGGCTGGCTACTTCTCGGCGCGAGGACTGGCCATCATCTCGGCACGATTTGGGGCATTCACGCCGCATGCGAACGTCGGGTACGCGGCGCGAGGGGGGCCACTGCGAAACGACGCGGTGCTTGCCACGCTGGGCTTCGATCACCTGATGGCGCCATGGGCGACATTCTCCGCAGACCTGCTGTCGGAGTTCCAAGTGGGGGCCAACAAGCTCAAGTTGCCCGGAGTCGTGACCTACGACGCGCCTTTCAGGCGCACGGTTCTCCCGACGACCATACCGAACATCAGGGACGACCTGATCAATGGATCGGTCGGCGTCAAGTTCAGGACGTTCGGCGATCTTACCGCCGTTACGAACGTGATCGTGCCACTCAACCGGGCCGGACTACGTCCCAACGTATTTTACACGTTTGGACTGGAGTACGGATTCTGAGCCGCGCGCGGTTGCTTCCAGCGGTGGTCAGCGAATCGAGGCCAGTCGCCAGCTGCCCGCATCCCGGTTGAGGGTCGCCTGTAGCGCAAAGTTCTGCCGGTCGGCCTGCCCGCTGGCTCGACTCTCGTAGGTGTACGTGGCACTGATCCGCGCCTCGGCAGTGGCGCCGGTCACGGCCAGCTGGTCGAGTACGAGCCGCGGCTTGAAGTTGCGCACAGACCGGAAGAATCCCTCCCACTGCTGCTGTTGTGCCCCCGTGAGGCCGGGGTATGCGCGGCGGATCTCGCCCACGCTTCCCGACTCGATGGCCCGCGCATATGCGTCAATCACGCGCTCGATGTCCGGCCGCGGGTCGGCCGCTGCCGTGGGAACCTGCGGGGCAGCCGCCTTTTCTGCTGCTGGCGCGAGCGGCACGGACACTGGTGGAGGCGCGACTGATGCGCGCTCGGTGGACGGGCTCGGGCGGTCGCGTGACGCGCGCTCGCGCGCACTCCGCTCGGCATCTATCCAGCGTACGCTGGCCATCGAGAGCTGCCCCACGGCCTCAGGTGCTCTGCCCTGCGCCATCAGCGCGTCTGCCACGCGGAGCAGCGAGTCACCGTGCGCCAACTCTGCCGCGCTGGCGCCGGCGTCCTGCGCGACACGACGGTTGCCGACGACGTTCGCGCGCACCGCGCGCACCATGCTGTCCTGTGTGACGACGCTCGCGGCTTCGCCCCCGGGACGCGGGCGAAGCGCCGACGACGCCCCCGGCCTCGGTGCGTCGGGTTGTTTCAACGCCCGCGCGGAGCGGGGCAGACTCTCGACAACAGCCAGAGGCTGCGCCGGTGATTGCACGGCCGGCGTTGCCGCTGCCGGTCCCGGTACGGTTCCTTTCGCCGGCCACGGCCCGAACATCCAGAGAGCGAGCGACGCCGCCGCCGCGACCGCGAGACCCGCTGCCATCCCCACCAAGCGCCGCCGCTTCTGCTCCGCTGGCGGCCTGCGCATTGCAAGCGTCCTCGATGACGTACGGATGGTGACCGCCGGCCGCTCCGCCGTGCCGGTGAGTTCGTTGCGAGCCCTCGTCAGCACCTTCGCCATTTCGAGCGCGCTCCCGTAGCGCGCCTCCGGGTCTTTCGCGAGCGCTTTGGCGACGATCACCTCCAGCGACAACGGAAGGCTCGGCACAATCTTTCGGAGCGGCGCTGGCTCTTCGCTCACGATCTTGTAGAGGATCACGTGCAGGGAGTCGCCGGAGAACGGCTTGGTGTACGTCAGGAATTCGTAGAGCACCGCTCCGGCGCCGAAAATGTCAGCCGCCGCGGTGATCTCACCGCCCTTCACCTGTTCGGGCGCCATGTACTCGGGCGTACCGAGCAGCGCCCCCGTCTGTGTCAGGCTCGACGGCCCCATCCGGGCGATCCCGAAGTCCATCAGCTTCGCGTGGTGGTCCTCCGCAACGCGAATGTTCCCCGGCTTGACGTCGCGGTGCACCAGCCCGTGACTATGGGCGTAGGCGAGCCCGCTGAGCGCGTCGATCATGATGTCGAGCTTGGCCGCCACCGGCACGTCATCGCGGCGGGCGATCATCTCGGCGAGATCGACGCCCTCGACGTACTCCATCGCGATGAAGAGGTGTGCGTCCGCCTCGCCGAAATCGTAGACCGTGACAACATTCGGATGTTGCAGGCTGCCGGCGGCCTGGGCTTCCCGCAGGAACCGGTCGCGCAGCTGGACGTCGCCGGCAATGACGTCACTCATGACCTTGATCGCGAGATACCTGTTCAGCACGGGGTCGAACGCCCGATACACGACCCCCATCGCGCCCCGCCCAAGTACGTCCGTGAGCTGGTACTTGCCGAGGTGACGCAGTGGGGGACTGTTCACCCTACGGTCGCCCCGTGAGCAGTCCGCCAACGAAGAATCCAAACCCGAGAATGGAATCGCAGTGGGGACAGGAGTACATGATCTCCTTCTTCACCGCGCCGACTACATCCTTGTGTACTTCGTCCGGGGCGGTGCCGACCTCTCGCCTCGTCCTGTCCAATGTGACTGCCTGCTTGCACTGCGGGCACTTCGCCATTCCTCGCCTCCAGAGTTCGGGTGATGCAGACGACGCCAGATGATGCTCGTCGCGAGGACCACCGGCCGCAAGGGATGGCGCGGAATCGCGGTCAATTGCCCTGTTTGGCAACTACCGGTCGCGCCGGAGCCTCGTTGACGATCAGCTGAAAGACGTCCGGCCGGCTGTAGTGCCCGGCCACGTCGAAATCGAACTTGCCGCGGCCAATATCGTCGAGATCGAGCGCGGCAGTCAGAATCGTTTCGCCCTGGAAATGAGGGCCGGCGAGTACCTTGCCGAACGGACTGATGATGGCGCTCCCACCGCGCATCAACACCGAGTCCGGTGAGTCCCCGAGCGTGACGCGGACTGTCTCG
This sequence comes from Gemmatimonadaceae bacterium, assembly GCA_035544915.1. GTDB lineage: Bacteria > Gemmatimonadota > Gemmatimonadetes > Gemmatimonadales > Gemmatimonadaceae > Fen-1231. Next base: position 1,184 of record DASZZO010000122.1, on the reverse strand, counting down.
GGAAAATCCTTCTTGCGGAGAAACTGACAGGCCGTCAGGACAAAGCATCGTCCTTCGAGTGCGACATGCTGCATCGAGGCGAGCCAGGTATCTCGATCATCGGCCGTGGGAGCGCAGTAGAGCGCGACGTTCTTCGAGTACATGGCCATCCGCAGCATCGGCATGTAGTTCTCCCAGCAAATCACGGAACCGATCCGGCCGTACGGGCTGTCCACCACCGTCAGCGTCGAACCGTCCCCAAAACCCCACACGATTCGCTCCATGGCAGTCGGCATGAGTTTGCGATGCTTTCCGAGCAGCCGACCATCCGGGCCAAAGAAGAGTACGGTGCAGTAACACGTGCCGAGTTCGCGCTCGATGACGCCCACGACCACGTAACTGCTGTGCGCGGCCGCTGCTTTGCCGAGCCGCTGGGTCTCCGGGCCCGGCACATCGATGGCCGCGTCCAGGTAGAGTCGGAACTCTTCGCGGCCTGCCGCATCGCGCGCTCCCACCAACGCGCCATAGCCGAGCCCTTTCGGATACCCGGTGATGAATGCTTCCGGAAAGAGGATCACTTTCGCGCCAGTAGCGGCCGCTTCGCCGATCAAACGGACGGCTTTCTCGACACAGGCCTCCGTGTCGAACGGCACGGAGCCTGCCTGGATGACGGCGACCTTCACGGTTGTCGCTCTTGTGGGCGGAGTCATTGCGCCCACGCTCGCCAATTGTGCCAACGACTGCAAGCGCGCCTGGTCGGCTATTGGTCAACCAGTCCTTTTCGGGGCCTCATGGAACGGCGTGCGCTTAACCGCGTCACGATCCACCAGCGAAGGATCGTGAGTGGCTGGCGTGCGCCACGGGTTCGGGTCCGACATCGTTTGTGAATGGGCCTATTATGTATTAACGATGGAATTCGAGAAATTGCCTATGGTCGCGCCAATTCTCGTGGACCCTTGCGCACACCCCCAATTTTCGCCCTATATATATGGAAGCGGCATCGAATTCGGCGCTCGTGAGGTTCGGGTCCCTGAAAATCGCCGTCGCCGGCGGGCAACCTCAGAGGTCAAGTGCAGGATGTTGTGGGCTTTTCTGGGAGCGGTGGTGATCAGGCGGTACGGCGCATCGGGATCTCGGAGGCGAGGAAGGTGGGGGCGACGAGCCAGCGTTGGTGGTGCCAGGTGTCGGTCTGTTCGATGGCGAGG
>DASZZO010000121.1:0-11328 GCA_035544915.1 Gemmatimonadaceae bacterium | reverse complement strand
CGACCGCTGACCGGGCGCTGACGCACCCGCGGCGAGCGCCGAGGCACTCGCGGCGCCTTCCAACGGACTCGCGGCGCGTTCCAACGGACCCGGAGCGCCCTCCAACGGACCCGGAGCGCACACCAACCCCTCCCCGGTCCGCTCCCGCCTCAGCCGAACGTCTGATGCCACCGGTCCGTAGGTGATATAACTTATTACCGGTCGTCCTCACTGCGGGGCAAGCGAATGGAAACAGTCGTTTGGAGCTCTTCCTGATGATCAACGCGGCTCGCGCGACGCTCGTGTCAACCACGGCAGCAATCGCATTTGCCGCGGGGACGGCCAGGCGAGATGGCGCACCGACTGCCGCGGCGCGCGTTGGCGCACCGTCCGTCGCACACCGCGCCCCGATTCGCCATGCCGGGCCCGGCACCACCCTCCATGCGCGCGGCATGTCATCCGCTGCCCTGTCTGCGGTAGTGCAGCGCTACTGCCAGGGCAGCTGCCACACCGCGCGCACGCTCAAGGGCAATCTGTCGCTCGAGGGTTTCGATGTGGATTCGGCGCCGGCGCATCTTGTGACGTCAGAGAAAATGATTCGCAAGCTGCGCGCGCAGATCATGCCCCCGCCCGGGTCACGACGGCCCGGGGGAGACACGCTCGTCGCGCTCGTCGAATCGATCGAGAACGTGATCGACAAGGCCGCCCGTCCGAACCCGGGGACCCGCACCTTCCAGCGCCTCAACCGCCCCGAATACGAGCGGGCGGTGCGCGACCTGCTCGGAGTCGAGATGAACGCCGGTGATTATCTGCCGCTCGACACCAAGAGCGCCAACTTCGACAATATCGCCGACGTGCAGGCGCTCTCGCCAACGCTGCTGGAGTCCTACCTGAATGCCGCGGCCGCCGTCAGTCGCATGGCATTGGGCGACCGGAGCGCGACAAACCTTGTCAGCACGTACACCGCCTCTCCGCTCTCGTCGCAGCATGCATGGGACCATGTGGAAGGCGCGCCGTATGGAACCCGGGGCGGGATCGTCGCCGACCACCCGTTCCCCGCCGATGGCATGTACACGTTCCGCATGAACGTCGAGGGCGGCATTGGGACGAAACTGGAGGATATTGACGTTTCAATTGACGGCGCGCGCGTCGCGTTGCTCCACTACGAACGCGCTGTCGAGCGCTCTTCCAGCTCGGCGGACAACATCCTGGGCATGGACTATATCCGGACGGAGCCCATCCCGGTGAAGGCCGGACAGCAGCGGGTGTCGGCCGCGTGGGTGCGTCGCGCCGAGGGACCGTACGAGGATCTCATCAAGCCGCATGAGTGGTCGCAGGCCGGCCACGGGAGCGCCAGTTCAGGTACCACGAATCCCCCCCACGTGCTCGAGCTCTCGGTCATCGGACCGGACAAGCCCGGAGCAGCGTCCGACTCGCCAGGCCGGAGGATGATCTTCTCCTGCACTCCGAAGACGCGCGTTGCAGAGACACCGTGCGCCGAACGGATTATCACGCGCTTGGCGACCCGAGCATACCGGCGCCCGCTTGCGGCGCACGATAAGCAAGGGCTGATGGGTTTCTACAGGAACGGCGCTGCAATCGGTGGATTCGAGGAGGGCATTCGCTCCGCACTGCAGGCAATCCTCGCTAGTCCGTACTTCATCTTCCGCTTCGAGAATGCACCGGCCAACGTCACGCCGGGCGCGATCTACACGCTCAGCGACATCGACCTCGCCTCGCGGCTCTCATTCTTCATCTGGGGCAGCATTCCCGACGACGAGCTGCTCACCCTTGCCACGCAACACCGGTTGTCAAACCCGCAGATATTCGCCCGGCAGGTACGGCGGATGCTCGCCGACGCCCGCGCCGAGGCGCTCGCCACGCGATTCGCGGCGCAGTGGCTGCGACTGCAGGACATCGAGAAGGTGCGGCCCGATGTATTCTGGTTTCCCGATTACGACCAGCAGCTTGGCGATGCGATGCAACGCGAGACTGAGCTGTTTTTCTTCGACATTGTCCGGTCGAACCGGAGCTTCTTCGATCTGTTCACGGCGGACTACACCTACGTAAATGAGCGGCTTGCCCGCCACTACGGGATTCCTGGCGTCTCAGGTCCGGGGTTTCGTCGCGTGACGTATCCAGACAGCACGCGGCGCGGATTGCTGGGCCATGGCAGCGTGCTCGTCGAGACGTCGCTCGCGAATCGCACGTCGCCTGTGTTGCGCGGGAAGTGGGTGATGCAGGTGCTGATCGGCATGCCGCCGCCGCCGCCACCGCCGGACGTGCCGTCTCTCGACGAGACGGCGGACGCGAAGGATGGCAAGCAGCTGACGACGCGCCAGCGCATGGAGATCCATCGCCGGAACCCGACGTGCAACGCCTGCCACCAGTACATGGACCCAATCGGACTCGCACTGGACAACTTCGATGTCACGGGCAAGTGGCGCTTCCGCGAGAACGGGGTTCCGCTCGACACGCGCGGCACGATGTACGACGGGTCCGCGGTCACGAGCCCGGCGGACCTCAACAGGACGCTGTTGTCACGGCCGATTCCACTCGTTCGTTCCTTCACCGAGAACCTGATGGCGTACGCGACCGGACGCCGGATGGAGGACTACGACCAGCCGGCAATCCGCGCGATCGCGCGGCAGGCTCAGGCGAACGGGTATCGCATGTCGTCCTTCATACTGGGTGTAGTGAACAGTCCCGCATTCCGCAGCAAGAAAGCTGATGTGGCTACCGACGCGCAGGACCAACGAGACCGATAACCGACAGCCCGGAAACCGAACTCATGCATTTCCTCACCCGCAGCCACATTCCGCGCCGCACATTCCTCAAGGGCCTGGGTGCGACCGTCGCGCTGCCGTACCTCGATGCGATGGTGCCCGCGTTTGGCAGTCTCGGTGCGGGTGCCGCCGCCGCGGCAGCGGCCGACAAGACGCGGCTCGTGTGCATCGAGCTCGTGCACGGCGCGGCGGGGTGCAACGCGTGGGGCGCGACGAAGAACCTGTGGGCGCCCGCCGCGGTGGGCCGCAACTTCGAAATCAACCCCGAGGGCGCGCTCACCTCGCTCGATCCCTGGCGGAAGTACCTCACCATCGTAAGCAACACCGACGTGCGCATGGCCGAGCCGTTCGTAGCGCCGGAAATCGGCGGCGATCATTTCCGGTCGAGCGCCGTATTCCTCACGCAATCGCATCCAAAGCAGACGCAGGGGTCCGACCTTTACGTCGGGACTTCGCTCGACCAGCTCGTGGCCCGCCGGATCGGCACCGACACGGCGATCCCGTCGATGCAACTTTGCATCGAGAACCTCGACCAGGCCGGCGGCTGCGACTATAACTATGCGTGCGCCTACACGGACACGATCAGCTGGGCGAGCCCGACCGAGCCGCTTCCGATGATCCGGAACCCGCGCGTCGCATTCGACCTTCTGTTCGGCGCAGGGAACAACAACACGGACCGTGGAGTGCGCCGTCGCGCGAACCAGAGCATCCTCGACTGGATCGTCAGCGAGGTGGCCGGGCTGAAGCGGGAACTGGGGCCGGGTGACCGCGAGCGCATGGACAAATATCTCACGGACATCCGCGAGCTCGAACATCGCATTCAGGCTGTGGAGTCGCGCAACACCAGCGGCGATGTCCGCGAGTTGCCTGAAGCACCGTCCGGCGTGCCGGACTCGTTCGAAGAGCACATGAAGCTGATGTTCGACTTCCAGGTGCTGGCCTTCCAGTCGGACATGACGCGCGTCTTCTCATTCAAGACCGGACGCGACGCCTCGAGCCGGGCCTATCCAGCGAGTGGCACCGACAAGGGATTCCACCCGGCGTCGCACCACGGCGGGCGCGAAGCGGCCATTCTCGATTTCAACCTCATCAATCGCTACCACGTGAGCATGCTGCCCTATTTCCTCGATCGCCTCAAAAACACGATGGAAGGCGACAAGGACCTGCTCGAGAAGACGATGATCATCTACGGGTCGCCGATGGCGGATGGCAACGTGCACAATCACCGGCGGTGCCCGCTGCTCCTGCTCGGTCACGGGAACGGTCGCCTGGAGGGGAACGTGCACCTCAAGGCGCCCGATGGCACGCCGATGGCCAACGTCATGCTTGCAGCCATGCACAAGCTCGGACTGGACGATGTGAGAAGCTTCGGCGACAGCACCGGCGACTTCTCGCTCTGAGAGACAGGAGTCGATAATGATCCCCGGGAGCAGGAACCCGATGCCGCATCGGCGCCGTGTTGTGGGAACGCTCGCCGCGGTGGCGGCCGTGGCGCTGCTGGCAGCCTGGTCGGCGCCGGGCTCGCCCATTGCCGACGCGGCGATGAAGGGCGATCTCACCCGAGTGCGCACCCTGATTTCGCAAGGCGCAAGCGTGAGCGCGCCACAGGGCGACGGAATGACGGCGCTCCACTGGGCCGCTGAGCGCGGCGATTCGGCAATGGCCGAAGTACTGGTCCGCGCCCATGCCGATCTGCGGGCCGTGACGCGCGTTGGCGGCTACACACCGCTCCACGTCGCCAGCAAGGCGGGTGGCGCCGCCGTCGTGAAAGTGCTGCTCAGGGCTGGGAGTGACGTCAACGCGCTCACCGCCAATGGTGCCACGCCCCTCCATTTCGCAGCGGGCGCCGGAAACGAAGAGGCCGTGTCGGCGCTTCTGAACCGTGGGGCGAATGCCAATGCGCGCGAGCCGGAATGGGGGCAGACGCCGCTGATTTTCGCGGCGGAGTATGACCGCGCCGCGGCGATTCGAGTCCTGCTCAAGCACGGTGCCGATCCGTCGGTCCATACCAGGGTTGTGAACCTTACGGAAGACGCGGCCCGCGAGCAGGCGGCCATGCGGCGCCGGAATGAAGTGCTCGTCTCCTTCGAGCCGGAGAAGCACCGCGATACGGCGAAGACCGCCGCGCTGCCCGGCGCCGACGTGCCGATCCCGGCCATGACGGCCCCAGCGCAGGTTCTCACCACGCAACAGGCGGCCCCCGGTCAGGCGCTCACCGTCCAGCCGCCAGCCGGCGGCCGGGTTGGTGGACGCGGTGGCCGGGGCGGTCCGCCCGCGCCCACGCCCAAGGGACCGTTCACCGCGAGCCAGATCCAGCAGGCGATCGAGGCTGGACGCGTCGTGCTGACCGCGCCCGCGTCAGCCAAGGGCCCCATGACGGAGGAAGTCGACACGATCAATGGCGGGATCGCCGGGTATGTCGGCGCGGTTGGCGGCGTGGGTGGCCTGACCGCGTTGCATCACGCGATCCGCCAGGGCAACAAGGACGCCGTTGTGGCGCTGCTGGATGGGGGCGCCAGCATCAATGATTCGAGCGGCGTCGACCACACCACGCCGCTGCTCGAGGCGCTGATCAACGGCCAGTTCGACATCGCGAAGCTCCTGATCGAGCGACACGCGGATCCGAACGTCGCAAGTTCGTCGGGCAACACACCGCTTTATGCGGTGATCAATACCCAGTGGGCGCCGCGCACGCGCTTTCCGCAGCCGCAGGACGTGCAAAACCAGCGCACGAGCTATCTGGAGCTGATGACGGCACTCCTGAAAGCAGGTGCCAATCCAAATGCGCGGTTGAAACAGCAGTTCTGGTATTTCTCCTACAATAACTGCGGAAACGCGAACTGCGGATTAGAGAACATCGATGGGACCACACCGTTCTGGCGCGCCGCTTACGCGGTCGATGTCGATGCTATGCGGTTGCTGGTCAGCTATGGCGCGGACCCGAACGTGCCCTCATTGCGCGCCCCGCAGACAGGCCGCGGCGGTGGAGCGGCCGGTGGAGCGGCCGGTGGTGGCGGTGGTGGCCGTGGGCAGGCACCGCCCCCTCCCCTCGATCCTGCAACTGATTCCGCGGCGAAGGCCGTGCCGCCGGGCTTAGGGGTTTACCCGATTCACTCCGCCGCCGGCGTGGGATACGGCAACGGGTTCGCCGGGAATGCCCATCGCCATGCGCCCGACGGCTGGATGCCCGCAATGAAATACCTGGTTGAGGAGCTCCACGCCGACGTCAACCAGCGCGACGTGAATGGCTACACGCCGCTCCATCACGCCGCCGCGCGCGGCGACAACGAGATGATCCTCTATCTCGTGTCGAAAGGCGCGGACCCCAAAGCGGTCTCGCGGCAGGGTCGCACCACGGTGGATATGGCCAATGGCCCCGTGCAACGCCTGCGTCCGTTCCCCGAGACGATCGCGCTCCTCGAAAAAATGGGAGCGAAGAACAGCCACCGCTGCGTTGGCTGCTAGCGCTCGCCGGCGAGCAGGAGCTTTACGTGTTCGTCGGCTTGCTGGAGCCCGCCCTCGCCGGGCTCCGCGGTAATCTTTCCGTCGGCGTTGGCGTCGGCGCCGGCGATGAGCTGATCGGCCAAGGACGTCATCTGGCTCACGAGAGCGGCCGCGTCGGCGGCCGATGTTGCGGCCTGCACTTTTTGCGCAAGTGCGAGCAGCAGGTCCGCGCGCTGGATGGTGTTCCGGGCGCACGTCGCGACGTGCTTCGAGTGGGTGATGACATTCGGCGATGCGCCCTGAGCAGCGGCCGCCAGCTCGATATGCGTGGCGACTCCCAGCGCCGCCTTCCTGAGGCCGTATCCGAGTCCCGGCCCGGCCGCGACGATGGCCGGGTCAAGCGCGTTGATCACATGGCCCGCGTGCACCTGCATGTACGCGAGATTGCCCGGCTGTCTCGCCGCGAGCATCGCGTGCTGCGCGGCGACGCGCGCCTCGGCCATTGCCGTCGTGAGCAACCCCTGGCCGTTGGGCGTGTCGCCGAACGAGTTCACGACGTGGCCGATATGAACCCCCACGGGGCCGGCCGGCACCGGGACTGAACCGCGTCCGCCTCCGGCGGGAGCGACGTACTGGCCAGGAATGGGCGCACCCGTGAGCGTGACCACCAGGCTGTCGAACGTCTTGCGGGCGGCCGGGTCGGTGCTCACCACGTAGGTCTTGCGCCGGTATTCCTCGTCGGTCAGTCCGTTGTGATGCAGGATCTCATCGATCTGCGCACGCAGTTTCTCCTGGAGCTGAAGCTGCGCCTGGGTGGTCGTGTTGCGCGCGAGCGCGAGCTGCGCATTGGTCGAGTCGTGCACTAAGGTGATTGCGACCTGTGCCCTGGCCAGCGCGGCGATCTCGTCGCGCGGCAGGGAAGAGGGCGCTGATTGCTGCGCGGACGCGGGCGCTGCAAAAACCAAGGCGAGAAAAAGTGATCGGGGCATTGGATGGTACAGTCGAGAGTTTGTGGTTGAGAGTTGAGAGTTTGGGGGTCGCGAGTCAAGAGTCAAGGGTTGAGAGTTGACTCACTCCCAACTCTCGATTCCAACCTCCCGTCCCCCCAACTCTCACCTCTCGACTCCAAACTCTCGACTGCCCCCCTTGACACCCTCCCATCGCGAACGCGACCGTTCCTTTCCAGCGGTCCCTGGGGCCCCTCCTGTCCGCGGCAAGGGAGATCACACCCACCCAGTCGGGTTCGCAGCGGCATGCTCGAACCTTCTTCCAGCCTGTATCTCAGCGGACTTCAGGCACTATGGGAGGAGGATCGTGTCCAGGCAACTCACGCCCCGGAGTACGCTCGAGAACCTCAAGAGGGAGGCGAAGCGCTGGTTGAAGGCGCTTCGCGAGAATCTCGGCGAGGCGCGGGCTCGTTTCGAACGAGCGCTTCCCGAGGCTCCGAAGGTCCCCACGCTGCGCGACGTACAGCACGCGCTCGCGCGCGAGCACGGCCTGCCGGGGTGGGCCGCGCTCAAGAACCTGGTCACCCAGCCTGCAGCGGCGGATCCGCCGCAGGACGATCTGGTCACGCGGTTTCTGGACAACGCCTGCCCCGATCATCACGTGCGGGGCGCCCAGGACCATGTCAGGGCGCGGCATACCGCCCTACGCCTGTTGGAGCGACATCCGGAAATCGCCCACGCCAGTTTCTACACGGAAATTGTGTGCGGCAACATCGCGGCAGTCGAGGCCGCACTCGCCGCCCAGCCCGGGCTGGCGCGGCTGAAAACGTCGGAACCGAGCAGCAAGCAATCAGGGTCCGGCGGAACTGGTGACCTGTACAAGGAAACCGCGCCCAAGGGCTGGGAGCCGCTATCGTACGTGTGTTTCACCCGCCTTCCGCTCCCGGCGGCAACCGACAACGCGGTGGCGATCGCGCGCACGCTGCTCGACCACGGGGCCGATCCCAATGTGTACTTCATGGCCGGCGGCAGCCGATACACGGCGCTCGTCGGCGCGATCGGTGAAGGCGAGGAGGACCGGCCGCCCCACCCGCAGCGCGATGCACTCGTGCGACTGCTGCTCGAGCGCGGCGCCGAGCCCTACGACATCCAGGTCGTCTACAACATCGCGTTTCACGGCCGCGTGCGCTGGTTCCTCGAGATGATCTACGAGCACGCCGTGCAGCTTGGCCGGAAAGCCGACTGGGATGATCCCGAGTGGTCGATGCTCGACATGGGCGGCTACGGGTCGGGAGCACGCTGGCATCTCGACATCGCCATCAAGAACAACGATGTCAGGCTGGCCGAGTGGTGCCTTGCCCACGGCGCGAACGCGACTGCTGCGCCCCGGCGCGACAAGCGATGGCCGAAGATCCCGCTGTACGAGGCTGCGGTTCGCAACGGACGCCACGAGATTGCGGAACTCCTCGTCCGCTACGGCGCCACACCGACGGACGTCGTGCTGAGTGACATGGACACGTTCGTTGCGGCCTGCCTCCGGCTCGACCGCGACGCAGTGCGAACACAGCTTGCCGCGCACCCGGAATTCCTGCGCGCGCATGAACCAATCTTCGCGGCGACTGAGCAGGATCGCGCGGACGTCGTCGAGTTCCTGCTCGACCTCGGCGTGTCTCCCAACGTGGAGAACACCAAGAAGGAACGCCCGCTGCACATCGCCGGCTACAACAACGCGCTGCGTGTGGCAGAGCTGCTGATTGCACGCGGAGCCGAGATCGATCCAGTGGAATCGAACTATGGCAACACGCCCCTGGGCTGCGCGGCTCACTACCAGTATGCGGCCATGATGGACCTTCTCGGGCGGTACAGTCGCGATGTCTGGGAACTCACCTTTTCGGGAAACATCGAACGGCTGCGAATGGTGCTGCGCGAAGAGCCGGAGCGTGCAAAGGTCGTCGCGGGCGGGCACACCCCGCTCATGTGGCTCCCGACCGCCGACGAGCGACGCGCGATGGAGGTTGCCGAGCTGCTCCTCGCCTGCGGCGCTGATGCCTCGTTGCGCAACGGGGACGGGATGACGGCGGCCGACCGGGCCGAACGAATCGGGATGTTCGACGTCGCCGAGATGATTCGGCGGGCCTCTTCGCCGCCGGACAATCGTCCGACGCTCGAGCGGTATGAGCAGATGGCCGCGAACCTCCTCGAGGCGTACCGGACCGGGACCCCTGAGGCAATGCAGCGACATTGGAACGACACGTGGCACCGGCGCACCTGACAAGCCATGCGGCGGTATGTACAGCTCGATCTCGGGAAGCGGCCGGAGACCGAGAACGGGGACGTCGAGATTTCGCTCGACGACGCGCGTCTCCTCGTCGCGCGCGACCACGGATTCGAGAGTTGGCGGGCGTTGGTAGACTATCTCGCAAAGCTGCCGGCGGCCAAGCGGATGATCGCCGCGACGCCGGTGAAGTTGTTCACGCCCGGTCCGGACGGCGCGGATGCGCGCGCAGAGAGCACGCGCGATTGGGGCGTGGCCATTGAGATGATGAAGGAGAGGCGTCTTACCGGCGTGGACGCCAAAGGCCAGCTCACCGACGGTGTTCTGGAACGGATCTCGCATCTCGAGGATGTGACGTCGCTTCAGTCAGGGGGCTCGAAGGCGCTCACGGACGCAGGCGTGCGGCATCTCGCGCGGATGCCGCAGCTCCGGCACCTCGACCTGAGCGGAACTCAAGTGACGGATCGCGGGCTCGAGGTATTGCGGGAGCTTCCGGCGCTCGAGTCCATCTCGCTCTCGTGGACTGGAGTCACGGATGCGGCCGTGGTCCACTTGCGGGACTGTCAGCACTTGCAGCGCGTCGATCTTTCGGGGACAAATACCGGAGATGGCGCGATCAAGGCGCTCACGGAAATGTCGACGCTGTGCCATTTCAGGAGTGGCGCGCTGGTCACCGACGCGGGTCTGCCACTCCTTCACCACTTCCCGGTGTTCAAGACCTGGCAGGGCGGTGAGATCGCGCTCGCCCTGCTTTCAGCTGACGCGGCGCCAAACTTCCTTCTTCTCCGAGGCTCGTTCACCGACCGGGGGCTTGGCGCTCTCGCGGGGCTCGAGGGCCTGTTTGCGCTGAATGTGGACGACAGCAATCTGCAGGTCACAGCTGCAGGTCTCGCGCCGTTGGTGACGCTCCCGAATCTGGGGATGCTCGCGTTCGGCGCGACCGATGAGGCGATGCCGTATATCGCCGCGATGCCGAGGCTGCGCGCTCTCATGTGTCAGGACACGATCGCGGGCGACGACGGGTTCGTCGCACTGAGCCGGTCGCAGTCCATCGAGAACATCCGGGGACGGCGCTGCTACAACCTGCGGGCACGCGGCTTCACTGCGCTCGCGACGATGCCGTCCCTCCGGGCCCTGTCGGTGAGCTGCAAGAACGTGGATGATGCGGCACTGTCCACGCTGCCGCGGTTTCCCGTGCTCCGGGAACTCATGCCCATGGATGTGCCGGACGCGGGCTACCGGCATATTGGACGCTGCGATCGTCTCGAGTCGCTGATTCTCATGTACTGTCGCGATACCACCGACGGGGCCACGGAGCACATCACGGGGCTGCCAGCCTTGAAGAAGTACTTCGCGAGCTACACCCTCATCACCGACCGCACGCCCGAACTGCTCAGCGGCATCTCATCGCTCGAAAAGGTCGAGTTCTCCGCCTGCGCCGGCCTCACGAATATCGGCATCGCCGCGCTGGCCCGCCTGCCGCGTCTTAGGGAGGTTCGCCTGGATAGCATGCCCAAGGTGACGCCTGAAATCGTGGCGGCATTTCCGGCGCACGTCCGCGTGAACTATTCGCTATGAGCCATGCTCGACCCTCGATCTCGCAGCCTCAAACTCTCAACTCTCGACCACCAACTCTCGACTGTATCTTTCCCCCGTGACCGCCGCGTCCCCCGATCTCCCGCGCCACGCCAGCGCGCTGCTGCCCGACTTCGAGTTGCAGCGCGAAATCGGCCGCGGTGGCATGGGCGTCGTGTACCTGGCGCTCGACGTGAAACTCGACCGGCTCGTCGCCGTGAAGGTGCTCCCCGAGCGCCTGGCCGCCTCGCCCGAGGTGCGCGAGCGCTTTCTGCGCGAGGCCCGGATGGCGGCCAAGTTGTCGCATCCGAATATCGTGCCC
>DASZZO010000120.1:0-3697 GCA_035544915.1 Gemmatimonadaceae bacterium | reverse complement strand
CACCAGATCGCTGAACGGGCGGTCGACTGCTCCTATTGCCGAGACCGGCGTCACCTTCATGGCCTCGTCGAGCTGGCGTGCGGCCGCCGCGCGATCGTTTCTGTACCACACCGTGCGCACCGCCGCGCGGAGCGCGGAACGCAGGACGTTGCCGGCGCGGCCCGCTTCACGATCAAACGCGATCTGCGCGGTCACCAGACGCTCGCCCTCCGCGAGCCGTCCGCGTGCCAGCGCAAGGCGCGCTTGCACGGCCGTGACCTCCGCCCGCTCGGCCGGCGCGTGCGCCTCAGCGGTGATCCCCGCGGCGACCCTTGCCGCGGAATCCAGCTGTCCGTTCGCCCATAGCATACCCGTGGCCACGCGCGTGAAGAGCCATTTGGCTCTCGGAGCCCGGCGCCCGCCAACGGCTATCGCCCGCATCGCCTCGTCCACCTTTCCCTGGTTCGCGAGCGTGCGCGCGAGCCCGAGGTTGGACTGATAGGGGAGTGTGTCGAGCGCCAGCGCGCGCCGGTGGAGCGCCTCGGCCTTCGCGTACTCCCCGCGGAATTCGAGCGACACCCCCAAGTTGATCAGTCCAGTCTGGTCCTCGGGATTCGCCTCGAGCAGCGCTTCGTACGCCGCGATTCCCTTGTTCACGTCGGCTTTGGGGCCTCTGGTGAAGTAGTAGCCTTCGAGCGAGTAGCGTTCTTCGTCGCTCAGCCGCGCGCGGTGGTCGTACGCCTGCTGCAGCAATGCATATCCCTTTTCCGCCTGCCCGCCCGCGTTGAGGTACGACACCGCGAGCTTGCGATAGGCCATCGCGAATCCCGTGTCCTGGGCGACGGCCTCCTCGAGCAGCACGCGGCCACGCATGTCATCTCCGGCGTCGATTGCGCGCTGCCCGTCCACGAACTTGCGCAGCGCCTCGAGCGAACCCGTCGTCACCCGCTCGTATGCCGGCGTCGCGCGGATGTTGCGCAGCGATTCCCCCGCGCGCTCGCGCAGGTGGCGCGCGAGTTGGTCGATCGCGCCGACGACATCGTTCTCGGTCTTCGCCGTCTCTTTGAACGAGGCAAGCACGTCGCCGGTCTGCGTGGCGACCAGGCTCGCCTGAATCACGCGGCTCCCTCCGATGGCGAGCACCTCACCGTCTACGATCGCCTTGATCCCCTCGCGCGTGGCCATTTCGCGAGCGCGCGCGAAATCGAGGCGCGTCGTGGCGGGCAGCTGCATCCGTCCCAGCATCGCGCGCACCTTGCTCGTCGGCACGATCGTCAGGCTCTTCGACTGGGCCAGTTCGCCGCGCAACGCTTCAGTGACGACACTGCCAAGCCCGGTGTCGGAGGCGGGGCTCTTAAAGTCGCCAACAAGAATCGGATCGTGCTTCTTGAGCGCGCCCGCGGCGAAGAGCGATCCTGCCGGCCCGATGCCGAGCGCACGCAGCAGCATCCACACGCCTACCAGCAAGGTGAACGCACCTACTGCCCACGCGCCGCCCAGGGCCGTGCGCCGCCACGTCATCCAGGGGCTGGCCTTGAGCGCGATCTGCGTCATCGTGCCGTGCTTGGTGGCCGTACCGCCCGGCGTGAGCGTGCTCTGCATCCGGGCAAGCTTCGCCTGATGGTGCACCGCTCCGGTGAACAGGATCACCGGCAGGCCGAGTGCCATCACGATCAGCGAGCCGGGGAACACCCAGTCGGGGAGGCCGACGACGATGATTGCCGCGCGGCTGAGGATCGCCACGGCGATGAAGCTCACCGCGTAGACTGCCAGGGCCCTGCCGAGATTGCGCCGCGTCGCAAGCGCGACGACCGGCGTCGCATCGTGGCCGCCGCTGCTCGCCACTGCATCGAGGGAGCGGAGGATCTCCGTGGCATTCTGTGGCCGACGTTCGGGATCCTTCTCCAGGCACTGCATCACCAACGAGGCGAGAGCTGGGGGCGTGTCGGGACGATACTCGGTGACGTTCTCCGGCCGTTCCGACAAATGGGCGACGAACAGCTTTGCCGGCGCACGGTCGCCAAATGGCGCGCGTCCAGCCAGCAGCTCGTACGCCATGCAGCCGAAGGAATAGATGTCGGCGCGATGATCCGTTTTCGCGTCGCCCGACGCCTGTTCCGGCGAGATGTACGCCGGCGTGCCGATGGAAGTGCCGGCCGACGTGAGCGTCCCGCCCTGCCCCTCCGTTCGCGACGCCGAGATGGCCTTCGCGATCCCGAAATCCGTGACTGTGGCCGAGCTGCCGGCCATCAGCACGTTGTCGGGCTTGATGTCGCGGTGCACCACGCCCTGCGAGTGCGCGTATTCCAGCGCCCGGCCCACGTCACGGAGAATGGTCACCACCTCGCGCAGCGGGAGCACGCCATCCCTCGTCAGCCGCGCTCGCAGCGACTCGCCCTCGACGAACGGCATCGTGTAATACGGCAGACCGTCGACCGCGCCCGCCGAGTGCACGGGCACGACGTGCGGATGCTGCAGGCGCGCGGCGACCTGGATCTCGCGATGGAACCGCTCGATGCTGATGCCGGCGGCGAGTTCCGGCGAGAGCACCTTCAGCGCGACGGTGCGGCCGAGCGCCGTTTCCCGGGCAACGAATACACGCGACATGCCGCCACCGCCAAGCTCACGCTCGAGGTGGTAGCTGTCACCGAGGGCGGCCTGGATTCGGTCGCGCAGACCAGCGTCCATCAGGAGCGCCTCGCCGGAGAGCAAAAAAGGGGCTGGGAGCGGCTCGCAGAATCTATCTGCTCCGTACTCCTGGGGCTACCGGGACAGTCCCGCGAGCCGCGATACCTTGAGTGAGGGCATGTACGACAGCGCCCCGGGTTTGCTGAAGGGGCCTTGGCCTTTTTCAATGGTCGGATGAAGCGCATTGGTAACGGCATTGTGGGGGAGACGAACATGATGATACGGCCGCCAAGTCCCATGTCTTCGTTGCACTGCGAGGGTGGCAGACGTGTATGACCCCATTATGAGGATCGCTGGTTGGCTCGTGACTCTCGCCGTGCTATGGCCGGGCCCAGTCCGCCTCAGCCATTCTCGCCAGGCTCGCGCGCGGTCGACGCGGGCCGTGCCGGCTCCCGCGATTCACGTGGGCCCGAATATCCAGGTAAGTCGATCGCGCGCCGCCGACACGCACTATGAGGTGACGGTCGCCACCCATCCGCGAGACCCGTCTCGGCTCGTTGTCGGTTCCATCATCTATCCGGAGAGCGGCACGACGTACGGTACCATCGTCTATGCTTCCGCGGACGGCGGCGTGACCTGGAATCCGGTTCTCGAGGGGGGCCCACTCGACCACACCGGCGATCCGGCCATGGCGTTCGGACCTGACGGGACGGCGTACTACGCGGCCTCGTCGCTTCCTGCCGGCGGCGAGCGGACCCTGCTGCTTTTTCGCTCGCACACCGGTGGAGCGAGCTGGGCTGGACCGTTCGCGCTCACGTACATGGATCGCGAATTCGTGACGGTAGACGCGACGGGCGGCCCGTTTCATGGACGCGTGTACGTGACCGGGAACAGTCGCGTGCCGCGCACGATCTCCGATTTCGTCGTGTTCCAATCGTCAGAGAGCGGCGCCTCATTTCGCGGGCCGGGTACGCGTGCGGCCTTCGGCAGCGCGCGAGCGTCCGTCATGGGGAACGCCGTGGTGGCGTCGGACGGAACGCTCATTGGTGTCTGCGTGGAGGAGCAGCCGGGAGCTGCCGGCGGAGGGCGT
>DASZZO010000119.1:0-31526 GCA_035544915.1 Gemmatimonadaceae bacterium | reverse complement strand
CGCCCACGCACATCGTCACCATCCCCAGCCCGCCGCCCCGGCGGCCCAGCTCGTGCACGAGCTGCGTGGTGAGCTTCGACCCCGTTGCGCCGAGCGGATGTCCCAGGGCGATCGCGCCGCCGTTGACGTTCACGCGGCTCGTATCCATCTCGAGGTCGTGAATCACCGCGAGTGCTTGCGCCGCGAACGCCTCGTTGAACTCGATGAGTTTCATGTCCGCGAGTTTGAGCCCTGCGCGGTCAAGCGCCTTCGGCACGGCCTTCACGGGGCCGATACCCATGATGTCGGGCTCGACGCCGGCAGTGGCGAACTGAACGAATCGCGCGAGCGGTGCAAGCCCGAGCTCCTTTGCCTTGTCGGCGCTCATCATCAGGATGGCCGCCGCTCCATCCGAGAGCGGGCTCGCGTTGCCGGCCGTGACCGTTCCGCCCGGCTTGAATGCGGGCGGAAGCTTTGCGAGCCCTTCCATCGTCGTGCCCCCACGCACGAGTTCGTCATTCGCAAAGGTAGTGTCTTCAACCGTCCTGGCCGCACCCTTCCAGCTCACGCGCTGCACCGCGACCGGTACGATTTCGCGCGCGAACACATTCCTCTTCCACGCCGCTGCCGCTCTCTGCTGGCTGCCGAGCGCGAACTCGTCCTGCATTTCGCGCGTGATCCCCCAGCGCTTGGCGACTCGTTCGGCGGTGAACCCCATGCCGATGTTCTCTTCGGTCAGATCGGGATGGAGCCGCGTGTGAAAACCGCTCATCGGCACGGCGCTCATCATCTCCACGCCGCCGGCGAGCATCACGTCCGCCATTCCCGTCATGATCGCCTGCGCTGCCATCGCGACGGTCTGCAGGCCGCTCGAACAGAACCGGTTGATCGTCGCGGCGGTCACCTCCACCGGGAACCCCGCGCGCAGCACGGCGAGCCGGGTGACGTTGAGTCCTTGAGTGGACTCGGGCATGGCGCAACCAAACAAGACGTCGTCAATGAACCGGGGGTCGAGCTTCGCGCGCTCGACGGCTGCTTTCATGACCGTGGCGGCAAGGTCGACTGCGTGCACGGTGGCGAGCGCGCCGTCTTTCTTGCCGCGACCAACTGCGGTGCGGACGGCGCTGACAATGACTGCTTCTCTGGTTTGCATGGACCCGGGATCCGAGCGAGAGGGGCTGATCAGGTGAAAGATAATCGGGCTGTTCGGGCGGTTGAATGATGACGGGACTAACAGCAGAACCGCGGATATTCACCGATTGAAACGGATGACCACAGAGGAGTCTTGTGGGAACTGCAACTGCCGGACACACCTTGCTGCATGGCGATCTCACGAATGAGATCATCGGGTCGTTCTTCGAAGTGTATAACGAGCTCGGGTACGGATTCATCGAGTCGGTCTATCAGCGGGCACTCCCGCTGGCGCTCAAGGACCGAGGCATCAGTAGCGAACGAGAGGTGGCCCTCACGGTCCACTACCGCGGCAGACCCGTGGGAGACTACCGAGCCGATCTCGTGGTCGAAGGACGGGTGATCGTCGAAAGCAAGGTTGCCGACAGAATCATCCCCGTCCACGAGTTACAGCTACTGAACTATCTGAAAGGAACAGGTCTCACAGTCGGTATTTTGCTCAACTTCGGGCCGCGCGCCACCTTCCGGCGAATGATCCTCACATCCCCCAAAGAAGGATCCGTGGTCATCCGTTCGTAATCCGTGTCATCCGTGGTTCTGCTGTTCTCAGTTCCTCAGCGGCTTCCCCGTCTCCAGCATCTGCTTGATGCGCGCCTGCGTCTCGGCGGTGCCGAGCAGCTTGAGCGTAGCCTCGCGCTCGAGATCGATGATGTCCTGCTCGGTCACGTCGCGCGGCGGGCCGTCGCCGCCAGCGAGCACATACGCCACCTCGTGGCCGAGCCGAACATCATGGTCGCTGGCCTGACCTGCTTCCTTGAACGAGAAGAGCGCATAGTCGAGGTTGCCGAGCGTCTCCTTGCCGAGCACGCGAATGGTCTTCATGGGCGGCGGGACGTAGTCGGGCGCCAGGTCGAGCACGCGTTGCTTGGCGTCGGAAATGAGCGTGTCGCGGTTGAACGTAATGCGGTCGGCCACGGGACGGAGGAATCCCATCTTCCGCGCCTCGAGCGCGCTGCCGCTCATCTGCGCCAGGGCGATGAGCTTGAATGCGCGTCTTGCGGCTTCGAACGGGTCGGCCTCTTCGTACGGCTTGAGCGCCTCGGTGAACCGGAACAGCAGCTCCTTCGTTCCGCAGCCGCTCGGAATGATTCCCACGCCCACTTCGACGAGTCCCATGTACAGCTCGGCGTGCGCCTGCACGCGGTCGGCGTGGAGCGAGAACTCGACACCGCCGCCTAGCGTGAGGCCGAAGGGCGCGGCCACCACGGGGAATGGCGCGCGTCGGACGCTCATGACGGCGTCCTGGAACGCGCGGATTCTGTGCTCGATCTCCTTCCACTCGCCCGCGGCCGCAGCGCCGGCAACGGCGGAGAGATTGGCGCCTGCACTGAACGTGCGCGGATCGTCGTTGCCAATTACCAGGCCGGCATACTTGCCATTGTCGATTCGCTCGATGGTCGTCGCGAGCATTTCGAGAACGCCTGGCCCGAGAGTGTTCATCTTGCCGCTGAACTCGAGGCAGAGCACGCCGCCCCCCAGGTCGCGTACGCGGGCTTCGGGGTTGAAGGCGCGAACGGGACAACTGGCAAGGAGGAGCTGGCCGGGAATGGGAGGAACAGCGATGCGAACGGCAGTCGAGGGTGCGGAACCGGCAGTCGAGGGTCGAGAGTCGCGAGTCGAGAGTTTGGGGGCCGAGCGTTCAGAGTCGAGAGTTGAGGCGTTGGGGTCGAGAGTGGAGAGCGAGGGGATCATCACGCCCTTCTTCATCGTCTTGTAGAACGCGCTTCCTGCAATCTTGAGCAGCTCTGGCTCGGACTTGCCGGCTTTCTCGCACTCGCCGCGCAGCCAGCTCAGTCCCACCGCGTCCATCACCTTGAACGGCCCGAGTTCCCAGCCGTAGCCCCATTCCATGGCGCGATCGACGGCGGCAATGTCATATGCGAGTTGCGGCGTGAGCGTCAGGCAATAGTGCATCTGCTCCACGAGAAGCTTGTGAAGAAAGTCGCCGTGCTTGCCGCGGAGCTTGCGCGCCGCGAGAACGCGCGCCGCGCTCGGCAGCTGGAGCAGCTCCTCGATCTTCGGGCTCGTGAAGCGGCCCTGATTCTCGTACTCGAGCGTCTTCCAGTTGAGCGTGAGAATGTCCTTGCCCTGCTTGTTATAGAAACCCTGTTTGGTCTTGTCGCCGAGGCGGCCGCTCTTGACCAGCTCGTGGATCCAGGGCGCGAGCTTGAGGTCCTCGCCCGTCGCCTGGCTCAGTCCATCGGAGACGTGCACGAGCACATCAATGCCCGAGAGATCACCGGTGCGGAACGTGGCCGTCTTCGCTCGCGCAATGAGTGCGCCGGTGAGCGTGTCCACTTCGCTGATGGTGAGGTCGAACTCCATCATGAGCCGCCCGGCGATCACCATGCCGTGCACCCCGAGGCGGTTGGCCACAAAGCCGGGCACATCCTTGGCGATGACGATGCCCTTGCCGAGTATGCGTTGCTGAAAGTGCTGCACGGCATCGAGAGCTTCTGCCGCCGTTTCGGGGGTGGGGATAATCTCGAGCAAGTGCATGTAGCGCGGCGGATTGAAGAAGTGCGTGCCACAGAAGTGGCGGCGGAACTTCTCGCTGCGCCCTTTGAGGAGCACCGACATGGGAATGCCGGACGTGTTCGACGTGATGATCGCGTTGGGTGCGATCTGTTCGAGTCGCGCGAAAAGTTCCTGCTTGGGCTTCGGCTGCTCGATGATGACCTCGACAATCCAGTCGCAATCGGCGAGGAGGTTCAGGTGATCGGCGGTGTTGCCCGTGGTCACGAGCGCGGTGCGATCCGCGTCCATGAACGCGGCGGGCTTGTTCTTGAGCGCCTTGGCGAGGCCGTTCCGGGCGGGCGCGGAGCGGTCGGGCGATTTGGGATCGTCCGAACCGGGGATGTCGAGGAGGACGACAGGGAGACCGGCCGAGGCGCACAGGGCGGCGATGCCGTGGCCCATGACGCCGGCGCCGATTACGCCGACTTTTTGAATGCGCATGGAGAGTACGTGAGTGGGCGAAGAGGAGGAGCTGAGGCTACTACCTGTCTATCTATATGGTAGTAGTGTCGCGCCGCTCGAGCATCTCCCGCATCACCGCTACGTCCTGCCGATCCTGCGGCCGGTCGGCCGCTTCCTTCGAACGGATGATGTCGGCGAGGCGCGCGACTTGGAGTTCTGCGCCGTTCACTTCGAACCGAATGGCTCCACGCGCAAGATCGTCGTAGCCCGTGGTGCCGGACGGTACAAAGGCAATGTCGAGGCGGCCCGCCGTGGTCACGAGATTCCAGAAATCGGCTCGGCCGAGTGTGCGAGCGCTGCAATCGAAGGACAGCCCCTCGGGCACGCTCTCGGTGTAAACACGCGCGTCGAGCTCGCAGAGCGCGTCTGCCAGGCGGACAAGATTCTCATCGTCACGCGCCGGAGTGATGTCGGCGTCGGCGGTGAGACGCGGAAAACCCTGGAGGCGCGCACCGAGCGCACCTATGAGCACATAGCGCACCCGGTGCGCGGCGAGCACGGCGATAAGGCGTTCCGGGTCGAGCGGCGTGCCGACGTCTTCTTGATCAGGCACGCCGCGCCGCGATGATGAACCGGCTGACGTTGCGGACCTCGCGCAATCGCTCGGCGGGCGAGAGGCGCAGAATCCGCGCGCAGTCGTCGAGCATGTGCGAGTGAAATACCGGTTTTGGCGAGAGCTCGTGCCGGAGTTCGAACCCTGCGGCGGCGACCAGCCGGTCCAGTGTGTCGAGGCTTGGGATCGTCTGCCCCTTCTCGATGCGCGCGACAACGGACTGCGCCGTCTTCGCCCGCCGGGCCAGCTCGCGCTGCGAGAGCCCGCTCCGGATCCTCGCCAGTCCAAGAAGGTCAGCGGCGCGAGGCAGGACGCTTTGAGACATGTGTCAATGATAGCTCATTCGCTATCTTAGTGCAACGCTATGACATTGAATAACTTATGCTGATTTCATCAGCTGCCCAGCGAACGCGCAATCCAGACAGCGCCCACCACAAGCATGCCAGCGCCGACGGTTCGAGCAACCCAATCAGGCCGCTTCGCGAGTCGCTCCGCCGTGATCGCAACGGCGATCAGCAACATCCCGGCGACACTCATCACGCCAGTCACGAGCAGCGTCACCATCAGTCCGCCGCAGCATAGCGCGCAATGTGCGCCCAGGCGCAGGCCACCTTGCATTGCGCCGGTGGCAGTCACATGGCGCCCCTGTTCACATGCAAGCGACTCCCGGCACCGTGCGAGCTCGCGGGCCTTCCACCCCGTGAACTGCCAGCAGCCCGCAAGCATCAGCACGGCGCCGCTCCATGCTGGCACCGACCGCGCGAGCGCCGGCCACCGCTCCTCGGCACCGGTCACCAGCATGCCCAGCGCATACGCCGCGATCCCGATCCCTGCCCATACCGAGAAGTAGCCTGCGCCGAAGAGTGTTGTGCGCGCACCTGAACCACCCTCGTCGAGCGCGAGGATCGACTGCCGATAGTTTGACAGCACCGGAATGAGCGACGGCAGCATCATCGCCACCATCATCACAATCCAGGCCACGAGAAATCCGCCAGCCGCGGCAACCAGCGATCCAGCAGGCTCGCGGATCCACACCATCGACATCGTCCAGTCGCCGGGCATCGTCATGCCGCCGGCCATTGCCCTGCAGAGGTAGAGAGTGGCCCCTGCACTCGCGATGAAGAGGAGTGCGCTCGTGGCGCTGAAAGCACGGTCGCGCATCTAGTGAACGTGCCGACGATGTGCCACAGCGCTACCGATCATACTCGTTGTGGCGCCGCACCCAGAACTGTGGGCTGTCGCCCTCGTCGCGGCCCGCCGGCGTCAGGTCGATGTAGTTATAGGCAGTGTTGAGGAGGTCAATGCCGCGCGCATACGTCGAGTAGGTATGGAACACTCGCCCGGCGGCGTCCTTGTAGAACACGCTGACACCCTCGCGTTCCGAGGGGCCCACGTCTTGCATTTTGAAGTTGTACAGTGCGCGCTTGGCGGCAATTTCCTGCGGCGTGAACGAGACCCGGTAGTCGAAGTTGAATGGCGTTCCGTTGGATGACACCCATTTGAAGTTCCAGCCCATCCGTTTCTCGTACGCCTGAAGCTTGGCGAGCGGCGCGCGCGACACGGCGACCATCGTGGCGTCGCGATGATTCAGGTGCACGATGATGTCGTTGAAGTTGTCGGCCCAGAACGAGCAGTGGGCGCATCCCGCCTTGTCGTCCGGGCCGAACATGAAGTGATAGACGATGAGCTGGCTTCGCCCCTCGAAGAGGTCGGCGAGCGTCTGCTTGCCGTCGGGGCCGTCGAAGACGTACTCCTCGTCGACTGTCTCCCAGGGCAGGGCACGGCGCTCCTTGTTCAGCTTGTCGCGAAGGCGGGTGAATTCTTTTTCTTTGGTGAGAAGAGCCTTGCGCGCCTTGAGCCATTCGTCGTGCGCAACAACCTTATGCTTTGCTGCCATGCGTTCTCCCGTTGAGATAGGTGAGCAGGTTCGAAAGCTTTGCGGTCCAGCCCGCGCGCGTTCCGCGTTCGACATCGGGCGCGGTCTCGCCGCGATGCGTCAGGGTCAACTTCGTGCCGCCGGGCGCCGGTTCGAGTTCGAACGTGACGATCGTCGGTTCACCGGTCTCGGTCGAGAGCCAAGACCAGACGATGCGGCGCATCGGTTCAAGCCCGAGGATTGTGCACTCGATAAACCCGCGGTTGCCGGGGCCGGGCGGGCAGCGAAAGATGAAGTGCTTGCCGACGCGCGGTTCGTAGTCGCTCTCCATGAGCCATTCGCGCAGCGCGTCGGCGGTCGTCAGAGCGGCCCATACGT
The DNA here is from genome assembly GCA_035544915.1 of Gemmatimonadaceae bacterium. Classification (GTDB taxonomy): domain Bacteria; phylum Gemmatimonadota; class Gemmatimonadetes; order Gemmatimonadales; family Gemmatimonadaceae; genus Fen-1231. The sequence goes on along the minus strand of DASZZO010000119.1, from coordinate 24,570 downwards.
CGGGGACCGGATGCGGAATGAATTCGGTGTACTTGAGGTCGAGTTTCATCGGCGCTGGCTCAGGTACTTGTTGAGGCGTTTGAGTCTGCCGCGCCAGAACGCGCGATATTGTGCGGTCCAGTCGTGGACTTCCTCGAGCGCGGAAGGTGTGGCCCGGTAGAGCTGAGATCGGCCATCGCGGCGGCGCGCGACCAGGCCGGCCTCTCGCAGCACGCGGAGATGTTGTGAGATGGCGGCGAATGAAACGTCGAACTGGTCTACGATGGCCTGCACCGGTTGCTCGTCTGTTCCGAGCAGTTCGAGGATTTCCCGGCGGCGGGGGTCGGCAATGGCCTGGTAGACGTCGCCTGGCGGTGCGGTCGGCATGGGCCAAAGATATTGAAGCAGTCGCTTAAATGGCAAATGCGTGGTTGTGGCGGCATGGATTCGCTCGTTGGCAGCTTGTGGATCTCCGTGGAAGCGACGGCGAGGCCCCCTTGACAAGCGGGCGATCAGGTGGCGTAGAGAGATAGGGGACTCCAAAACGGTCCAGCGAGACGGCCCAGAGGCTGGGTGTCGGCGAGGGAACGCCCGCCGCGGAGGCCGACTCAGGGAGCGCGATCGGGTAACCGCTCGCAGCGGACGATCGACGACGCACGCGCAATCGGTTTCTGCGGGGTTCGATCGCGGCTCTGCTCGCTCGCAATCGCGCTGCGGAGGTGGCGAATCGGGCTCCAGGCACCGCAGTCGTGGCTCCGCGCACCGCGGTCGTAGCTCCGGCGGGAGCTGATCGGCTTGCACGAGGTCCGAACGACGGTCCGACCGCCGCTAATCGGGCACCGCTCGGTTGCGATCAAAGTGGGCCCAGTGGTGATCAGGAAACAGGCGATCGCATCTGAGGACTGCATGATCGTGATTGACGACCGCTCACGTCTAATCAAGAAACGCGCGATCGCATTTGAGGACCGCGCGATCGTAATCGACGACCGCTCACTTCTAATCGACTGGCACGCATGTGGATTAGTGGTACGCTCGGCGCGCGTGGTGCAACGCGTGGCGGGAGCCGCCGGACTCGTGACGGACCCGATCGCCGGAAACGCGCCGCCAATGGACAAACGGTGGCCGCCGACATGGGCGCGGTGAGCACTGATCGTCCCCCGAGTCGTCTTCGCCGACCAAGCGGCGGGCTCCACCGAACGCTCGCCGGGCGTTGATGACCACGCGGCGGCCCCCAACGAACAAAGGGCCACGTCAACCACCGCACGTCGGGTTCAGAGGAACTCGTGGCGGACGCCAAGAAAATTATGGCGCTTGCCGAGGAACTCACGTCGCGCGCTGAGCGACTCGCGTCTGGTCTCATCCACTTTTCCACAGGCGACGCGCCAAGTATGCACCCGACCTCCGGCTTTGGCAGAGCACAAGACATCGATGCCACGTGGTCGGTCTGCCGATGGAAGACGTCTCACCTTATCTTCCAGCGACAACCCTCGCCGCGTGCAGCAGAGGCAAGATGCCGAGATCGCCACGCTCGCCTTCAGAGGCGAAGTCGAAATCACCGCGCCTCGCAGAGGGATCTCAGTTCTCAGCGGACTCGGATGCTGGACAGCGTGCTGTCGAGCAAGCGATCAAGACTCGGGACATCAAAGGTGCACAGATGCTCTTGAATCGGTTGCTGGAGCACGATGAGTCGAGCGACGCGTGGGCGCTACAAATGACCATTTGCATTCTAACGGGAGACTGGGTCGGCACCAGCCGCGCGCTAGCGAACATCGAGCGTCTCGACGGACCAGCCTTCGAACGGACCATGCTCAGTGCGATGGTCGAAGACATGCTGGATCATCCGTCGGAGGCTCGACGATTGCTTTTGCGCGCCCTTGAGGATCGTTCGTTGACCGCCGCGCAACTGGGCCAGGCAATGGAAGAGGCCGACGTGCTGGAGGAGGATGAAATACTTCGCACTGTCGTCGACCGATTGCTTCAGCTAGACCCCACGCATCGGGCAGCGCGTCGTCATCGAGTGAGGCTGCTGGCGCGAGCAGACGCCTGCGATGAGGCTCTCTCCATCATCGAACCGATGACCCGAGATCCCGAGGCATCATTCGAGGATTTCGATCTCTTGCAAACAGTTTTGGGGCGAGCCAGCCGCGTTGAAGAGGCGTCGTGCCTTGATGCGATATTGCAGGAGCGTTGGCCGACGGAGATACACAAACCGCTGTGGTAACGGCATGAGCCTTGGGCCTGAACGCGATCAACCGCGACGTTTCCTTGCCTGACGATTGGTCTAGGGCGGAGGACGAGGCAACTGTCGCCGACTACCTTGCCATGCTCACTTCGGAGCTCTCGGGCGTCTCCATCAACAAGAGCGCCAGACGCCGAGCACTGTTGCCACTCCTGCGCGGCCGCACAGAGGGTTCCGTCGAATTCAAACGCGCCAACATCAGCGCAGCTCTTATCGAGCTGGGATTTCCCTATCTCTCGGGTTACGAGCCTCGATCCAATTATCAGACGCTACTGTTCGACATTTTGGCTGAACGCCTCGCAGGTATGCCAGTGTTGCACGCGCTAGCCGCTGAGGATGCAGACCGGGAGGTCGTCGTTCCTGACCTTGACGATATTCTTGCGCGCCTAACCGCACCCCCGAAGCGGCGAGACAAACGACAGGCGATGAGGGAGCCGAAGTCATCCTATCGTGTCCCGCGCATCTTTCCCATTGTCAACTACCTCGAACGCGAAGCGCACAACCGTCAACTCGGTCTCGCAGGTGAAGAGTTCGTTCTTCGGTTCGAGCAGGCCCGCCTCCTCGCAGCAGGAAGGGATCAACTTGCATCAAAGATCGAGCACATATCACGGACTCACGGCGATGGCCACGGGTACGACATTCAATCGTTCGAGGAGACAGGCGCCGATCGTTTGATCGAGGTAAAAACCACCAAGTACGGTGCTGAAACACCCTTCTTCGTATCGCGAAACGAGGTCTCGGTTTCCGAGATGCGTTCGAGCACCTATCAGCTGTATCGCGTATATGAGTTTCGCGAGGGTGGGCGCCTCTTTGCCCTTCCGGGAGCGCTTTCGCGCACGTGTGCGCTCACGCCAGACTCGTATGTCGCGAGCGTGGCCTAGACTGGTGTGACCGCCGACCCACTGGGCTCGCCCACCTCCGGAAGTCGTGGGAGACGCTTTCTCGCCACCCTCGCCGGAACTCTCGCGCTCGGTTTCCTCGCCCTGTTCACCCTCGGCGGCGCACTCGCCGCACCTCTCGGCATGGTGCTCGCCGGCGTCATTGCCCGCCGGCGCCACCGGCCGCTCACGCGTGGAGCCGGCTGGATTGGAGCGGTGTTGGCGGCGTCAGTGGGAATGGCTGTTTACACGGGTGTTGCATTTGTTCGGACACCCCCGGCTGTACGAGCAAGATTCCAGCACACCGTCGACTCCATATCGGCCGTACAACGAAACGCACCACCCCCAGCCTGGATCGAACGGCTGGCGCCGGGCGCCGCGAAGGCGAAATCCAGCATGCTCACCAGCCAAATGGCCGGCTCACGAGCCTTTACTGTCTGGATGTCTGTCCTCGGCGAAGCGGTCCTCGCCGTCTGGTTTGGCACAATCGTCGGCACGCTAGGATGGATCGCAGGGCTCCTGCTCGCATACGCCCACAGTGGGCGCTGGCTTCCAACTGCGCGCGGTGCCCGCGCATTGCTCGATGCAACCTGACGCCAAGCCATTCCTGTCCGCAGAATGGCGCGATCTGGCGATGCTCAACTACCTCGTTCCGTCGGACCTCCTGCTCCCGCTCGTTCCCGCAGGAACCGAGTTGGACACCTGGCGGGGAGCGACCTACATCAGCGTCGTCGGGTTCCGCTTTGTCTCAACTCGCGTGCTCGGCCTGTCCATCCCCGGCCACGTCGATTTCGAGGAAGTGAATCTGCGATTCTACGTCCGGCGGCAGGCCAAAGACGGCTGGCGGCGTGGTGTGGTCTTCATTCGCGAACTCGTCCCGCGCAGGGCCATCGCGTGGATCGCGAGACTCTGGTACAACGAGCCCTATCGCGCACTTCCCATGCGGCACGCGATCGACCGAAGTTCCGACCACACTCCGAACCGCGTGCGCTACGAATGGCGTCGCTCCGGAGAATGGGAAGGTCTCGCGCTCCGCACGAAGGGCGCGTCCCGGCCTCTCACACCGGGGTCTGAAGCCGAGTTCATTACCGAGCACTACTGGGGCTACACACGCCAACGCGACGGCTCGACCATCGAGTATCGCGTCGAGCACCCTCCGTGGAAGGTGTGGGAAGCCGAAGACGCACGACTCTCGTGCGACGTCGCGTCCCTCTACGGTTCTCAGTTTGTACGATTGCTGGAGGGCACTCCGCAATCGGCCTTTCTCGCCGATGGGTCACACGTAGTCGTGTTCCGGCCCGAGCCGCTCAGGTAGGATCCTGTGCCAGACGTCCTCGCAGGCGTGCCAGCGCGCCACGGCCACTTCCTGCTGGAATCCGGTTATCACACCGACCGGTGGCTCGACCTCGATGCCCTGTTTGTCGACACGGCCAGGATGGCTCCTCTGGTTGCGGCGCTTGCCAGTCGCCTCCGCGTCCATCGCGTGTCAGCCATATGTGGTCCGTTGCTGGGCGGTGCATTCCTCGCGCAGGCAGTCGCATCAGTCCTCGGGGTGGGATTCTACTATACAGAGCCTGAACCGGCTGATTCCCAGACCGGCCTGTTCGTCGCTGGGTATCGCTTGCCGTCAGAGCTGCAGCGGCGGATTCGCGGTGAACGGCTTGCCGTCACGGATGACGTGATATCCGCCGGCTCATCGGTCAGGGCAACGATTGCCGCGATCCAGCAGGCAGGTGCCACGACCGTTGCAGTCGGTGCGCTTGTCGCTCTTGGAGACGCCGCTGTCGACTATCTCACTCAGCAGGCCATTCCCCTGGAGACGCTCGACCGCCAGCATCTCACCTTATGGAAACCGGATTCGTGCCCGCTTTGCCGCAACGAGCAACCGCTCGTCGATCCGCGGAAGCCTCTCACGGTTGCGACGACGGCCGAGCCGGATCGTCCCGCAACCACTTGAACTTCATCATCCTTTGATCCTCCGTCGTCGCAACAATCGACCACGGAAACCAGGAGTGGTGCCGCGAACTGATCCCATTCACGTCGTGAATGACGACGATTGATGGCGAGATCTCCCGGAACAGCGTCGTCACCCGCACCGCCGTGACCTCCTTCACCTCCGGCGGGATCTTCGACAGCTGAAGATCCGCCCGGCGAATCTGGTACGTCTGTGCGTCGAGGAAGATCGCGCCGTTCACGTCGGGCTTGCGAATCTGCACGTCAGCCCTGAAATCGATCCGCAGGAGCACGCCGTCACGCGTCGAGTCCAGACCCGCAAAGCGGAAACAATGGTTGTTGAGGAACTCGTAGCTGGCGAAATCGCGGAGGGTGGGCAGGTGCATCACGTACCGTCCCGAGGTCTCGCGTTCCACCATCTCGCCCATCGTGTATTCCCATCCCTGATGGTCGGTGCGGAAGTTGAGCGTGTCGATCCGCGGCGCGCCCCGGCTGCTGTCCTTCTTCATCTCCGCCTCCGACCGCTGCACCTGATATTCGAACGGAAAGGAATCTGCAAGCAACTTGTAGTGCTCGGCGTTGAGCCTGAGCTGGACGATGATCGCCGCGAAATCGGGAGCGAGGGTCGGGTCGGGCCGGCCGGGAGCAGTACAGGGAGAGACGGCGAGCACCTTCACCGTCGCGAGCTGCACGGAGAGTTTCGCGAGTGCAACGCGCATGCGAGGCGGCGCGACGCCGGCGCGCACTTCGACGTTCACCTCCGCAGGGACATAGCCAATGCGCGTGACGCGCAGCCGGTATCGTCCGGGCTCCAGTGACCGGAATGCAAACACGCCGGCCTCGGATGTGAACGTCTGACGTTCCGCGCCCATCACCGTCACCATCGCGTGGCCGAGTGGCAAGTCTGTCTCGCGACTCACGACGTCGCCGATCAGCAGCCCCGGTACATCCTGAGTGCAGGCGACCCGCGCGGTGACGGACAACAGGGCGAGCAGGAGGGACCGAGGAAACGCTGGGCGCATGGGCTGGTACGTTGATACGCCCCGATCGCACGACATGTTCGCGGCGGCGCGCTGGCCGGCGGATGGCTGCGTCGCGCCGGGCCCTCGGCCAGACGACTATCGCTTCTTCGCTTCGATTGCCCGCAAGCGCTTGACGCGCTCCCTGATCTCCACGACCTGCGGCTGCAGCTCCGGGTCGGCGTTCTGCCAGAGCTTCACGAACTCTTCGTATTTCTCGATCGCCTTCGTGATGTCCCCTTTCGCTTCGTAGAGCTCGCCCAGCCGGCGGAGCGATGTGGGAAGGAGCAGCGGTGCGTTGAGATAACTGACCATCCCCGCCCGCGACGCATACTGTTCGTAGTGCGCAATTGCGCTGTCGCGCTGGCCCGCACGGTCGAACGCACGAGCATACCGTACCGCCTTGCGCCCGAACACGTTGTCTTCGAGGTGTCCTGTATCGGCCGACGCCGAAACGCGAAACGCGACGAGCGCATCGGTGGCACGTCCTTCGGCGAGCGCGACCTCGCCCCGTGCCGCTTGCCATGCTCCCCACCGCACGAGGCGCTCCTCGGGCGATGCCACGCGCTCGAACTCGACTATCAGCGGCTTCGCCTTTTCAGGTCGCCCGAGTTGCGCATACGCGGCGGCAATCTCGAGTTCGCGCCGGTCGAGCACAGGCACCTTGTCCGACGGATTCGCCGCGACGACGGAATCCAGCTGCTTCACCCCGTTCGCCGCGCCGTTCATGTGAACGGCCGTCGCGACGATTACGTCGGCCGCGTCCCCGACCGGGTCGGCAAGAAAGTGTGCGCTGTCGGCGACTGCCTCTGCGATCCTGGAGAGTGCGCTATACCGTCGCAACTGGCCGCGCGCGCCTGCGAGTGCTGCTTCCGCGCGGGTGCCGACCGCGCGCAATGCGGGGTTCTTCGAACGCACGAGCCGTTCGGCGCTCGGGCCCAGAGAATCCGGGCCACCCACGGTCCACTGCATCCACGCGTCCGCCCATTCGGTAGTGAAGGCTCCGGCGTAGTCGCGGCGCAAATTGACGAGCGTGTGCCGGGCGTCGGCAATCTTCCCTTGCCCAATCTGTGCCACCAGCAAATTGGTGTACAGCTGGATGATCGACGGACGTCCCGCTGCTGACGTGTGCGCGATCTCCGCGACTGCGACCGACTCCGCCGCGGCGTTCTCTCCCAGGTTCACAAGTACCAATGCCTCGTTGTTCCTCGAAACCCCAGGCGCCGCCCGATATGCCGCAACCGCCTGTCGCGTGTTCGTTTGGAGGAGATAGGATGCGTCGACTTCTGCGCGCTCGTCGCCGGCAAGACGATTGCGGAATCGGTACGCCGCCGCAGCGGCTCGGAACTGCTCCGAGAGCGGCCGGCCTGCATTGAAGCCGTACGCGCCTATCTTCCGCCAGGCCTGCGCAAACGTCGAGTCTTCGCGCACGGCGGCCGCCAGGTGCTCGAGACCGCCAGCAAAATCGCCCTGCGCATCGCCAAGCTGCACCGCCCTCGTGTATTCGCGGAGCGCCGCGAGCGACGATGTGGTGACTTGCTCCAGCGCTGGTGCACGCTGCACCGTGCGCAACGACTCGCCTATGCGCGCTCGCAAGTCGCGGGCGAGGTGATCGATCGCGTCGAGCAGGTCACCCGCACCGTTTGCGCCACGCTGGAACGCGGCCAGTTCCACTCCGGAGTCCGCGGACACGAGGCGCGCCGACACCAGGAACCCGCTCCCGACCGTCGCGAGCTGTCCCATGACGACGAGCGGGATTCCTTCGCGCACCGCGAAGTCGCGCGCGACTCGTTCGTCGAGCCGGGACGACGCGGGGAGCACCATGCGCCCGAAACCGGCCGACACTTCCTGCGGCGTGACGAGCTTGACGGCCTTCGACTGTCCAAGCGAGGTCCGCATCGCCTGCGCCATGACACTGCCGAGCGAGGTGTCGGCCGCGTTCGACGCAAACTCGGCGACCAGCACGCGCGAATCCGCGCCAATGCGGCCGGCAGCGAGCAACGAGGCCGCCGGCCCCATGCCGAACACTCGGAGGATCATCACGACGCCAATCGCCGCAACTACGACGCCCCCGGCAATCGCGCCGGCGCGCCATGTGCGGGTCCACGAGACATGCGGACTTGCGCGCAGCGCGAGCGTGGCCATCGTCGTGTGAATCTGCGTTCCGCCTGGCGTGCGCTGCGGCGTGGCGAGCAGCGCGCGGCGTGCGGAGCGCTGCACATACCATGTGAGCAGTACGGCCGGTGCCCCAAACGCCGCTGCAACAAGTGCCACCGTTACCGTCCACGACGGCAGTCCGATGCCGACGACCGCCGCGCGGGCGAGAATCCACGTGGCCGCGAAACTGGCCGCCCATACTCCGAGCGCCTGCGGAAGGCTCCACTGCCTGGCACTGAGTGAGGCCGGGAGTGCCTCGCGCGAAGAGCCGCTGACAGCGGACTCCAGCTCCCGCAGCACCTCCCGCGCATTGGCGGGACGGTCCTCAGGGAGCTTTGCCAGGCAAGCCGTGATGAGCGCGTCGAGCACCGGATTCACATCAGCGCGCCGTGAGCTCACCAGCGGTGCAGCCTCCCCGAGGTGCGCCGCCATCAGTTTATGCGGCGCGAGGCCATGAAACGGCGGACTTCCCGTCAGCAGTTCAAACCCCATGCATCCGAACGCATAGAGGTCAGCCCGATGATCCGTCGACGGATCGCCTGCTACCTGTTCCGGCGCCATGTACGCTGGCGTGCCAAGGGCCGTGCCGAGTTGCGTGATCGCGCCGGTGGGGTTCGCGCCCGCCTGCGCGCGTGCGGCGTTGATGGCCTTGGCGATGCCGAAATCCGTGACGACCGCTGCCTCGCCCGACAGAAGGACGTTGTCCGGCTTGATGTCGCGGTGCACCACGCCGCGCTCGTGCGCGTACACGAGAGCGCGCGCAACGTCGCGGAGGATGCTGAGCGTCTCGTGCTCGGAGAGGGCGCCGCGCGACAGGCGACCGCGCAACGACTCGCCCTCGACGTATGGCATCGTGTAGAATGGCGTTCCGTCGACGATGCCGGCTGTGAGCACCGGGACGATGTTCGCCTGCTGCAGCGACGCCGCGAGCCGGATTTCGCGCTCGAACCGCTCCGTGCTCAGTGTCGCAGCGAGTTCGCTCGACAAAACCTTGATGACCACGCGCCGGCCGAGGCGTTTCTCCATGGCAACGAAGACGCGCGACATGCCGCCCCCGCCGAGTTCGCGCTCGATGGCATAATCGGCCTCCAGCAACGACTGCAGTCGAGCGCGCAGGTCCATCGAGTGTCCGCGGGGGGAGGAACGCCGCTCGAAGATACCAGAGGGCGCTGGAAGCGGGTAGCACGGGGCTCCTCCAGCGGTCGCCATGATGCTGCAGCCAGCGTTTTCAGTGCGCGACTGTGCCGGCGGCACTAGATTTCCGGAATGTCGAGCAGCCGCCGCGATATGTCCGTACGCGTGGTTCCTCTCCACAGCCCCGAGGCGAGCGACGCACGCGTGGGCGGAACAGCGGGGGAACGCCTCGCGCTCGTGGTGACGCTGAGCGAGACGTCGTGGGAGCGGACCGGCCGGAACCGCCCGACCTACACTCGCTCGACGATGCCGGTGGTGATCACGACACTCGGCGCGCGACGAGACCGCGACTAGCCGGGCGTGATTCGCGATTTTCGGGACATTCTTTCAGAGTTCGTCAAGGCCAACGTGCGGTTTCTGGTCGTAGGCGCGCACGCGTTGAGTGTCCACGGTGTGCCTCGCGCGACGGTGGATCTTGACATCTGGGTCGATGCGACGCCGGAGAATGCCAAACGCGTGTGGGCCGCGCTGGCCGCGTTCGGCGCTCCATTGGAAACGCTCGACGTACGCGAGGCGGATTTTGTCCGGCCTGACATGGTGGCGCAGTTCGGCGTGCCGCCGTACCGCATCGATATCCTGACAGGCGTGAGCGGCGTGTCGTTCGAAGATGCGTGGGCCGAGCGAGTCGAGGACACGTTCGAGGACGTGCGAGTGCCATTCCTCGGGCGGGCAGCCTTCGTTCGCAACAAGCGCGCAAGTGGGCGCAAGAAGGATCTCGCCGACCTCGAACTGCTCGGTGAATCGTGAGCCGCGAACCCTCTGCAGTTGAACATCTGCGATGACCCCTACCCCCCAGGACGAACCGGCGTGGCGTGTTCACCGGACGGCGGTCCAGATGCGATTCGCCGACACAGACGCGATGGGACACGTCAACAACGGAAGCTTCGTGGTCTATGCGGAGACCGGACGCATCGATTTCATGAAGGCGCTCGGCGCCGTGGACCGCTCGTTCATTCTCGCGCACCTCGCCGTCGACTTCAGACGGCAGGTGCGCTTTCGCGAGTCTATCGTTGTAGAGTCCTGGGTCGAAACAATCGGGACGAGCAGCATGACGTTGCGGCAGGCGATTCGTGCAGATGACACCGTGGCTGCGGAAGTGCGAGCGGTGGTGGTTTCATTCGACTATGTGGCGAATCGTTCGCGGTCGTGGAGCGCGGAGTTACGGCAGGCGATGAAGGAGTACGGGGACTTGGGGGGAAGCTGATGCTGTTCTCCGCATGACCCCCCGCCTTCGCGGCTCCATTCCGCTGCTGATCCTCGGCGCGACGCTCGGCATGACGCCCGGAACGCGCGCGTCCAACGTTGGACCCGACCTCTGGCGCCAGGTCGAAATAATTCGAACCGCGCACGGCGTTCCACACATCCGCGCTGAGAACCTGCGCGCAGCCGGATACGCCTTGGCGTGGCTCCAGCTCGAAGACTACGGACCGCGCACTGCCTTGAATGTGCTCCGCGCGCGCGGCGGACTGGCAAAGCTCTTCGGGCACGACAGCATCCAGTCGGACTTCGTCTTTCGCCGCGCGCATGCCCGTGCCCTGCAGACGTATCAGCTGCTCGACCAGGAGACGCGCGACATCTACGAGGGGTTCGCCGCCGGGATTGACCGCTACGTGACACTCCATCCGGATGAATTCCCGCCGCACACTCCTGCCGATTTCACCGGGTACGACGTGGCGACCCTCGATATCGGGATTCCAGCATATGCCGCAGCGCGAACGTTTCTCGCGCGGTTCACACCTGGCGCGGCTCGCCGCGACACGGCCCGGGCCCGGGGTGGCGCCGATTCGTCCAATGACGACGTGGGCTCAAATGCGTGGGCGCTCGCGCCGAGCCGGACGAAGTCGGGGAAGGCAATCCTGCTGCGCAATCCGCACCTGGTCTGGTCGGCGGGTTACTACGAGGCGCACCTGACCGTTCCAGGCGTTCTCGATTTTTACGGCGACTTCCGCATTGGCGGGCCGTTCCTCGTGGTCGGCGGCTTCAATCGTCACATGGGCTGGTCGACCACCAACAATTCGCAGCGTCTGAGCGAGATCTACGCACTCGACGCCGACCCGACCGAAGCCGACCACTACCTGTTCGACGGCGCGTCACTGCCTCTCATACAGCAGGTTGACACCGTTGAATTCCGGAACGGCAAGAGCCTGTCAACGGAGACGAAAACGAACTGGACCACGCCGCTCGGTCCGGTGATCCACACCGCGAACGGCAAGATCTACGTCGTCAAGACGGCGGGCGACGGCGACTACCGGGGCGGCGAACAGTTCCTTCGCATGATGCGCGCCAGCTCGCTCGCCGAGTGGAAGGACGCAATGAAGATGAGGGCGCGCACGACGTCGAATTTTACGTACGCCGACCGCGCGGGAAACATCTTTTACATCTGGAACGCGGCGCTCCCGCTGCTGCCGCACGCGTCGGGCGGCGACACGGTTGCCGTTCCCGCGCGCGAGATGCGCGAGGTCTGGACGCGATACGTCCCGTTCGACTCGCTGCCGCAGTTGCTCAATCCGCCAGGCGGCTACGTGCACAACGAGAACAGCTCGCCGCACTTCACCAACGTTCGCGGGCCGATAGACACCACCAACGCGTACCCCAACTTCGAACCGCCCTCGCTCTCACTCAGGAGCCAGCTCGCCATCGAACTCATTGGCGGCAACGACAAGCTGACGCTCGAAGACGTGGTACGGCGCAAGCACAGCTATCGCATGCTGCTGGCCGACCGTGTCAAGCCGGATCTCATTGCGGCGGTGAAGGCGAACAGTCCCACCGGCGACGTTGCCGCCGCGCTCAAGCTGATCCAGCGCTGGAACGGTACGGCCGCGCCAAAGAGCAAGGGTGCCGTGCTCTTCGACGTCTGGTGGCAGCGCTATTCCCAGGGACGCGCGGATTCGTTGCGCTTTGCGCATTTGTGGAGTGCCGCCGATCCTCTGCACACGCCGCTCGGTCTTGCGGACCACGCACGCGGCGCGGAGTCGTTCGCGTGGGCCGTGATGGAAACCGCACGTCGTCATGGGCGCTGGGACGCCGCGTGGGGAGAGGTGCATCGCGTCCGCCGCGGTCCCGTGGATGTGCCGGTTGGCGGATGCCCCAACGCGCTCGGCTGTTTTCGCGTGCTCACATTTGCGCGCGACACGGACGGCAAGCTCATTGCCGAAGGCAGCGATGGATGGATTCTCGCCGTGGAGTTCGGCGATGTGCCGCGTGCGTATTCCGTGCTTGCCTATGGGGAGAGTTCACGCGCAGACTCTCCATGGTACGCCGATCAGGCGGAGATGTTTGCCCGGGGCGAACTCAAGAAGGTGGCGTTCGACGCGCGCGATGTGGACGCGCAGGCTGTCGTGCGATATCGGCCGGGAGAACCGCGGCAGCAGAAGCCTTAGAGGTCGCTCAGTCAGGCCAGGCCGAGCTTCTGCGCGAGACCAATCCGCTGGAGTTTGCCGGTTGCGCCCACCGGAATCTCCGTCACGATCAGGATCTTCCGCGGCACCTTGAAGTCGGCCAGCCTGACGGCGGCGAACTGTCGCAGCTCCTTGTCGTCAGCCTGAAAGCCCTCCCGCAGCACCACCGCGGCGGCCACATCCTCCCCGAGCATCTCGTGCGGAACGGCGAACGTCACGCACTGGTGCACCGCCGGATGTTCCATGATGATCTCGTCCACCTCCCGCGGCGAAATCTTCTCGCCCCCGCGATTGATGATCTCCTTGAGTCGCCCCGTGATGGTGAGGTACCCATCGGCATCCATCGTGCCCTCGTCCCCGGTGCGAAACCAGCCGTCGATGAACGCATCGGTGTTCGCCGCGGGATTGTTCTCGTACTCGCGCATGACGTTCTCGCCGCGAATCGCGATCGCACCCGCGACGCCCGGCGGCGCCGTGAGCCCGCCATCGTCGAATACCGTGATCTCCGGGCCCGCTGCGGTGCCGACGGTTCCGGGTTTGCGCTGGCGAGGCGGCAGCGGATTGCTCGCCATCTGATGCGCGGCTTCGGTCATGCCGTACGCTTCGATGACGGGTGCGCCAAACACGGCCTCCAGTTCGCCGATGACCTTCGGGGGAAGCGCGGAAGACGATGACCGGATGAACCGCAGTCGATTCCCCGCGATGACATCGCGGTTCTTGCCGGCGCGCGCAAGGATCGCCTGGTGCATCGTCGGGACCGCTGTGTACCACGTAGGGCGCACTTCCTGCATCCAGGAGAAGAACTTCAGCGCATTGAATCCACTCGAGCAGCACACCTCGCCGCCGGCAGCGAGCGGTGCAAGTAGCGCGGCGATGAGGCCGTGAATGTGGAACAGCGGCATGACGCACAGCCCCCGGTCGGCCGCACTGAGCGCAAGTGTGGCGCGAATGTTACGCGCGGAAACGCAGATGTTGCGCTCCAAAAGTGGAACGATCTTGGGGCGCGATGTCGTACCCGACGTGTGCAGCACGAGGCCGACGTCGTCCGGCTGCGCGGCACGCGCCGCATCCGTATTTCTGCCGGCTGGTACAGGCATCGTCGCGGGGAACTCCAGCGCGAAACTGCCGGCACCGCGTTCGGGTTGTGGCGCCAGCCGTGCGATCGGCACGCCGAGACGGTTCGCAACGTCCACCACCGGTGAAACCTTGTCCTGCGCAACGACGAGGAGCTTGGCCCCGAGATCGGTGAGAAAGAACTCATACTCATCGGTGCGGTATGCGGGGTTGAGCGGCGCCGCGGTTGCGCCGGCGGCTACGCCGAGGAACGCCGCCGCCATTTCCGGGCCATTGTCGAGCACCATCGCCACGCGGTCGTTGGCGCCAATCCCGTGGGCTGCGAGGGCCGAGCGCGTGCCCGACATGAGGGCACGCAACGCGGCGTAGGTGAGCGGCAGTCCGCCGGGCGCGCTCAGCGCCGTCGCGCCGGCCGCGCCACCTTCGAGCAGCGCGGAGATGGTCCTCGCGGAATCAGTCATGCTTGCGCTGGCGCCGGTACCGCCCGGTCTCTCGCTGCTGTCTTTTCGAGCAGGCTGACCGACGCGTACACGGCGTCGATGTGTGGCGTGGCTGTACCGGTCAGGCGGCCCAGTTCAACGAGCGCGCCGACGAGCCCTTCGATTTCCATCGGCCTGCCCTGTTCCAGGTCCTGCAACATGGAGGTCTTGTGTGCTCCCACCTGCTCGGCGCCGGCGATCCGCCGTTCGATGCTCACCCGGAACGTAATGCCGAGCTTCTTCGCGATCGCTTCACCTTCGCGCATCATCTCGGTGGCGAGCGCGCGGGTGAGGGGAAACTGGCAGATATCCACGAGCGTGGCGCGCGTGAGGGCGCTGATCGGGTTGAAACTCATGCTTCCCCACACCTTGAGCCAGATTTCTCCGCGGATGTCGTTGGTGATGGGGGCCTTGAATCCCGCGCGCGTGAGGCTCGCGGCGATTATTTCGGTGCGAGGTGCGGTGGTACCATCCAGCTCTCCCAGCGTGAAGCGACGTCCCTCGTCGACGTGCACGATGCCCGGTGCCACGAGATTCGCGGCGGGGTAGACCACGCACCCAATGATCCGAACGGGGTCGATCAGCCGGCTGATCGTACCGTCGGGGTCGGCGGATCGAACGGGGGTGCCGTCGAACTCACCGCCGTGTCGCTGGAAATACCACCACGGGATGCCGTTCTGGAGCGTGACGATGCTCGTGTGCTCGCCGAGAATATGCTGAAGGTCGGGCGCGATGGCGGCGACCTGATGCGCCTTGACCGCGAGCAGCACGAGGTCATGTGGCCCCGCTTCGCGCGCGCTGCTGAACGCGAGCGCGCCCTTTGACCTCACTTCTCGACCGTCCTCCAGCACCACGTTCATGCCGCGGCTCCGGATGGCTTCGAGATTCGCCCCGCGTGCCACGAACGTGACATCGTCCCCCGCGGCGGAGAGGAGCCCGCCGAGATACCCGCCGATGGCACCGGCCCCGATGACGGCGATCTTCAGGGGGCGGCCTTCGAGCGGGGTTCGAGTTGCGCGTTGGGGGGCGGCGCGGTGGGAAACGGTGCAGCGCCCATGCGTGCGCGCAGCGGCTTCAATAGAAAGAGGGCCATGGACGCGGCGATGAAGTTCATCACGCCGGCCGCGACGAAGACCGTGTGCCACCCCTGCGTCGCGCCGATCACACTCGCGACAGGTACGAGCAGCGAGGCCACCCCTTTTGCGGTGTACAGGAGTCCGGCGTTGGCAGACGCGAAGCGCCGGCCGAACGCATCGCCGCAGGTCGCGGGGAACAGGCTGTAGATCTCGCCCCACCCGAAGAAGACGAGCCCCGTGAGCACGACGAACGCCGTGGGATTCCGGCCGAATTGGCTGAGCAGGAAGATGGCGCCGCCTTCGAGACAGAACGCCACGAACATTGTGTTCTCACGCCCGAGCAGGTCGGACAGCCAGCCGAAGAACGGCCGCGAAACGCCGTTGAGCACGCGATTGAGAGAAAGGGCGAATGTGAGCGCGGGCAGCGTCAGGCCCATGAGGCTGACGGGAGCATCCGCGATCTGGAAGTCGTTGGCGATCGGTGCAAGCTGGGCCGTCGCCATGAGGCCGCCGGACGCCATGAGCACGAACATCACGTACATGATCCAGAACACCGGCGTCCGGAGCATCTCAAGGGGTGCGTAGTCGCGCGCCACGCTGGGCGCGATCGCGCCGGGTTTGACCACGCCGGCCAGCTCCGGGCCGGGCGGCCGGAGCAACCAGCCGAGCAGGAAAATGATGACGCCCTGCGCAATGCCGTAGATGAAGAACGTGGCCTCGTAGCCGCTCGACTTGATCATCGCGGCGATCGGGAACACGGTGAGCGCGGCCCCGGCGCCGAAACCGCCGGCGGTAAGTCCGGCGGCGAGCCCGCGGCGATCGGGAAACCACTTGAGCGCGTTGCCGATGCACGTCGAGTACACCGCTCCCGCGCCGATCCCGCCGATCACCGCAGCGAAATAGAGCTGTGGAAGGGAGTCGGCACGCGAGTTCAGAATCCAGGAACCCGCCACCAGGAAGGATGCGCCAACGACCACGATCCGCGGCCCCAGCCTGTCGACGAGGTAGCCCTCGATCGGCACGAGCCACGTCTCCGTCATGATGAAGATCGTGAACGCGACCTGGATGGCCGGCAGCTGCCAGTGGAACTTGTCGCCGATGGGCCCGACGAAAAGCGTCCAACCGTACTGGAGGTTGGAGATCATCGTCATGCAGACGATCCCGATGACGAGCTGTACCCAGCGCCCGCCCATCGGCCCGCGGACGTGGTTGCTGGGTACTGTTGCGGCCGTAGTCATCGTGGAACAGGCTCCAGGAGAGTCGCGTGGGAGACAATATGGATGGCGGGGCGCGCTGCTGGAATGAGGGAGCCGGCTCTCATTACCAGACCCCTCGTACATTTACGGCGTGCGACGATTCCTCACGCCCGCAATTCTTCCTGCCCTGGCGGTGAGTGCGGGAATGACCGGTCTGGCGGTCGCGATCGGGTTCCTGACCAGCCGCGATGTGTTCGCCACTACGCCCATGGTGGCGTTGCGGGAGGCGTAGGCGCGCTGCTCCTCGCGGTGCAACCCTTTGGGGTCCACCGTTGTCTCTGGGGTGCCCACGAACCGGTACGAGGGAGCGCACGACGACGTGGATGAAACGCAACTGGTGGCGGCGGTGCTTGCCGGTGAGGCGCGCGCGGAGCGGGAGCTTTACGACCGCCACGTGGACCGTGTCTATCGGCTCGCCTTCCGGATGGCAGGCGACGAGACGCTGGCCGCGGACTTCACGCAGGACACGTTCGTTCGGGCGTTTGAAAGACTTGGCGATTTCCGCGGCGATTCGTCACTGGCCACGTGGCTGCATGCGATTGCGTCATCGGTGATCCTGAACGGACTCAAGAAGGTGAAACGGATTCGCTCGCGAGAACAGACAGACGACGAGCTGCCGGACGTCGCGGTGACGAGGCGCATGGCGGAACCGGATCTCAAGCTGAAACTGGCACGTGCGATCGACGCACTGCCGAACGGATACAGGATGGTGTTCGTGATGCACGATGTGGAAGGCTACACGCACGAGGAGATCGGCTCCGCGCTCGGCATCCAGCCGGGCACGTCCAAGGCGCAGCTGTTCCGGGCGCGGGCGAAGTTGCGGAGCGAGTTGGCGGAGTTTGCCGGAGAGTGGGCATCATGAGTGACGCGGAAAAAGTGGAACGGCAGTTCGAGGAATTCCTGGATCGGGAGGCGCGCGCGTACAACGCGCCGCCCGAGATCGTGCCGCGCGATGTGATGTGGACGGCGATCCAGTCCGCGCGCTCCACGGACCCCGCAACAGCCGGGCGCGGCGGCACGCAGCCGGGCGCCGCTGCGCTGCGCCGCCGTCGCGTCCTGTATTCGTGGGTCGGCATGGCGGCAACGCTGGTGATCGGGATCGCGATCGGAAACGTTGCGCGCGGACGTCACCCGGTGGCAGGCACCCTTTCACTCCCGACCGTAGCAAACGACACGGCGAGCACCATGTACCAGGTTGCCACGAGTGAGCATCTCGCGCGGGCGGAAGCGCTGCTGACCGTCTTCGGCACATCGCCGAACGACGCGGCCCTGGACGAGCAGCTCGCGAGCTGGGCGCGCGACGTGCTCTCGAACACGCGCCTCCTGCTGGATTCGCCAGCGGGGCGCGACCCGTCGCGCCGGCGGCTGCTGGAAGATCTCGAGCGCGTGCTCGTGGAAATCGTACAGCGTTCGCCGACGGCGGGCGCTGGAGAAGAACGCTCGCACATTGAACGAAGCCTGGAGCGGACACAAGTGCTCCCACGGCTGCGCTCGGCGCAGCTGAACGGAGTCAACAGCGGCACATGAGGAGAAGCGCAATGAAGTACCATCTGATCATCGCATCCATTGTGGCTATGGGGGCGGCGCCAGCCGCCGTCCCGGCAGGGAATCGCGCTGTGGACGAACTCCGCGGGCAAGTGCCGGCGTCGTGGGCACCAGCCGACAGTGCAGACGTACTCTGGCGGGAGGGGCGTCGCGCGGTGGCCGACGAAGACTGGGATCGGGCCGCGAAGATCTTTCAGAGCATTCGCGACCGTTTTCCGAAGTCGGCCTACGTGCCTGACAGCTACTACTGGCAGGCGTTCTCGCTGTACGAGAAGGGCAGCAACAGCTCCCTCAAGCAGGCGGTGGTGCTGCTCGACGACCAGCGAGCGCGGTTTGCCAGGGCGGAAACCGTGAGGAGCGGCGACTCCAGGCAACTTCGCACGCGCATTCGGGGAATGCTCGCACAGGCCGGCGACGCCGCATCGGCAGCCGACATCGCGACAAGCGTGGAGGACGCGGCGAGAAATGCAGGCGCCAGCGCCAGTTCCGGGGCGAGCGCTGCCGCTGATCGCGGGAGCGTCGCCGCCAACCGGGCGGCCGCTGGGGCTGATCGCGCGAGTGTCCGGAGGAGCCGGCGGGGGTCCAGTGCCGAGACGAGCCCGGGCTGCAAGAGCGAGGACGAGGACGATCGCGTAGAGGCACTCAACGCCCTTCTCCAGATGCGCTCCGATGAGGCGCTTCCGATCCTCAAAAAAGTGCTCGCGCGCCGGGACGCTTGTTCGGAAGTCCTGCGCCGCAAGGCCGTCTTTCTCGTGTCGCAGAAGCGGACCGACGAAGCGGCCGACATTCTCATCGACGCTGCGAAGAATGACCCGGACCGCGAAGTGCGCGAACAGTCGGTGTTCTGGCTCGGACAGGTCAACACCGAGAAAGCGGTGGGGCTCCTCGAACAGATCCTCAGGACGTCAAGCGACGAGGACATGCAGGATAAGGCGCTGTTCGCGCTGTCGCAGACGCGGGACAGTCGCGGGCAGCAGATCCTGCGCGATTATGCCTCGCGCGAAGACGCGCCCGGCCATCTGCGGGAGCAGGCGATCTTCTGGCTCGGCCAGCGCCGCTCGGACGACAACATGCAGTTCCTCAAGCAGCTCTTCACCCGGACGAAGAACGAAGACATTCAGCAGAAGATTCTTTTTTCCGCGTCGCAGAATCGCGGGTCCGGCAGCGATCAATGGATTCTCGACCAGGCCGTGAACCCGAAGAACTCGATCGCAGTCCGCAAGCAGGCTCTGTTCTGGGGCTCGCAGTCGGGCAGTGTTGATGCGGCCCGGTTGGGCGCGCTGTACGACAGGAGTGATGATCGCGAGTTTCGCAATCAGGTGATCTTCGTGCTCTCGCAGCGGTCGCGGTCGCCGGAGGCGGTGGACAGGCTGATCCAGATCGCGAAGACCGAAAAGGACAAGGAACTCCGCAAGCAGGCCATCTTTTGGCTGGGCCATTCGCGCGACCCACGTGCGCTGAAGGCCTTGCAGGAGCTGATCGAGAAATGAAAAACGACGGACGGGAGTCGAGAGTCGAGGGAGTTGAGAGTTTGATGGGCGTCGAGAGAGTGACGGGAGTCGACAGAATCGACGGCGGGGCGTGGCGAATCATCGCCGGGGCGATACTCCTTGTGCTGACGGCGAGTGCGCTGGGGGCGCAGTCCATCGCGCGGCGGGTGGAGCGCGTGCGTGACGGCACGGTGCGCATGTCGTTTGCCTCGCGGCCGGATGTGTGCGGGAACGGCCGCGGCAACATCAGCACGAGCTCCCGTGGCAGCTGGGGCACGCGGTACAGCGAATGGGAAGACGAATGCGAGCACGGGCCGGTGCGGGTGGCGATGGATGTCGCCGCCGGGCATATCATTGCGGTGCGCACCTACGTGGGCGGCCGTTGGAAGGGGGTGGGAGATGCGGTTGACCTCGGCCTCGTTGGCGATGCCGAAGCCGTGGACTTTCTGCTGGACAACGCCGCGCGTGGGTCGGGCAGCGGCGCGCGAGAGGCGATTTTTCCCGCGTCGATTGCCGACAGCGTGGTCGTCTGGCCGCGCCTCCTTGCGATTGCCAAGGATGATTCGCGAGAACGCGGTGTGCGAACGCAGGCGGTGTTCTGGGTGAGCCAGGCAGCCGGTGAGAAAGCCAGTGAGGGGCTCGCTCAGCTTGCCGGAGATGCCGCGGAAGATCGCGACGTGAGACTGCAGGCGGTCTTCGCCATATCACAGCGGCACGCTGAAGGCGTCGCCACGCTCATCAACATTGCGCGGACCAGCAAGGACCCGGAGATCCGGAAGCAGGCGATTTTCTGGCTTGGGCAATCGCGTGACCCGCGGGCAATCGAGTTCTTCGAGGCGATTCTGACGCGCAAGTAGGAGGGCCCCGAGCAATCGCGTTAATGCCGCCGCCGCGGCCGAAGCAGCATGTAGGCCAGGCGTGAGAACGAAGCCAGCGTGCGGTACCGCGCCCGGTGGGTGAGCGACGGATGCAACGTCGAGTAGACCGGGCGGAGGCCGATCTCTGCGCGCGTTCCCTGCTCGAACAGGTAGGGCTTGAGCCGTGAACCTGTGGGCAACTGACGAAGCAGGACAAACCGCCACGTGAGCAGGCGCCAAAGGCGATCATAACCGCCCTGCCAGGGCGTCGCCAGCGAATGCGGTCCCGCCAATGCGCCGGCCATGGCGAGCCACTGTCGTACGGCCTCCGCGCTCACCTCGCGATTCCCGTCTTCGCGCACGCGGCCGGCTGTTGCACGAAGCTGAATCAGGTCGACGTCGACCGGCGCGCGCGCAGCGAGCAGTGCCGCGCCAGGAAGAAACTGACGCAACCTGAAGCCGGCGGCGCCGTGAGTGAAGCTGTGCTCGACTGCATGCCAGAGCATTTCCGTTGCCGAGGGAATCAGGACGCTCATTCCATTCCAGTCCTTCCGCTCTGCGTTGCCCCGAATGGATTTCCACGCCTCGTGCGCGGGCCGCGTGGGAGACGTGCTCGTGTGCAGTTCGATCGTGACGCCGAGGCTTGAGGCGAGACCCCCGAGGTGATGGTGATCCGATGGCTTCTGAAATGCCGAAGCCGGAATCGGGACGAACGCGGCGCGGCGTAATGCCTGCCAGGCCGTGTTGGCATCTGACGGCGCCACCAGTACGTCGATGTCGTTGGTGGACCTCGCGTCGAGATACGGATATGTCTGCGCGGCGGCACGGTAGGCGAGCCCCTTGAGCAACACGACCTCGATGCCCGCCTGCGCCAGGATGCCAAGCGCTTCGGCCGCCGCGCTCTCGACGGTCAGCGTGCCTCCCATCTCCGCGAGCGCGTGAATGCGAACGGCGGAATGGAGCCGCCCGACGCTCGCCTCCCCCGAGCCCGCATCACGCCAGCGCCGATACAGCCACCCGCTGGCGCCTTCGAGTCTGATGAGCTCTTCCATCGCACGGCTGGGCGGCACGGCCCAGTGTCCGGTCCGTTCCTGAGGGAGTGGGCTGCCCAATCTGAGCGTGTCGATCAGAAGGGCGGGAAAGTCAGTCCTCATCCGAACGTCGCGATCGGACTGAAAGTCGGCGCGCCCGCAGATGGTGGCTCCAGAAACGGTTCGCCCCGCAAGGTCAGCCAGGCGTGCGCCTCGAGCTCCTTCCCCGGTTCGCGTCGAACGCCCACGCGCAACTCCACCGGATATCCGCTGCGGCGCAGCAAGTAGAAGAGCGTCGCCGCCCGTTTGAGGCACGTGTGATGCCACGGCCATGGGAGCGCGCGCAGTACGCGGTCAACCCACCACGCAATCGAATCCGGCGGCGGCGCCTGGCTGCTGGTGCCGCGGCTGGACCATCGGGTCAGCAGGCCGCAGAGCCTGTTCAGCGACACAAGGTGCACCGAGGGGGGAATCAGCAGCGAAGCGATTACGGCCCTGATGCGCCAGGCAGTGCCTGATGTCATGGCTCCGGCGCGTCCGGCACGATCACCGACGCGCGCAGGCAGCGGTCCAGAAAGGCCTGCGCTGATTCTCGCGCATCCGCCTCAGTCGCGTCATAAGACTCCAGCAGCTCGTGAACCAGCTCGTCAAGCGTTCGAGGCTGCCGCAGCGCCTCGAGCATTGAGAGCCCGGTGTCGTTCACCGAGAAATACTTCCGCTCCCCCAGGTGCAGGAGGACACCCTCGTCCGCAAGGGCGGTGAGTCGAAGATCGGGATGGAGGCGGTACCGTTGCTCCGTCATGCGACAGCGTCCTGCAGCAATGCCGGCCGATCGAAGACGTCCCGCCCGAGTTGTACGCGGTATGCACGCGTCTGCGCGCTGAGGCCCGAGAGCAGCCGCAGGTGTTCCGTGGCGCCAATGGTTTCGAAAAGAACCCACATGGACCATTGGACGAGGCCGCGCATTGCGTCCATGCTCGAGAGCCGTTCCACCACGGTACGATCGTTTCCCACGCTGGTAAACATTATGACGGTCGGGACGATAACGGGTATCCACGATGCTCCCAGCTCCTCGGGCCAGAGGCCGATCTTCCCCCGATCGGCGAGCGCAAGTCCCGCATCGATCTGGAGCAACGACGCGCCACCAGGGCGCAAGGCAAGCCGAGTGCGAAAGCCGCGAACTCCAACCGCACCTTCGAGTGCCGGCTCGATGAATGCGATGTCCTCGGTCGAAACGCGCCATCCCTCTCGCGCCAGCAAGGCGGTCGTCGTAGACTTGCCGCCTCCCGAGCTGCCGGCGAGCAGCCATCCCTCGCCCTCCGGGCTTTGCAGTGCGGCCGCATGAACGTGAAATCTGCCTCGGCGCCGCATCGCAAACAGCAGCACCACCACCATCATGGTGCGCAGGAAGAAATCAGTCCGGGCGTAGACGTCGGGAGTGATGGAGATCGTCGCCTGTGGCAGGAACTCGTCGACAAGGGCCTCCGCGTCCGCGAGGTCCCAGCGAATTCGCACCGGTCCTCCGGGCGGTCCGGCCTGAATGGCAACGGTCGGCTGAGTGAAAACCGGCCGCGAATCGGGATTAGGGCCGAGTGCAGCGACTTCCCTGAAGATGAACGTTGGCCAAGTCACACGCTCGAGGCGCGAGTTCGACAGCCACTGGGCCACGTCGTTCTCGAGCCGCAACAGAGCGCCGTCAACAGAGCTGGATGACATATCGGGAGAGACGGCAAGAAGAACGCCAGAGGCGACTTCGGGGAATCGAGTGCGACTGTTGCGCCGCCGCCACGGTTTCCGTAAGCCGCCCGCAGACACGGACTCGGCACGCTCCATGCTACGATGGGCACCCGTAGAGTCAACTGACCCATCACCCGAGGGGAGCACAAATGGAGACCAAAAAAGAGTTCCAGGCACCAGAGCTCGTCGAAGAGACATCGTTGACCGAGCTGACCATGTTGACTTGCGTGAGCAACTGCCCGGCGAAATGATCGCCAGCGTTGTGCCAGCGCTCGGCGCTCTACGGATTATGCCCATGCAGGTGTCGCGACAGGACTAGCGCTTCAGGAGAGTAATCCTTTGGTGCGATGGCCCGCTCGCTCTGGGAGCGCTACACATCCACATGCCTTCGATCGGGGGTACGACTCCAGGTGCCTTCGATCGGGGGTACAACCTGGACGTTCTTTCCGAAACGGTACGCGCACGAAGGGCTGTCTGAAAGACGGAAGCGTGACGGAAAGACAGAAGCGTGACAGGAGAAGCATGTCGCACGGATTGAAGCGGCTGCACGTGAAGATCGTACTTGGCGCGCTGGTCGTGCTGGCGGCGATGATCGTCTGGGTGCTCGCGACGAGCGTCCCGCCTCGCTGACCGCCGCACACGCGGGAGGAGGCGACGATGAAGCGAATCTTTCATGATCTCCTGATCACGCTGCCATCCAGCCTGGCGCTGGCTGGCGTTGGAGGGCAGCCGTTCGCCGCCCGAGTACCGCGGAACGCCCTCCCCTCCCTGCGGGCAGATGTGCCATTCGGGGTAGGCGAACAATCGGTCTACGATCTGAAGTTCCGCTCCATAAAAGTCGGTTCTGGGCGCATGGAGATCACGGGCGTCGACAGGATCAGGGGCCGCGCGGCGTATCACATCGTCTTCGCGGTGACGGGCGGAATTCCCGGGTTCCGGGTGGACGACTCCTATGAGAGCTGGGTCGACACGGCGTCGCTCGTTTCGCTGCGGCACGTGCAGAGAGTGCACGAAGGTGGCTATCATCGCGAGACGACCTATGAGATCTTTCCCGACCGCCAGTCGTATTCTGAAAACGGAGGAGCTGAGCGGCCCGGTGTGTCCACTCCACTCGATGACGGCTCGTTCGTATATTTCGCGCGCACTGTGCCGCTGGCAGCCGGAGAGCGACAGGTATTCCAGCGCTATTTCAAGCCGGACATGAACCC
>DASZZO010000118.1:0-1658 GCA_035544915.1 Gemmatimonadaceae bacterium | reverse complement strand
CTTCCGTGAGGCGATTATCCGCGCGAAAGCTTCGGACTGTCAATGGTGAGTTTGATTCGATGCCGCGTAGGTGCGGCCCCATGCTCGCGACAACAGCTCGTGCAGAGCGCCCCTCGGGATCGTCGAGGCCGTGAGTTCGTCTAGCAACGTGTTGAGTGCTTTGTCATCGATCATGACCGAACTCCGGACCCGCACCATGACCTCTCTGTAAGTTTCTCTCCTGTGCTGCTAACGTAGCGCGCACTTGGTGGGCTCGGTTGACCCGACTAATGACCCGGTCTTCGTGCCCTGTATGTGACTTGTCGCCGAGCCTGCCAAGTGCCCTGGGTCTGACCTGATAGGAGCCGGTCCCTTGACCCGAGAGAGGCCAGTCGACCCAGCCGTCGGCCGTCGTAGTGCAGGAGGTATACGTGATCACCATTGGAGTAGACGCACACAAGCAGGTGCACGCCGCCGTCGCCGTGGACGATGCGGGACGCGAGGTAGCACAGTGGCGCGGGCCGAACACGCGCGCGGCGTGGGATGAGCTTCATCGCTGGGCGACGGCGCTAGGGGACGACCGCCAGTGGGGGGTCGAGGGCGCCGGCGGATATGGGCGAGGCCTTTCGCAGCGACTCGTGGACCTGGGTGAGACTGTGTTCGAGGTGAACTCGCGGTGGACCGCCAGCGGTCGGAGAAGTGCACGGAAGGGCGAGAAGACGGACGCGCTGGATGCGACGGCGGTTGCGAGAACGGTACGCATGGAAGGATCTGCCCTGCCGCGCGTCCAACCCGATGACGAGTCCTCTGTCCTGGCCGTACTGACGACGGAGCGCGACGAGCTCGTCCGGGAATCGAGCCGCATCCGAAATCAGATCCACCATCTGCTCCTGCAGGTCGATCCCGAATACAAAGGACAGATCGGTCGCCTGACCACACGCCGCTCGCTTGGAGCGCTCTCGCGGTACACGGCGCCGGACAAGGTTGCGCTTCAGGAGCATCGAGCTGCAGCTGTACGTCGGCTGGCGGTTCGGCTCGAACTGGTGAAGCACCACATCGACGACGTCAGCGTGCAGATCAAGCAGCTCGCCGCGGTCCGATTTCCTTCCCTCATGCGCCTCTGTGGCGTGAACGCGCTCACGGCAGGCGTCCTGGCGGGTCTCTTGGGCCCAGGCCAACGCTTTGCGAGTGACGCGCAGCTCGCCGCATATGCCGGCGTGGCGCCACTCGAGGCCTCATCTGGCTTGCGTGTCAGGCACCGACTGAGCCGGAGCGGAAACCGGCGATTGAACTCCGTGATCTATTGGATCGTGCTGACGCAGGCGCATCACTCGCCGGAGGCGCGCGCCTATCTCGCGAGGCGAATGTCGCAAGGGAAGACGAGGCGGGAAGCCCATCGTGCTCTTCGCCGTTACATCGCCCGAGCCTTGTGGCGGCTCTGGGTCGAATGCCACAGTCCGTCGGTCGCAGCGCCGCTGCAGGTCGCCGCGTGATGAGACAGCGCCGATATGAGAAACGGACCGCAACCCGAAGGCCGTGGCCCGCTCTCCTAACCCTAACGGAGAGACTATCACCACGATCGTCCTTTTTCAAACACCGCTTGCACATAGGAGCGTCACGTGGTGTGCCCTTGAGACTGCGCGTTCGTTGTTAGCGTGCCAACCCTCGCGTGTGCTGCG
>DASZZO010000117.1:0-10721 GCA_035544915.1 Gemmatimonadaceae bacterium | reverse complement strand
TCATGGCGCATCTTGCAGCCATCGGCGTGCCGCTGCTGCTGTTCTGCATCGCCACCGCCCGTGGCAAGCTGAGCGCATTCCTCTGGACACTCTCGCTCGCCGCGTGTGCCGGCGCTCTGGTTCTTTCGCGTACCCGGGCGGCGTGGCTCGCCCTGTTCGTGAGCGCCGGGGCAGCACTTCTCGTCGCGGTCCGAGGTCCGGCGCTCATCGACGTGCCCGGTGCGAAGCGGCGCCTCGCCACGGCCATCATGGCGGCTGCGGCGGCCATCGCACTCGCGCTTGTGGTCCCGAATGCGCTCGACTGGCGGAGCGACAGCCCCTATCTCGAGTCAGTGGTCGGCGTGGTGAACTATCGCGAGGGCAGTGGACGGGGGCGGGTCATGCAGTACGGCAACACTGCGAAAATGGCGCTCGCGCACCCTGTCCTCGGCGTGGGACCTGGAAACTGGCCGGTGGCCTATCCGCGGTACGCCCCGGCCGACGATCCGTCGCTGGTCGAAGGCGCGGGGATGACCGCCAATCCGTGGCCGAGCAGCGATTGGATGGCGGCGCTGTCCGAACGCGGCGTGCCGGCTCTGATTGCACTCGCTGGCGCGATGTTGTGGCTGCTGGGCGGCGCGCTTGCCGTCCGATATGACTCATCGCAACCAGCGCCTGTGCGCCTCGCCGTGGTGGCTGGCGGCGCGGCGCTCGGTTTGGCGATGGTGGAAGGCGCATTCGACGCGGTCCTGCTCCTGCCCACGCCAACGCTCATTGTGTGGGCCGTGGCGGGCGCTCTCCTGCCCGCGCGGCGCGAGGTTCGCTCGGTGACGCTGTCAGGCGGCAGGCGCTGGGCAGCACTCGCCGTGGTGGGCGCAGCCGGGGCGTGGGCGTCTGTTGCGACCATGGGTCGTATTGAGGCAATGCGCCTCTCCACCATGGGCACGGTGGCTGCTCACGAAAAGGCCGCGAACTACGACCCGGGATCGTACCGCGTGCGGATGCGTGCGGCGGACGCATACGCGGCGCGCGGGCAATGCACGAGAGCGCGGGTTCATGCGGCGGCGGCGCGCGCCCTCCTCCCCGCCGCGCAGGCCCCGAGACGCCTCCTCGAGCAATGCCGCTGATCGAGTTGCGCGCAGGGTGTTGCCGACTCGCACTCCTTCGCCAGATTCGTTGCGGGCGGGGATGAACGGCGCGCGCCCGCCGCGCTCGATTAGAGCGAGCGCGTAGCGCGAACAAGGAGAGGGCAGAATCTGGCAAAGTAGTGCTGGACTAGACAGCCGTGCACAGCTCCGACACGAGCGCCTCGAGCGACGCGACATCACCGACAGTGCCTTGAGCGACGCGCGGCGATCCGCCGCCGCGACCGCCGTGCTTGTCGAGCGCCGCTCTGAGCACGGTTCCTGCGTTCACCCCGCTGTCTTCCGAGGCCGCAAGGACCACAGCCGGTGGGGAAGCGGTTGTACCGATGAACAGTGCTCGCGGTAGCCGGGAGGCTGCCAGCGCCAGAATCCGCAACTCTGCCATGGGAGACGACCGATCGATGAGGCGTCGCAAGCCGGACGGGTCCGGCACCGCCGCGTTGTAGAGATCGTGTGCGTGATATGCTGCCACCGCTTCGCCGAGTTTCCGAAGCTCGGAATCGGCTGCCCGCAGTTTTTGCGCCTGGGTCTCTACCAGGGAGGGCAGCTCGTCCATGGAGGCCGACATGGACGCCGCCATCCGTGTGAGCGCGTCGAGATCCGCGCGTGAGCGGCCGAGCGCCCGCCAGCCGCAGAGGAACTCCACCCTGGAGAGTTTTTTCTGCTTCTCGACGCGCCGGATCACCACGGGACCGATCTCGCCCGTCGAACGCACGTGCGTGCCGCCGCACGCGCTGCGGTCGAGTCCATCGATCGTCACCACGCGGATTTTACCCTCGCGTTCCGGCGGTTTGCGCAGTCCGGCTGCCGTGGCTGCATCCTCAAACCCAACCTGTACCGTGCGGTTGTCGAGCATCGTCTGGTTTGCGCGGCGCTCGACCTCGGCCACACCGTCCCGCCCGAGCGTCTCGACGTCGAGATCGAGGGTCGATGATACATCGCCAAAATGCACGCTGACTGTCGGATGCCCGAACATTTCCTCGAACAGGGCGGAGAGCAGATGCTGCCCCGTGTGTTGCTGCATGTGGTCGAACCGGCGGCGCCAGTCCACCTTGCCGCGCACTTCGGCGTTGGCCGAGTAGGCCGGAGCCCCGGCGAGTACATGGGCTATGCGAGACTCTTCGTCGACCACATCCACGACCTGCTCGCCGCCGAGCACACCGACGTCATGGGGCTGGCCGCCGCTGGTGGGATAGAACGAAGTGGAGTCGAGGTAGACGCGACGCCCGTCGACCGAGAGCACGGTCGCCGAAAAGTCGGTCAGATACGAATCCGTGTAGTACAGGCGTCTGGTCATGCGATCGCCCTCAAGTCCGGTTCCCTCGCGCTTCTCGCAAGTTCCTGTAGTATCTATGGAGTCCGCAGGCAAACACACCTGGGCGCCAGGAGAATGTCAAATGCACAGTCTGGCACTCGCCGCGCTATGTGTCGCCTCGGTCCTCCAGGCGCAGTCGTCCCGAGCAAGGATCAGGCTGCCGGGCTACGCGGATCCGTTTCCAATCGAAGACGTGACCTCGACCTTCGCAGTCGACGCACCGCTGGCCAGGGCATATGGCGCCGTCAAGGCGGCGTTCGACGACCTCCAGGTGCCGCTCAGTGTGGACGAGGGTCACGGAGCGGTCCTGGGCAACCAGAATATCAAAGCCGTCGCAGGTTTCGGGGGATATCGCCTCTCGCGTCTCGTCGACTGCGGGTCCAGCACCATGGGACTCAACGCCGACACCTTCCGGGTCTCTCTCGTATTCCTGGCGCTGCTCGATTCGACCGACGCAACGCATACCCAAGTCCGGATCGGGTTCATCGGGGGCGGAGAACCCATTGCGAGCGCGACCCGGCAAGGGGTGCAGTGTGCCAGTACTGGAGTAATGGAGGCGAGGCTTATGGAGATCGTATCGAAGCGTCTGCGCTAGCCTTGCTCCGAATGCCTCTCACTGATGTCACCATCCACTATCTCGAAATGACGGCGCCCGGCGACCTTCGGGCGAAACGGTCAACGCACGACGGGGTGGCGTTCACCCGCGTGCCCCCCGCGATGCCGGAGCTGAATCGATTCTTCTACGCCGCCATCGGCGGTCAATGGTTCTGGCTCGAGCGACGGCCCTGGACATTGGCGCAGTGGGCGAAATGGGCGGAGCGGGCGGATCTCGAAACATGGGTGCTATCCGTCGACGGCATACCTGCGGGGTACTGCGAGCTGCTGCAGCACGCGAATGGGGACGGCGAGATAAAGTACTGCGGACTGCTCCCCGCGTTCGTCGGTCGCGGGCTTGGCGCGCACGTGCTCACGGAGGCGGTGACACGCGCGTGGGCGAGGGGGGCCTCGCGGGTGATCCTCGATACGTGCACCCTTGATCACCCCAGGGCGCTCGGGAATTACCTCGCCCGGGGTTTTCGCGAGTACCGCAGTGAAGTGAAACGCAAGGAAGTGCCGCTCAGGGCCCCCGGTCCTTGGGAAGGCGCCATGGAGCCATGACAGGACTACCTATGCGGCAAGCGATCCTGATCTTCGCACTCGTCGTGCCCGCGGCGGTGCTGCAGGGGCAAATCCTGCGAGCGCGAGTGTGGCTGCCGGGCTTTACCACTCAGGTGGCGCTCGACACGGTGACGGTGCCGGAGGAGCTCGACGCGCCGTACGGGAAGGTTTACACCGCGGTGATCGCGGCATTTGACGAGCTGAAGATCCCTCTCGACACGCGCGATTCTGCACGCGGGGTTGTCGGCAATCTCACGCTCACGAAGAGGGTCAGCCTGGCGGGCTCGCCGCTCTCGCGATGGCTCAACTGCGGCGCCGGCATCACAGGCCCCAACGCGGACAACTGGCGCATTTACATCGCGGTGGTGGCCCTGCTCGATCGCGTGAGCATGTCGAACAAGACGCAAACGCGGGTGGCGATGCTCGCCGGCGCCCAGGACATGCAGGGCAATTCGAAGGACCCCGTCGTTTGCGCCAGCAGCGGCGCACTGGAAACCACGATGCTGGAATTGGTGAGGAAGAGGATCAACGCTCCCTAGGTACTTCCACCCGAACACACGGAGATCGGCATGTCCAGAATCAACGCTGGGAGGGTGATACTCGGCGGTCTCGTCGCGGGGCTCGTGCTCAACGTGATCGACTATCTCGTGAACGGCGTGTGGCTTGCGCCGCAGTGGAACGCGGCCGCCAGCAAGCTCGGCACAAATGCCATGGCGCCGACGGCGATCGCGGGATACGTCGTGGGTGATTTCATCTTCTCCCTCCTGATCGTGTGGTTCTATGCGGCCATGCGGCCGCGCTTCGGCGCTGGCGCAGGCACGGCGGCCAAGGCGAGCCTTGGCGTGTGGGTCATTTCCGCGACGTTCGGGTGTCAGATGGTGCTTCAGGGGTTGTATCCGGGCCAACTGGTCGCCACGAGCAGCATCTGCACGCTGGTCGGGATGCTCATCGCCGGATACGTGGGCGGCATGTTGTACAAGGAGTGAACTGCGACGCCCGTGGCACGCTCCAAACGCCTGACCAATACCCGGTGACGATCGAACGCCGGTTCGCAACCTGCCCCCTCTGCGAAGCGATGTGTGGTATCGTCGTCGAAACCGACGGCGGCACGGTCACGTCCGTCCGGGGTGACGAAGAAGACATGTTCAGCCGCGGCCACGTGTGTCCAAAGGCCGTGGCCCTGAAGGACCTGCAGGAAGATCCGGACCGCCAGCGGCGTCCCGTGAAGCGCGTGGGAACCGAATGGCAGGAGATCGGGTGGGACGAGGCGTTCACGCTCGTGGCACGCGAGCTCAAGGCGTGTCAGGCGCGATACGGGCGCGATTCCGTGGCTGCCTATCTTGGCAACCCGACCGTGCATTCATTGGGAGCGATACTCTTTGTGCGCGGCTTCGTTCGGTCGCTTCGCACGAAGAATCGCTTCTCCGCGACATCGGTCGACCAGCTCCCGCACCATCTGGCGGCGCTCTGGATGTTCGGGCATCCGCTGCTGATTCCGATACCCGATCTTGACCATGCGGACCACCTGTTGATCATTGGCGCTAATCCCGCGGTGTCGAATGGCAGCCTGATGACGGCGCCTGATGTGGCCAGGCGGCTGAAGGAGATTCGGAGGCGCGGAGGGCGCGTTGTACTGGTAGACCCGCGACGCACGGAAACAGCGGCGCTCGCGGATGCGCATCATTTCATCCGGCCAGGCGCGGATGCCTTCCTGCTGCTGGCCATGCTGCACGTGCTGTTCGAGGAACGGCTCACACGGCCGTCACGGACGGCCGTGTTCACCGACGGGCTCGCTCGACTGCAAGAGATAGCGGCCCGCTACCCCCCCGAGCAGGTGGTCCGTGCGACGAGCATGAACGCGGAGACCATTCGGGAGCTTGCCCGGGATTTCGCCGCGGCGCCACGCGCCGTGGCGTACGGCCGTGTGGGCGTCTCCACACAGGAGTTCGGCGGACTCGCCTGCTGGCTCATTACCGCGCTGAATGCCGTCGCCGGACGACTCGATGAACGCGGTGGCGCAATGTTCACGCGGCCTGCGGTGGACCCCATTCGGTCCGGCTTCTATTCCGGCGCACGCTTTGGCCGCTGGAAGAGCCGTGTGCGCGGGCTCCCGGAGTTCGCGGGCGAACTTCCGGTGTCGGCGCTGGCAGAGGAGATGGATACCGCGGGGCCGGGTCAGGTGCGGGCGCTGGTGACGCACGCGGGGAATCCAGTTCTCTCCACGCCGAATGGAATGCGGCTCGAGCGCGCCCTTCAGGGGCTCGACTTCTATGCAGCCATCGATTTCTACATCAACGAAACAACGCGGCACGCACATGTGATCCTGCCGCCCACCGCGGCACTGGAACGCGACCATTACGACCTGCTCTTCCACGCGCTCGCGGTGCGCAACACGGCGAAGTTTTCGCCGGCCATCTTCCCTAAATCGGCCGGCGCGAAGCATGACTGGGAGATTCTCCTCGAGCTCACGACGCGAATGGCCGATGGAGGCCTGCTGCGCCGGCTCCGTGCGAGATGGACTGCGTTCATCGCCAGGCGAGTTGGCTTGCGCGGGCTGCTCGACCGCGCCCTCAAGGGCGGTTCATCGGGACTCTCGTTGCGCACGCTGGAACGCGAACCGCACGGTGTGGACCTTGGCCCGCTCGCATCACGACTGCCCGCGCGTCTGCGTACACCGGACAAGCGTGTGCGTCTCGCCCCCGAGGAGTTCACGCGAGACCTTCCACGACTCGACGCGGCCCTCCACCGGATGTCGGCCGATCGTAACGGTGAACTGGCCCTTATTGGCCGACGTGAGCTCCGGTCGAACAACTCGTGGATGCACAACTACGCCCGCCTGGTGCGCGGCAAACGGCAGTGTACCGCGCTGATGCACCTCTCCGACGCCGCAGGGCGTGGACTGGTGGACGGCGATCGGGTTCGCGTCTCGTCGCGTGTGGGCGAGATCGAGCTTGAACTCGAAACGACGGACGATGTCATGCCGGGGGTCGTGAGCATTCCGCACGGGTGGGGGCCCGGCCGCAACGGCGTGCGACTGACCGTGGCAAACGAGCATGCCGGGGCGAGCGTCAACGATCTCACCGATGATGCCCGGGTAGATGTGCTGACGGGCAACGCCGGGTTCAGCGGTGTGCCCGTTCGAGTGCAGCGCGCACACTGACGATCTCCAGGGCTATGGATCCCACGAGACAGCTTCTTCGACATACGGTTGCGACGGTTGCCTATCGCGGTGGCAAGGCGGTGCGCGGTGCGCCGCCGAGTTTCGCACACTTCATCACAGGCGACTCGCCCAGAACACCCGCGCATATCCTCACGCACATGGGCGACCTCTTCGACTGGGCGTTGCAGCTGGCCCGGGGCGAGCACGTGTGGAAGGATTCAGTGCCGCTTGAATGGGACCGTGAGGTCGAACGGTTCCACGCCGCGCTGCGACGGTTCGACGACTATCTCGCGAGCGACAAGCCGCTGCTCCAGCCGGTGGAGAAGCTCTTTCAGGGCCCGGTGGCCGATGCACTGACGCACGTGGGCCAGCTGGCGATGATGCGGCGGTTGGCAGGCGCGAAGATGAAGAGCGAGAACTACTACAAGGCGGATATCGTCGCGGGGCGCGTTGGACCGGAGCAGGTCCCGCCAAAACGCGAGTTCGACTAGCGCGGATGGCGTCGTCCCTGAAGGAACGCCTGCGCCGGCTTCTGCTTCCCTCGCGCGTGCTGCGAGACCTGACGGCAATCCAGCTGAATCAGGGACGCATCCTCTCGGAACTCAACGCCTCCAAACCGGTGTCGCGCCTGAACGACTGCGAGTTCGAGGTGTTCTCGCAGTTCGGGGAGGACGGCATCATTCAACGGCTCGTGCGCCACCTCCCCGTGAAGCACCATACGTTCATCGAGTTCGGCGTGGAGGATTTCTCCGAGGCGAACTGCCGGTTCCTGATGATGAACGACAACTGGCGCGGCTACGTGCTGGACGGCTCCGCGCGCCAGGTCGAGAAACTGCGGAAATGGGAGCAGTTCTGGAGATACGACCTCAGGGCGCGATGTGCGTTCGTCACGCGCGAGAACGTGAACGACCTGCTGGGCGCCAGCGGATTCGCGCAAGACCTCGGGATCCTGTCCATCGACGTGGATGGGATGGACTACTGGGTTCTCGAGGCGATCGAGGCGGTGCGCCCGCGCATTCTGATAGTCGAGTACAATGCGCTCTTCGGAGCGGACCGCCTGATCACCGTGCCCTATGATGCGCAGTTTTCGCGCGTGCGTGCGCACTCTTCCGCGCTGTATTTCGGCGCGTCGCTGGGCGCAATCGCCGCCGCCGCCACGCGAAAGGGATTGGCGCTCGTCGCCACCGAGAGCTCAGGAACGAACGCCTTTTTCGTCCGCGAGGACCTGCTTGGCAACGGCCTCGACGCCCTGCCCGTGCGCGCCGCGTACCATGGTTCGCTCGCGCGGCAGAGTCGCGACGCGCAGGGCAAGCTCGACTACCTGGACCGCGCCGGCCGGATGGCGGCTATCCGAGGAATGCCGGTGATGAACGTCGAGACCGGAGCGGTTGAGCCGCTGTAAGGTGCAGCGCCGGCGGGCGTTCCTCGCTGGCGCTACCGCGGCTGACTCACGATTCGCAGATACGGCTTGGGCGCTTTCCAGCCGCCGGGGAATTTCTGCCTTGCCTCTTCGTCCGACACCGCGGGCACGATAATGACGTCTTCGCCGTGCTTCCAGTTGACCGGTGTGGCGACTTTGTGCCTGGCCGTCAACTGCATCGAATCGAGCACCCGCAGCACTTCATCGAAATTGCGGCCGGTGCTCATCGGGTAACTGAGCATCAGTTTGATCTTCTTGTCCGGACCGACGATGAAAACCGTGCGGACCGTGGCGTTGTCGGCCGCAGTGCGGCCCTCGGAGCTATCTCCACTGGCCGCCGGGAGCATGTCATAGAGCTTCGCGACTTCGAGCTTCGGGTCACCGATCATCGGGAAGGTCACCTTATGCCCCTGAGTCTCCTCGATGTCCATGGCCCACTTGCCGTGCTTGTCCACGGGGTCCACGCTCAGCCCGACAATCTTGCAGCCTCGCTTGGCGAACTCGGGCTGAAGCCCCGCCATGTAGCCGAGCTCCGTGGTGCAGACAGGTGTGAAATCCTTCGGGTGGGAGAAGAGAATGGCCCAGCCGTCGCCCATCCATTCGTGGAATCTGATCTTGCCCTGGGTCGTTTCCGCGGTGAAATCCGGCGCTGTGTCATTGATACGAAGAGACATTTTCGCCTCCTGAAATTGTAGGCCTACCGTTTGGGCCAGACGACGCCCTGGTTCCTGTTCGCGACCGTTGCCATCCCCTTGTATACGAACTTCTGCAGCCGCTTTCCCTCGTAGGTCTCGGTGGTGTAAATGTTGCCCTTTGAGTCCGTGGCGATGCTGTGCACTGCGAACCACTGGCCGGGCTGCCGGCCGCCGCCGCCGAACATCGTGAGGATTTCGAGTGACTGCCGGTTCATGACGTAGACGTGCTCGTTCTTTCCGTCGGCCAGGTAGATGTATTGCTGCGCGCGATCCTTTGAGAACGCGATGTCCCACACCGACCCGTCGCCGAGCGTGCGTGGCGCGATGATCTGCTCCTTCACGAACGATCCGTCCTTCTTGAAGACCTGAATGCGGTCGTTCGGGCGATCGCATACGTACACGAGTCCGTCGTTGGACGGCTCGGCGCAGTGCACTGGGGTGCGAAACTGCTGGGCCAGCGGCGCGTCCGGGTTGTAGGGGCCGAGGTTCGAGTCACTTGGCACGTGGCCGTATGCACCCCAGAACCGCTTCACCGCGCCCGTCTTCATGTCGAGCACGGCGACGCGATGGTTCGCGTAGCCATCGGCGACAAAGGCTTCACCGGCCGTCACGTCGAATGAGATCTTGGCAACGCGGCCAAAGTGGTCGGTGGCATTGCTGTTCATGGGCTGGCCGGGCACGCCGATCTGCTGCAGGAACTTTCCATCGTGGGTGAACTTGAGGATGTGCGAATCGGGGCCCTGGCCTGTCGCCGCATTTCCTCCGCCGTTCCCGCCGATCCAGATGTTGCCCTTGTCGTCCACCGCGATGCCGTGGTTCGACGTTGGCCATACATACGAATTGTCCCTGGGCGGCCCACCCCATGACGCGACGAGATTCCCCGCCGGATCGAATTCCAGTACGGGTGGCGCCGGCACGCAGCACTCGCTGGTGGGCGGATTCGCGGCCGCGCCGATCTCCTTCTGCGCGTCGAACGTGTCATTGCGGTGCACGATGAACACGTGATCGCGATCGTCTATGCCGACTCCGATCACGTTGCCGAGCACCCAATGGTTGGCCAGCGGCTTGGGCCAGAGCGGGTCCACCTCGAACGTGGGCGCTTGCACCGCGCGCATCCGGGCCGCGGCCTCGAGTACCCGCTGCCCGGCGCCGAGCGCGACGATCGAAGCGGCGAGCCCAGACGCCAGAAAGACCTTGCCGGTGCGCGTCATGGCTTTGCTCCGGCCGCGGGCCACACGACGCCCGCGTTCACGTTGCTCACCGGCGCGATGCCCTTGAAGAGGAACTTCTGCAGCCGCTTTCCCTCGTAGGTCTCACCCGTATAGATGTTGCCCCGCGAGTCGGTCGCGATGCTGTGAACGCCGTAGAACTGACCGGGCTGGCGCCCGCCATCGCCAAAGCTCGTGAGCACGTCCAGCGAGGCCCGGTCGAGCACGTACACGCGCATGTTCATGCCATCTGCCACGTACAGGTACCTCTGCTGCGCATCTGGCGAGAAGGCGATGTCCCAGACCGATCCGTCGCCCAGCGTTCGCGGGGCAATCGTTTTCTCCCTCACGAAGGTGCCGTCCTTGCGAAGAACCTGAATGCGGTCGTTCGCGCGGTCACAGACGTAGAGCTGACCATCCTTGCTGAGACCGGCACAATGCACGGGGTTACCGAACTGTTTTGCCGGCGACGCATCCGGAGCGTACGACGGGAGGGCGGCGTCGTCGGGCTTGTTGCCGTAGGCACCCCAGAACCGCTTGACGGCGCCCGTGTTCATGTCAATGACCGCCACACGGCGGTTGCGCGCGCCGTCCGCGACGAATGCCTCGTTTGTGGCGCCATCGAACGAGAGCCTCGTCGC
>DASZZO010000116.1:0-11959 GCA_035544915.1 Gemmatimonadaceae bacterium | reverse complement strand
ACGGGCCATGTGGCGAGTGCGGGAACGTCCACGCTTGCGCCCACGGTCGCGAAGAAGATCGGCACAAAGAACTGCCCGAGCGACGTGATGCTTGCCGCAATCTCGCTGCGCTGCCGGGTCGGATGCAGGATCACGCCGGCCGTGAAAGCGCCGAGAATCATGGCCGATCCGCCCGTCATCGCGCGCGTCGCGAGCAGGGCCAGCAGCAGGGCAAACGCAAATGCGACGAGCCCGAGCGTGCCGGTGATCCGAATGCGTTCCACGGCTCGAAAAAGAGGCGGAATCGCGACGCTTCCCATCGCGAGCGCCACGGCGATGAACCCGACTGCCACCGCGCTGCTTCTCGCCACGGCGAGCGGCCTGACGCTGGCGCCCGCCACAATCGCTGCAATGACGGAAAGCATGACCAGGCCCGCAACGTCGTCGGCGATGGCTGCACCCAGCACGACATGCCCCTCCACCGTCTGCAGTCGTCCGAGATCGCGCAGCAAACGCGCCGAGATGGTCACCGATGTCGCGGCGAGTGCCGCGCCGGCTACCAGCGAGGGAAGTGTCGCGAACCCGAGGACGCGTGCGGCTAGTACGCCGCCAACGAACGGCAGCGCGATGCCCACCGCCGCCACCATGAGAGCTGACCCGGCCACGCGACGGAGAGACCGGAGATCCGTGTGCAGCCCGATCTGGAAGAGCAGCACCAGCACGCCGATGTCGGCGAACGTCTTCAACACCGGATCGTGCGCATCGACCACACCGAGTGCGCCTGCCCCGAGGATCGTGCCCGCGAGCAGTTCACCCATTACGGTCGGTTGACCGAGCCGGCGTGCGATCTCGCCGAGCAGCTTGGTGGCGAGGATTATGGCGGCGAGCACCCCGAACAGCGTCATCTTCCGGGTTGGTCCTTACATGGGGGTTGGTCGCCCGGTCCGGCGCGACATGAGAACTTACCTTCTGTTTCGCTCGTGCGTAGTGTTCCGGATGCGCGCTGCCCCGAACCCGTCCTACTGGCGCGGCCGTCGCGTGTTTCTGACTGGTCACACCGGCTTCAAGGGAAGCTGGCTCGCCCTCTGGCTCGATGCCCTTGGTGCGAAGGTGACTGGCTACGCGCTCCAGCCGGCGACCCAGCCGAATCTGTACGAGCAGGCCCGAGTCAGCGCGGGACTGCACGACGTGATCGCCGACGTGCGCGACTTTCCCCGGCTGGCTGTAGCGGTGGCGGAGTGCCGGCCCGAGGTCGTCATTCACATGGCGGCGCAAGCCGTCGTGAGGCGCGGCTACGCCGACCCGATCGAGACGTACTCGACGAATGTCATGGGCACTGTGAACCTGCTCGAGGCCGTGCGCAGGCTCGGCGCCGGCTGCGTCGTGGTAAACGTCACCAGCGATAAATGCTACGCGCCGCGAGAATCCGGCACGGCGTACCGTGAGGACGATCCGATGGGTGGTGACGATCCCTACGCGAGCTCGAAGGCGTGCGCGGAACTGGTCACGACCGCCTATCGGCAATCGTTTTTCCCGCCCCCTGCAGCGCCGGCCCAGGGCGTCGCGCTCGCCAGCGTGCGCGCCGGAAATGTCATTGGCGGCGGCGACTGGACGACGGACCGGATCATCCCGGACCTCATTCGGTCGTTCGCGTCATCCCGCCCGTGCCCCGTTCGCAGCCCGGACGGTATCCGTCCCTGGCAATTCGTGCTCGAGCCGCTGCGCGGCTACCTCATGCTCGCGGAGCGTCTTGCCGCGGACGGTACCGGCTTCACGTCTGCCTGGAATTTCGGTCCGATCGAGAGCGACGCGAAGCCCGTGCGATGGATCGCAGACCGGGTCAAGTCGTTATGGGGCGGCAACGCATCCTGGGTGACGGACACCAACGTGCATCCCCCCGAGGTTCATGCTCTCAGACTCGACGCGTCGAAGGCGGCTGCCACGCTCGGCTGGCATCCTGCGCTCTCACTCGAGGCTGCGCTGGAGTGGATCGTGGAGTGGTATCGTGCGTGGGACCGCCGCGGGGACCTGGGGCGTCTTGCAAGAATGCAAATCGAGCGGTACGAGCAGCTGCTTTCGTGACCACGGGACTCTCAGCGACGAGTTCCCTGCCGCAGCGGAATACGGAGGATCGTTGCCCAAGCAGTGCGCTCGGAAGGAGAGAAGCAGATATACCACGCCCCCAATGCGGCAAACGGCAACGCGGCGGCGACCTGGAGGAAAAACGTCAGGATGTTGCGGGCTGGGAATACGCGCTCCGTTCCCAGAGTCACTGCGGCGAAAGGAATGATCGCGAGTGCGGGCTGCAGGAAGACCGAGAGCCAGAATCGATGCAAGGCGATCCCGACGGTGCGGCGCACATAAAGTGGTCCGACGATCGCCGACACTATTGTGCGTGGCACAGCGGTGCCTATAGCAGTACCGACCACACCGTACATGCGTACCAAGATGACACTGAGCACAAGATTGGCCAGCGCCTCAACGATGAGTATGGGAATGAGTCCCTTGTGTTTGTTGAGCCCGATCATCGCGGCTGATACAACCTGATAGCCGCCGGTGGTCCATAGGGTGAGCGCGAGTACCCAGAGCACACGACCTGACAAGTCCGCATACGTCGGCCCCATCCAGAGCCCGACGAACGAGGAACCGCGGACCATATATGTGACCGCTATCGGGAGTGTTACCAGAGTGGACAGCCTCCCCGCGGAGAGAAGCGTGTCCCCCAGCACCGGGCGATCTCCGCGCGCGTCCAGCGCGCTAAGTCGAGGTGAGATCGTCAGCGCAATGCCGCCGGGGACCGACCGGGAGTAGTCGTAGAGGTTTCCCGCTATCGCGAAGTAGGTGATCATGCCCACCGGGAGAAGGGCTCCAACCACCAGCGAATCGCTGTAGACCATGAGCGCTCCCGTCACGTGTATGAATGACGCGGAGATCCCGAACGCGAACACGAGGCGGAGGTATTCCGGGTCCCATCTCCATGTCGGGCGCCCGAGTTCTGGATACAAACGGTTGCCCAAGTAGTAGTTTGCTCCGCCGCGAATCAGCGTGGCGGCGAGCTGGACCAGCGCCAGCATAATCAGGCCGTACCCGAAATGCAGAGCCAGCACAACGGCAACCGCCCGGACGGCACCGACGCCAATTTCGATCGCGTTGCTGTAGTCGAATCGTTCGAGCCCGATCAGGACTCCGCCAAAGACGCCGCTCACGAGCGAGACGGCGACGTTCAGACCGCCAAGCACGGCGACAACCTGGCCGATACTCACGAGATTCGGCGGGATCTGCAACACCCCCTTGCCGAGCATCAGCGCAAGCGCACCCGAAAGAAGAATCGCTAGCGCGCCGGCGAGTGAGAATATTAGCAGCGCCGAGGAATACACGCGCCGCGAGCTTTCATGCGCACCCGACGCCCTGAATCGCGCAATGTAGCGCGTGACCGAAATCCGGACGCCAAGATCGAGCAATCCGAGATACCCGACCATCGAGCCGAGCAGTACCCACGCCCCATATGCGGTATTCCCGAGGGAACGCACGACGTAGGGCGACAAGAACAGATTGACGACCGCCGAGAAGACAAACGCTCCCCAGTTGGAGAGGACGCTTCGGGTCAGCCCGCGTGATCCTGTCACCTCAGACTCTCCCGCCAGGCGACGGTCACTTCGCTGCTTCGCCCTCGAGGTAGGTGTAGCCTTCGAGGCCTGCCACGTATTCCGCGATGAACATGTTGGCCTCCTCACGCGAGATCGTGGTCGCGGCCTGCACCTTGCGACGGAACGTCGTGAGCAGGTCCGAGGCGCGGAACTGCACGTAGTTCAACACCTCCGTGACGGTGTCCCCGTGCACGAGATCGGTCACCTCGTATCCCTGCTCGCTCAGCCGCACATGTACGGCATTGGTATCGCCGAACAGGTTGTGGAGGTCGCCGAGAATCTCCTGATACGCTCCCGTGAGGAAAATGCCGAGCATGTAGGGCTCGCCGTCGTCGCGGAACGGGTGGAGGGCGAGGCTGGGGGCACCATCCCGGCCGCCGATGAAGCGGTCGATCTTTCCGTCGGAATCGCAGCTCACATCCTGGAGCGTGCCGCGTCGCGATGGCTCCTCGTCCAGCCGGTGGATCGGCATGATGGGAAACAGCTGATCAATCGCCCAGCTGTCGGGCAGCGACTGGAACAGCGAGAAGTTGCAGAAATACCGGTCCACCAGAGCGGCATCGAGATCGGCACTGATGTCCTCGAACTTGTCGCGGTGCTTCTGCGCCACGCGGGCAATCTGGTTGATGGTGCCGAGGTAAAGACGCTCCGCATAGGCGCGCCCGCGCAGCGTGAGCACCCCGCTGTTGAAGAACGTCTGAGCGCGCTCCTTGTCGAACGTCGCGTCGTGGTAGATCTCGCGGACCCGTCGCAACGATACGTTTTTTCGCGAG
Organism: Gemmatimonadaceae bacterium; assembly: GCA_035544915.1. Classification (GTDB taxonomy): domain Bacteria; phylum Gemmatimonadota; class Gemmatimonadetes; order Gemmatimonadales; family Gemmatimonadaceae; genus Fen-1231. The sequence continues at coordinate 7,560 of DASZZO010000116.1, read as the reverse complement.
ACATTCTTGAGATCGTCGGCCATCTCGTGCAACAGCGGATGATCGTCCTCGCCGAGGAGTGGCACCTGCGGATCGGCACCCGACTCCACATCGATCACGCTCACCAGCAGCAACGCGTGGTGGGCCGTGAGTGCCCGTCCCGACTCGCTGATGATATGCGGCATGGGCAACTCCATGTCGCGGCATACCTCCCCCAGCGTGTACACGATGTCGTTCGCGTACTCCTGGAGGGAATAGTTGACACTCGCCTGCGCCGTGGACTGCGAGCCATCATAGTCCACACCCAGTCCGCCACCCACGTCGACGTGCGTGATGTCGAGCCCCATCGCACGCAGTTCGGCGTAGTACCGCGACAGCTCCTGCAGCCCGGCCTTGATGAAACGGATATCGGTGATCTGCGAGCCCAGATGACAATGGATCAGCTTGACGATGTCGAGCTGTCCTGCGGCCGTGAGCTTTTCGACCACCTGCATCAGCTGTGCCGGGCTCAGGCCGAACTTCGACTTCTCGCCGCCGCTCTGCGCCCAGCGCCCGCTCCCCTCCGTGGAAAGCTTGATGCGCACGCCGCAGCGCGGAGTCACGCCCATCTGCTCAGCCGCCTGCAGCAGCACATCGAGCTCGCTCACCTGTTCGATCACGATGTACACCTCGTGGCCAAGCCGCTGGCCCATGAGCGCGAGGCGCATGAACTCTTCGTCCTTGTATCCGTTGCAGACGATCAGGTGATCCGTGCTCTCCGAGAGCGCGAGCACCGCCTGCAGCTCCGGCTTGGATCCGCATTCGAGACCGACGCCGGACGCCTTGCCGAACTCGACGATCTCCTCGACGACGTGCCGCTGCTGGTTCACCTTGATCGGGTAAACGGTCGTGTAGCCGCCACTATACTCGAACTCCTGCATCGCGGTCTGGAACCGCGCGTTGAGCGCATCGATGCGCGACCGGAGAATGTCGGAGAAGCGGAGCAGCACGGGGAGCGTAACGCCCTGCGCGTCGAGGTCGCAGGCCAGCTCGTACAGGTCGAGCGACCGGTCGGCGCGTTCCTTGTCGGGACGCACGACCACATGTCCCCGCTCGTTGACGTCGAAGAACCCATCACCCCAGCCCTCAACGTGGTACAGGGCGCGCGCGGACTCGGTGGTCCATCCGTGCTTCGGCGTGTCGTGCGCGCCGGATGGCACCGGGACTTGCGGAGAGGCGGGTGTCGCAGGGGCGCCATTCGCGGCCGCAGGGGGCGCGACGGGCGTCGCAGCCGGATCGGGTGTGGCGGTGGTGCTCATGACACTCAATAGTAGATCGTGGCTGCGGGCGGCGCGACCGCAGGCCGCGTCACTTCGTCCACACGACGACGAGCCCGCATGTCGCGCGCGTGCCGTTGTACTTTGGTGGAATGGTCGCCGTGCTCGTGTAGACCTCCAAGCCCGCGATTTCCGCCGGCTGGATGCTGTTGATGTCGAACAGCGACTCGCCGTCGTGGCCCTGGTAGACGAAAATGCCGTCGAGTATCACGGCTGAGTAACAGAGGCCGCGTTTGGCGCCGCGGGCGACGTCCATTGCGTTGAGCGCGCCTCCGTTTCGGGTGACCGACACCGGCCCGCGACCGCCCACCACCCACGCCGCATTCGTCGTGCCCCGCAGGATCCTGGGGCCAGGAATCGTCGCCATGATCTCGGCCATCCGCCGCCCTTCCATCTTCTCGAGCTGGCTCGCAGTGAGAAAATGACCGAAGCCTTCCTTTCGCCGTTCCTCAAACTCGGAGAGCTTGGGTGACACGGGCGCCACGCCCTTGACCTCGACCCCGGGCAGTCGGGTGGTCGCCGGCAAGAGGATGAAGTCGCATTCGAGCGTTTCCTCAGCCACGAACGTCAGCACGGCGGAGATCGGGTTGAAGCCGATCTTGCGGACCCACACGATTTGCTTGCCAGCGGGCACGCCGCCAAGGCGGAATGCGCCACTCGAGTCGCTCGTCGACCTCAGTCCAAGCCCGGGCATCGACACTTCGGCGCCGCCCAGGGGCTTATCGTCGACGTCGTTCAGCACCCGGCCTGTTGCCCCGGCCGTTGGCTGCGCGCCGACGTGAGCCGCCGCGAACGCGATGATACTCGCAGACAGTGCAATGCGACGGTGCCAAGTCATGCGCTCCTCCGATCGCGCGCCTGAGGAATGCCCCCAAAGCGCCTGATGGGGCGTCGCTCGCTCACGCCGCGGGGCGGCACGGGATAAAGGCTTCGGAGCGCGCGAGTCTCGATGACTGCCGGCATCGCACGAATGTAGGGTGCTGGCCGGACAGGGGGCCAGAGCGTAAGATGTCGGACACCCCCCTAATGGAGTCGATCACCATGAGCACGGCGGGCCGTCGAGTCGGTATCGCGCTGGGTTGGCTGGTCCTGCTGGTTGTCGTCATCGTCGGGGCGGTGTACGCCCTCAGCGAACAGCGTGCGAACACGAAAGTGATGATCGCCGCCGAATCGATCGTCATTCCGACTGACTCGGAATCCATCGCCCGTGGGAGGCATCTCGCCCGCGCGATCTCCAAATGCACGGTGTGCCATGGCGAGGACCTCGCGGGCCAGGTCATGGTTGACGCGCCACCCATGGGGCGGTGGGTATCGCTCAACCTCACGCGCGGCGCGGGAGGAGTAGGAGGCCAGCTGAAGGACGAAGACTGGATTCGCGCGATTCGCCATGGAGTGGCGCCAGACGGCCGCAAGCTCAAGATGATGCCATCGGTGGAGTACGTGCACCTCAGCGCCGAGGACCTCGGCGCTATCATCGCCTATGTGAAGTCGGTCCCGCCTGTGGACAAGGTACCGTTGCCCTCGACGCTCGGTCCTGTCGCGCGGGCGCTGCTGGCTCTCAACAAGCTTCCATTGTACGACGCTGATGCGGTGGATCACTCGCTCGCGCCGACGCCCGCCATCCCCGTCGCCGCAACCATGGAATACGGCCATTACCTGGCGAATGTCGGCGGCTGCACGGGGTGCCACGGCCCGGGCCTGTCGGGGGGCAAGATCCCCACGGGCCCGCCCGATTGGCCGGCGGCCGCAAACCTCACGCCGGCGGGCATCGGCAGCCGCTACACGGAGGAGAAGTTCTTCAAGGCGCTTCGCGAGGGCGTGAAGCCGGAAGGCGTGGCGATCAATCCCGTCATGCCCATTGGGAGCACCAAGGAGATGACGGACGACGAGATTCGCGCCGTCTATATGTACCTCAAGACGGTCCCCCCGAAAGCATTCGGTGGACGATGAGTGTCGCTACGGTCGCTTCTCCTCCGGCAATGGGGCCGCCGCCGTCGTCATCCTGACCTGGTCGCGATTCTTCTCGAGGAACGGAACGCCCTTCACCATCCACTCCGGACGCGAAGCCCCGAGCAGCTTGTTCGCGAAGAACTGCTGCATCTTGAGGTCGATGTCCTTCTGGTTGGCCCGCTTGCTCGGGTTGTGTCCTTCGCCGTTGTAGACCACCATGTACGCTTCCTTCTTGAGCCGGCGCAGGGCGAGGTAATACTCGATGCCCTGATACCACGGCACCGCGCCGTCGGCGTCGTTCTCCATCCAGAAGATCGGCGTGGTGACGCGGTCCATCTGGAACAGCGGCGAGTTGGAGATGTAGCGTTCCGGATACGTCCAGAGCGATCCGCCAATGCGGCTCTGCCCGTGCTCGTACTGCCCCTGCCGCGCGATGCCCGATTCCCAGCGAATGCCGTCGTACGCGCTCGTCATGTTGACCACTGCGGCGTTCGGCACGGCCGCGGCGAACATGTTGGTCTGCGTCACGATGTACGCCGTCTCGTAGCCGCCCCAGGACTGGCCATTGAGGCCGAGGCGTTTGGCGTCCACGAAACCCCGCTGAATGAGCGACTGGACGCCCGACACGATGCACTTGTACGCACTCGGTCCCGGATATCCCGTGGTGTACACGACGTCGGGCTCGAACACCAGATACCCGAGTGATGTATAGACCAGCGGATTGATGATGTTGCGCCCGCTCGGCGCGACGTAGTTGTGCAGGCCATCCGAGAGCTTCTCGTAGTAGTAGCTCACCATCGGGTACTTCTTGTTCGGATCGAAGCCGTCGGGCTTGAACAGCATTCCCTGCAGCCCGACACCGTCATCACTCGTCCAGCTCACGAGCTCCACGTCCCCGCGAGGATACTCCTTCTCCTGCGGATTGGCATTGGAAATCCTGGCGACGTCGCCGATGGTCGAGCCGACGTACAGGTCCGGATACTCCTTATAGGTCGACTGCGTCATCATGTACGCATCGGCCTTGCGCGCCTTCTGAAGGCCGCTGTAGTTCCGGGGCCCGCCGATGAGCCGCTCGGGCACGCCGGCCACGCCGAACTTGTCGCGATAGTATCCGCTCTCCTTCGTCTCATTGTTCAACGCGCGGAGGAACAGCGGCTTTGCGGGGTCGAGCGCCGGGTCCTCCCGCCCGAGGTCGACGACGCGATAGGTGACGTTCTGCTGTTTGCCCGCTCCGCCGGTGAGGTTCACGGGGGCGGCGGTGCCACCGGGGTCGAGCTCCCAGACATCGAACTTGTCGTACACGAGAACGCGCGCGTCGTCCTTCGTCCAGCCGGCGATGCCGAAGGGGCGCGGCTCTTCTGTGTCGCGCGTCTCCTCGTCGAAAAACGTCGCCTTCGTGGCGGAGCTGATGTCGGCCGTCTTTCCGGTCGCGACGTTGCGCGAGTGCCAGTTGCCCTCGGTGAAATAGAGCACGAACTTGCCGGCCGGAGAGAGCGCCGGCGCATTCCGCATGCGTTTCGCGACGAGTGTGCGAACGCCCGTCGTCGCGTCGATGATCCACGCGTCACTGCCGCCCTCACCCCACCCGGCATCTATCGAATAGGCCGTGGCGTTGAGGGCAAGTGCGGTCTTGCCGTTCTCCGAGAGCGTTACCGTAGGTATGGAGTCGTCGCCGAGTCGCTGCGCCTTCTTCAGCGTCGTGTGGTAGATCGCGGTGTACGTGCGGTTCCGGTCGCGCGGAGCCTGCAGCTTCTGGACGGAGTTGATCACCGGGTCCTGCCAGTGCCACAGGTCATAGACGGCCTTGTCCGTGAGCGAGTCGGCCGGCACCGCGTCCGGCACGGGCTTGCCGAGCGCGAAGATCACCGCACTGCCGTCGCGCGTGAACTCCACGCGTCCATGGTCGGCGACGAAATAGCCGCCGTCAAACTGCGCGCTCGTAGCGACCGCGGTTGCCCCAGCCGGCGCGGTCTGACCCGTGGTGCCGGAGAGCACGGCGATGTAGAGCGCGTAGGACGGCCTCGCCGCCGCCGCGTCGGCATGGTCGCTCACGAAGGCCGCTTGCGCACCCTTCTTGTCGAGCACCAGTGAGCGGTAGTTGCCCTTGCCCTGCGAGAGGGCTGTCGTGCGCCCGCTCGCGAGCTCGCGGACCCACGCGCCGTTTCCGCCCCCTTCAGCCGTTCCGCCCGTCGTGTAGGCGAGCACCTTCTCCGCGTCATCGAACATGTAGGCCGTGACCTGGTCGATCCGGGTCTCGGTGCCGCTGGAGAGATCGCGCAGCACCAGCGTCGCGGGTGATTCGGCCGGCGCACCGCCGCCGCCGGGAGCGCCCCTTCCGGCGGAGCGGCCGCCGCCTGTACCGCCGCCCGCGCGCCCGGCGCCGCCTGGGGTGGCAGTGGTGCTGTCAGTCTCGAGCAGGTAGGCCGTGTATCTGCCCCCATCACGCGCAAACTTGAACGAACGGACGTGGGGAATCACGGTCGCCTTCCCATCGGCGGTGCTCACGAGCGTGAGCGAGTTACGCGGCGTGACATTGCCGCGTGCAAGCCCCCCGCGCGTCGCGCCGAACTCCGCGCGCGGCGCGAACGTGACGAATGCGAGCCATTTCGAATCGCCCGAGAACTGCGCGGGTGGCGGGTTGAACTGCGCGGTCGAGTCCGCGTTCGGGACCATCTGCGGCCGTCCGGTGAATCCACGCGCAAACCGCCACTCCGTCTGCACCCTCGCACTGCGCAGCACCTCCTCGCCGTCTCCGACCACCGGTGAGTGCTGCCAGGCCACCCATTGTCCATCGGGCGAAAGCGTGGACCCGGCGATCGTTTTCCAGAGATCGTAGGTGTCCTGGGTGATCGGCTTCTTGACGCCCTGCGCCGGAAGGTGAGCGGCGAACAGCGCCGCGACGGCGAATGCGCCGCGCAGCAGCGTGGTGATTGGGCGTGATAGTCTCATCGTCGGCACGGTTGGAGTTATCTTAGGGGGCTCTGGCGCCGTCCGTAATACGTGCCCCTCCGTCGTGCCGCTGAGCGGCCCGGCCCTTCTTTTCCCGACCGACGATGAAGCGACTGTTCCGGTACTTCGTGCAGGGCCTCGTGCTCACCGCTCCCGCCGTAGTCACCGGATGGGTGTGCTATGCCGTGTTCAAGCAGATCGACGGCTGGCTTGGACTGAAGATTCCTGGCGTGGGGTTCCTCGTGACGCTGGCCCTCATTACGCTGGTGGGCTTCGTCGGCAGCGCCCTGGTGACGAAGACCGTACTCTCCAGCCTGGAGGAGGTGCTTGCACATCTCCCCTTCGTGCGCCTCGTGTACACCTCCACCAAGGATCTCCTCAATGCGTTCGTGGGCGAGAAGCGCCGGTTCGACAAGCCGGTGATCGTCTCACTCACGGCGGACGGCGCGATCAAGGGCCTGGGCTACATCACGCAGGAATCGGCGGACACACTCGGCGCGGCGGCGAGCGTCGTGGTCTACTTTCCGCAATCCTATGCCTTTGCCGGATGGACATTCGTCGTACCGGTGTCGCGGGTGGCACGCGTGGAAACCGTGAGTTCGGATTTCATGGCGTTCGTAGTTTCGGGTGGGGTTACCGATGTGCCGAGGATTCGCTGAGGTTCCGCATCCGCATCCTGCAGTGAGGCTCTCCATGCGTTTCCGCGCTTTTGTCGTCGCGCTGCTCCTGCCCACCGCTCTCCTCGCCCAGCGCGGCGGCCGCGCGGGCTCCCCCGTCACGCCGCAACCGCGGGACTCCCTCGTTCTCCTCAGGCCCGCTGCCGTGTGGAATGGCCTGGATGACGCTCCGCACGCGGGCTGGACCGTTCTCGTCCGCGGTACCAACATCGCCATGGTGGGAGCCGCAGCGGACGTTGGTACGCCGGCCGGCGCCACGACCATCGACCTGCCGGGCACGACGCTGCTGCCGGGGCTGATCGAGAACCACTCGCACGTCCTGCTCCATCCGTACGATGAGGCACAGTGGAACGACCAGGTGATGCGGGAGTCGCTCGCGGTGCGCATCGCCCGCGCGACCAATCATCTGCGCAACACGCTCATGGCGGGCTGGACGACCATTCGCGACCTCGGCACCGAGGGCGCCGGCTATGCCGATGTGGGCCTCAAGCAGGCGGTGAATGAAGGGATCATTCCAGGCCCGCGCATGATCGTCACCACCAGGGCGATCGTCGCCACCGGAAGCTACGCCCCGCGCCGCGTGGACTTTTCGTTCGACCCCGCCCAGGGGGCGGAGGAGGCGAACGGCCCGGAGGACGTCATTCGCGTGACGCGCGATCAGATTGCCCACGGCGCCGACTGGATCAAGG
>DASZZO010000115.1:0-28623 GCA_035544915.1 Gemmatimonadaceae bacterium | reverse complement strand
ATCGGTGAGCGCGTCGCCCGTGATGATCGGGTTCCGGTCGAGCACATAGAGCTGGCGCATCCAGCGGTTCCCGACGCTCAGGGAATCCACGCCCCATCGCAGAACCTTTCCCGGGGGGAGAGCGGCGATGATATCGGGATTCTGGAGATACGAGTCAATCTCGGGCTGGTTGTTCACCGCGACGAAGAATTCGCCGGGAATCTGGCTGGGCTGCAGCAGCCGCGAGAACGGTCCATTCGTAACCGTCGAATCCTTTGCGCTCTTCTTGCTGGTATCCGCGGCGCCGGCGAAGAGCGACTTGATCGCCGGTGTTCGCGCGGAGTCGCCGCGGACGTCAGGCGCCGTTCCGCCGAGCTTCTTTTCCCTGATGATGGCATCCAGGCGCGGGATGACCTTCTCGAGTGCGCCCGTCTTGTCGGTAATCTGGAACTGGAGATAGGCCGCCTTTTGCACGATATCGGTGGCCCTGGCAGGATCGCTGATGCCCGGCAGCTCGACCACGATGCGATCGGTGCCGACTTTCTGCACCACCGGTTCCGACACGCCGAACTGGTCCACGCGCGTACGCACCACCTTCAGCACGCGGTCCAGCGCGTCGGCCTTGTTAGCGACCGTGCCCTTCGATTCGTCCACCTCGAGCGTGAGGTGCATGCCGCCCTGAAGGTCCAGCCCCTTCTTGAGGGGGACCCGCTTGACGGTGTCATAGACAAAGGCGCCGTCCTTGTTCCGATTGCGCTCGATGACGTTCCGCGGAAAAAGCGCCCACGCGGACGCGAGAATCAGGGCTGCGATCGTGAGCAACCGGTACTTCAGGTTCGACATTCCGCAGCTGGCAAAGAGGAGTTGGGCGCGATTTTACAGAAGCCTAGTATTGTACCCTTCGGGCGGAGGTGGGTCAAGCGATGTTGGCCTCTGGCAACGGGTTGGGCGCTCACATCCCGGCGCTCGCCCGGCCGATGACGGCGCGCGCCACCTCCTCGTCGTGTCCAAGCTGAACTATCAGGGCTTCCGCGCTTGGGAACTTGCGCGTCTCGCGGACACGCGCGACGAACTCCACGCGAATGCGCGCGCCATACCAGTCGCCGTCGGCGTCGAAAAGGTGGGCTTCAAGCGTGGTTGCCGTCTCACCGAACGTGGGACGCGGCCCGAGATTGAGCATTCCGCCGAACGAGCCGCTCGATGTCACCACGCGCACGGCGTATACCCCCTCGGGCGGCAACAGTTTGCGCAGCGGCGGCGCAGCGAGATTGAGCGTGCGAAAACCGAGCAGCCGCCCACGAGCGGCTCCGGGAACCACCACTCCGCTCACCGAATACGGCCGTCCGAGCCCGTCCGTCGCGCGGGCGAGATCGCCCCCCGCGACCTGGCGTCGAATCGACGTAGAGGAAATCGGCCGTCCGTCGCGGGCCTGGACTGCTGGCACTACCTCCACGGCGAAGCCGCGGCTCGCCCCGAGCTCTTCCAGCACTGCCGCGTCGCCCGACCGTCCACGTCCCAGCCCATGGTCGTAACCAATGAGAAGGGATCGCATTCCCAGTCGGCCCAGCAGCACCTCGTCTACAAACTGTTCGGCATCGTAGCGCGCGAGCGCCGGCGTGAACGGAAGGATCACCGCGCGGTCGATCTGCGTCTCGACGAGAATCTCCGACTTCTCCTCGCCTGTCGTGAGCAGCATTGGTGCCGCGGCCGGGTTCACGATCTCGAGCGGATGCGGCGAGAAGGTGACGAGAACGCCACGCAGTCCCCTCTCGCGCGCGCGCAGTGCAAGGCGCGCGAGCACGAGCCGGTGGCCACGGTGCACGCCGTCGAAGGTTCCCACCGTGACAACTGCGCCCGGCGGCCCGCCCTTCACGGGCCCTCGCCTTCCACTTCCGGCTGCCGCATGACAACTCGCGGCTGCCACCGGTCCCCAACCTCGGAGCGCCTGCGTTCGGCGAACGCGACCAGCGTTTCATCGGCGCCGGGATCACTTGCACCGACAAGGGCCGCGTACTGGCCTGCGATGCGCGCCTCGACATCAATTCCGCGGACCACCCTCTCCAGCTCGTTGGGTGTGAGCGCCTGGCGGGGATATCCGCCGACCGCGGCCAGCGGCGATTCGAGCGCCACGTCACGGGCCTGCAGCCGTTCGAGTGAGACGGCGCGCGTGACGGAGAAGACGCCCGCTTCGAGCCGGCGCAGCGCGATGAGATGGGCGCCACTCCCGGCCGCGCGCGCCAGGTCGCGGGCGAGCGAGCGGACATACGTGCCGCCTGCGCATGACAGCTGCATCCGGCACTGCTCGACGGCGTCCGGCGTTCCTTCGAATCCGCCCAACGCGAGCGCGTGCACCGTGACACGAACCGCGGGCAACTCGACAGCGGCGCCGGCGCGCGCGAGCGCATACGCCCGCCTTCCCCCGACACGTTTTGCTGAATAGGCGGGCGGCACCTGGTCCGTCTCGCCGAGCAGCCGTTGCGCGGCTGCCTCGAGCCCGGGAATGGTCGGCAGGGGCGCCTCGCGCACGACCGCGCCGCAGAGGTCCTCGGTGTCCGTTTCGGTTCCGAAGCGGACGACGGCGTCGTAGCGCTTGGGCTCGTCGTGCACGTATCGCATCAGCCGCGTCGCGCGCCCCGCCAGGAGCACGAGGAGGCCGGTCGCGAAAGGGTCGAGCGTGCCGGCATGGCCAATGCGCCTCTCCCCGAGCGAGCGGCGTGCGACCGATACGACGTCGTGCGACGAGACGCCCGCCGGCTTGTCGACGAGCAGCAGCCCGTCAGCCGTCGGAGCCAGGCGCTTCGGGCTTTGGCTTGACGCTCGCCAGGAGCGACTCGATGCGCGCCGCGCGCGCCGCGCTGTCGTCCGTCTTGAACGTGATCGCCGGCGCGAGCCGCAGCGCGAGCGCCCGCCCCACGCGACCGCGCAGCCCGGCTGCGACGCTCTGGAGCCCCTCCATGACCGTTTCGCGGTCGGCATCATCGCCATAGATGCTGACGAACACCGTTGCCTGTGCGAGGTCGCGCGTCATCTCGACACCGGTGACCGTGACGAGCCCCTTCACGCGCGGATCTTTCACGCCGCCCGCGAGGAACGCCGCGATTTCCTCACGAACGGCTTCGGCGACCCTGTCAGGGCGGCGCGTGTCCCGCTTCGGCATCAGGCCGGCGCCGACACGAGCGTGCGCGCGACGATCTCCTTGCGATAGCACTCGAACACGTCGCCCACCTTCACGTCGTTGAAGTTCTCGACGCCGATGCCGCACTCGAATCCGTCCTTCACTTCCTTGACGTCGTCCTTGAACCGCCGGAGCGAGCCGATGATGCCGTCGTAGACTTCCTTGCCGTCGCGAATGACGCGAACGCGCCCCTGACGGTTGATCACCCCGCTCCGCACGAAGCAGCCGGCAATCGTGCCGATCTTGGAAACCTTGAAGGTGTTGCGCACTTCCGCCTCGCCGAAAATGACTTCCCGCTCGTCCGGGCGGAGCATTCCCTCGAGCGCCGCGCGCACATCGGCGACCGCCTCGTAAATGATCTTGTAGAGCTTGATCTCGACGTTCTCACGTTCGGCGGCGGAGCGCGCCTTGTTATCCGGCCGCACGTGGAAGCCGATGATGATCGCACCCGCTGCCTTGGCCAGCAGGATGTCACCCTCGGTGATTGCGCCGACACCGCGCTGGATCACTTCCACCTGGACTTCAGCGTTCGAGAGCTGGGCGAGTGCGTCAGCGAGCGCTTCCGCCGGCCCGCCCTGGTCGGCCTTGATGAGCAACTTGAGCGTGCGCTTCTCGCCTTCGGCGGCGTGGGCGATGAAGTCCTCGAGCGAAACCGCTCCCTTGCTCGTGCGGCGGCTCCTGGCCTCGCGGTCGAGACGCTCCCTCCGCTGCGCAATCTCGCGGGCCTCGGTGGAATCCTCGACCACCAGGAACTGATCGCCCGCCATGGGCACGCCGACCATGCCCAGCACCTGGACGGGAATCGCCGGACCAGCATCCTTGACCGGCTTGCCGCGTTCGTCGAACATGGCGCGCACGCGGCCGGAGAACAGGCCGCAAATGAAGTCGTCGCCGACCTTGAGCGTTCCGTTCTGCACCAGGATCGTCGCAACCGGACCCTTGCCCGCATCGAGTTGTGCCTCGACGACAGACCCGGTCGCCCGGCGGTCCGGATTTGCTTTCAGGTCGAGAATCTCGGCCTGCAGCAGGATCTGGTCGAGGAGCGCCTGGACATTGGTGCCCTTCTTGGCGGAAATCTCCGAGTGCAGCGTCTGGCCGCCGAACTCCTCGAGCACCACGCCGCGTCCGAGCAGCTCCTGCTTGACCTTCATGACGTTCGCCGACGGGAGGTCGATCTTGTTGATGGCCACGATCATCGGCACGCCCGCGTTCCGGGCGTGCGAGATGGCCTCGATGGTTTGCGGCATGATCGAGTCGTCCGCCGCGACGACGAGGACGACGATGTCGGTCACCTGCGCGCCGCGCGCGCGCATCGCGGTGAACGCCTCGTGGCCCGGCGTGTCGAGGAACGTGACCATCTTGCCGTTCGGCGTGGTCACATGGTACGCGCCGATGTGTTGCGTAATGCCGCCGGCCTCACCCGCCACGACGTTTGCCTTGCGGATGTAGTCGAGGAGCGATGTCTTGCCATGGTCGACGTGACCCATGATGGTGACAACGGGCGGACGGGCCCTGAGCGATTCGGCCAGGTCGACCACGACATCGGTCGGCGCGGCGGCGTATTCCTCCTCACGCTGCGCCGCAAAGCCGAACTCGCTCGCGATCAGCTCGATCTGGTCGAAATCGAGCCGCTGGTTGATCGTCACCATCAGGCCAAGATTCTTGAACGCAAAGGAAACGATCTGGGTGGCCGGAATCTTGAGGATGTCGGCGAGCTCACTGACCGTGATGAACTCGTTGACGCGGACGGTCTTCTTCTCGACCTCCGCGGCAGCGGCACGCATGGCTTCGATCTCGTCTCGCGAGCCGTCGTCGCGCTGGCCGCGCCGCTTGGGCCCGGGTCCGCCCATCTGGCGCATCGTGCGCGAGATATTGGCTGACACCGCCTCCTGGTCGACCTGGCCGCGCTTGCCCTTCTTGCGCCGGCCGGCGGGTGGCGCGCCGGCGCCCATGCCGCCACCGGGGCGGCGATCATCGCGGCGCGAGACGCCACCCCCACTTCCGGTGCCGGGCGTCGCGGACGCAACAGGGCGCGGGGGGAACGGCAGCCCGCTCGTGGCGGGACGGGGTCGCGGGGCTCCCGGAACGACGGACCGCGGGCGCGGCCGGTCCGGCGTGGAATACGGTACTGACGGTGGAGCAGCAGGAACTGCGGGGGCCGGAGGCGCAATGGTTGCGCCCACAACGGCGTCCTGTGACGGCACGGCACTCGGCGCAACCTTGACAGGCACCCTCTCCTCCACCGCTTCCCGCTCGGGAGCGATGGGGGCGGCGGACGTGTCCTGGGCCAGGCCATCGCCCTCGGACGCGACGGCGGCGCCATCCTCGGCCTCTGTCGGCAGGACGGCGCGCCGACGGCGCGTGGTGGAGCGCCCAGCCGGAGCCGTCTCTGGCTCGGGCTCGGGAGCCACCTTGACCTTGACCTTCCCCTTGGCCGCCGCTCTCGCTTTCGGCTTCGCGTCGGAGGTCGCACGTTCGTCCTCTTCGGTCGGCTGCTCGATCGCGGCAGAGGTGCGCCGGCGGCGCGCCGGCGACGCGGCGGGCGCTGCTTTCGCCGCGCGCGCACGCTTCTCCCGCTCCCAGCGTGCGCGAGCCCGCGCCACCTGGTCGTCGGTCAGCTGGGTCAGGTGACTGCGCACCACAACATCGAGCGCGCGAAGCATTGCGATCACCTCGTCGCTCGCAATGCCGAACTCAGCCGCCAGATCGTGAACCCGAAGCTTGCTCAAGCCATCCTCCCCGGTGCACTCACACGCGAACGGCATCCACGATGCCGCGAATCCCCTTTGCCAGCTGCGCATCGACGATGCCGATCACCGCCGTCGCCTCCCGTCCCACCGCCTGTCCCAGCTCGGCCATCTCGACACCGTCGACCATCCGCACGCCCTTCGCCTGCAACAGCGGAACCACCTTGTTCACGCTGTGCTTCGACGCGTCGCTCGCGACGAACGCCAGCCACAGCCGGCCTCGCAAGGCCGCCTCGCGCACCCGCTCAACTCCGACCACCACCAGGCGGCCCCGCAGCCCAAGCCCCACCAACCGGAGCACGCGCTGCAAAACCGCTGCCTCCATTATGCGGCCGGCTCGCCCCCGGGCGGCGGGGCGGCGTCGGTGCCAACTGCCGCGTCTTCCGCGCCGCCCTCGGCGGTCACTTCATTGATGAACGCCATCAGCCGGTCTGCTTCCTCGGGCGCGATTCCCGCGAGCTTGAGAAAGTCCTCGCGCTCGAGGTCGATGATGTCGTTGAGCGTCCTGTAACCACCCGCCTCCAGTACGGCCACGGTGGCCGTCTCGAGGCCCTCGATATCCGAGAGCTTGACGTCGGCCGCTTCCTCCTGATCCTCCGGCAGCGGCTGGAAGAGCGGAATATCGCCGCCCCGCTCCAGCCACTCGCGGCTCGAGTACAAGTCAATCTTCCATTCAGTGAGTTCTGAAGCGAGCCGAACGTTCTGCCCGTTGCGGCCGATCGCGAGCGAGAGCTGGTCCTCGTCCACGACGGCCTGAATGGTCTTCGTCGCAGCCTCGCTGAATACTCGGGCCACTTTCGCCGGTGCGAGCGCAAGCTTGGCGAACCGCTCGGGATCAGCCGACCAGGGCACGATGTCGATGCGCTCGCCGCCGAGTTCCTGCACGACCGCCTGGACGCGCGATCCCTTGAGGCCCACGCACGCGCCCACCGGGTCAATCGAATCATCCTTGGAGAATACCGCGATCTTTGTGCGGCTGCCGACCTCTCGCGACGCCGCTCGTATTTCGACGAGCCCCTGCTGGATCTCCGGCACTTCGAGCTTGAAGAGCGCCTTTACGAACATCGGGTCGCCGCGCGACAGGACGAGGCGCGGCCCCTTGGGCGTCTCCTCGATCTTCTTGAGAACGGCGCGCACCGGCTCGCCCTGTTTGTAGTTCTCACGATGGTTCTGCTCGCGATACGGAATGATCGCCTCCGCCTCGCGGAACTTGTTCAGCATCACGACAATCTTGCCGCGCTCGATCTGCTGGATCTCGCCAGAGAGCAGCTCCCCCACGCGCGACGTGAACTCATCCCGAATCTTCGTGCGCTCGCCCTCGCGCACACGCTGGATGATGCGCTGCTTGGCAGCCTGCACGGCGGAGCGCCCGAACTCGGCGAAGTCCACCGGAATCTCCATGAGGTCTCCGACCTGGTATTCGGGGTCCTCAAAGCGCGCCTCGTCGAGCGTGATCTCACGTGCAGCGTCCTCGACGGTTTCCACGACCGTCTTGAGGAGCACAATGCGGATGTCTCCCTTGTCCTCGTCGATGTCCACCTCGGCCTGGACCGTCGGGCCGTGCTTCTTCGACAGGGCGGCGTGAATGCCGTCCTGAAGCAAGGCATGCAGCTCGGAACGCTCGATCTGCTTGGTGTTCGAGAGCTCGCGAATCGCGGTAAGGATTTCTGTCGAACCAGCCATCCTGGACTCCTACGGTTTCCAGTGAAATGCGAGTCGGGCGTCGTCGACGTCCGCAAGCGCTATCACATGCTCATTCCCCATCCGGTCGCGCACGACGATGTGCTCGACCCCGCCCTCCATGTCCGAGACTCCAACAATCTCCACTTCCGCCCGGCCACCCAACGCCGCAAGCCCCACGCTTTTGACGTTCGCGCGCCGTCCGGCGAACCGCCGAAAGTCGGCGAGCGTGCGCAACGGACGCTCCATGCCTGGCGACGACACCTCGAGAACGTAGCGGCCGTCTATCCCACCAGGCGCACCCTGCATCGCATCCAGCCGCGCCTCGATCGCACGCGAAGCGCGTTCGCAATCTCCCACGGCAACCTTCTGGAGGTCTTTTCTGTCAAATCGCACGTCGACCACGGGGCGCGCGCGACTGCCGCCGACACGTAGCTCGGTAAGTTCAAAGTCTAGCTTCTCAAGCTCTTCAGCAACAATGGGTTCCAATATATGCTTCACGTTGCTTCTCCGTTTCCGACGGAGACAAAAAAATGTGGGGAGACCTTCCCCCACATCCATGAACGACCGCGTGCGTCGCTCAACGAACGAACAATAGACGCGCGAGGAGGCGGAGTCAAGGTGATCTAATTCGCGCGTCAACACTCATGCTGAAAGCTGCGTAACAATAATCCGTACTGAAGCACCAGAAGGAAGCGCTGCTCGCGAAAGTTCGGAGCGGCGCAAGGCAAAGAAGAGCGTCAAGGGGATGAAGAAGGCCGGGAACTGTGCGACGTGCACCGCACCGAGTGGGGCGGGTCGGAAAGGCCGTGCGGCGGTTTCACGGCACGATACGGTGGGTGGCAAGCAGCGTTCGGCGTCGCCGCGCGTGCATGCGATTGCTCTCGCCGGGAGCGGGTTCGGTTGGGGTGCGCGTGGGCGGTGTCGCGCCGTGAGTGCGCCCGACACCGATCACGCTGGTGTGAGTTCGCCGTCGCGTGGGCTGCCTCCGGCAGCGAGTGGGTTGGGTTCGCGCATTGGTGCGGCCGGCGGGAGCCTGGCGGGGTCCGGTTGCGGCTTGAGTGAAGCGGATGCGCGCGCGCGTGCAACCCATCCCCGATAGCGTGCAATGCATCTCCTCGAGGGTGCGGCAGGTTCGTCGCGCGACATTCTCCGGTGTTTTCATATTTATATGCCCGCTCGCGAGGCGATCCGCTCGGCGGGTTGGGCGTTATTCGCGAGTCTCTCCGCGATCTATCCGGAAGCAATCGGCGTAGTGTGACGATCAGTCGAAGTGCCCGCCGGACAGGCGTCGCCTAATCCGCGACTTGACTGATTCACTGCGAAGCCGGGAGAGCGTTCTGCGCGCTGGCCTCCATGTTCACACCGGCATCACCCCATGCTGTGCGAGGCGCCTGCGTCGAAATCCCCGAGCGACCGGGCGTAGTGCCCGTCAGAGGAGAAATAGTGCACGGCGCCGAGGATGTAATTCCCGATTGTCCTGGCGTAATGTGCGGATTTCCAGTTGAAATCCGCGGAGAGCCGCACAGTCCTCGCGCTGCACGCTCACGTCCCGACGCATCCCGCCGACGTTCGCGGTGTCGGCAGCAAACCGGCCAGTGCGCAGCCATCGACCGACGGGGATACGTCAGACGCGGGCACGGGTGGGACAGTACGGAAGACTCTCCTGGGCCAGGTTAGAACCGCCCGACAGGGAGCTATCGCGACGTGCGCCGCGAATCGCGCTCCGCAACCGGCGAAATGATCACGCCGACCTGTCTTCCTGCATCACCGGCGCGATGGGAGAAAAACCGGTTGTTGTCACAGCGTGTGCAGTACTCGCTGACGGTGATGTGCGTAACGCCGGCGTCCTTCGCCTGTTCGGCAATGAGAGCGCGCAGGTCGACATTGCGGGGACGTGACGTGGTCCACCCCGTAAGCTGCTGAAAAACATCGGTGCCGACGACGTAGCAGCGGCCGCAGATGGCGGGGCCGAGATGGAGGCGCAGGTCGCTTGCGGCGAGTGCACGCTCGCCCATTCGCTGGATCCCCTTCTGAACGATGCGCGCCGCGGTTCCGCGCCAGCCGGCGTGGAGGAGCGCGATCGCGCCGGACGGATGCGCGATGAACACAGGTACGCAGTCGGCGACGGTCACGGCGCAGGCGATGCCGGGCGAGACCGACAGATGCCCGTCCGCGCCGTCGGTGCGGAGCCATCCATCCCACGTGACGCCATGCTCGAGGATGCGGACGCCGTGCATTTGTCGTGCGCTCGCGAGGCGCGGCGCTACGGGCGCCAGGTCGAGTTGCAGCGACTGCCACCGTGCAATCGCAGCCGGGCTCGGCTCCCCGTCGCCCAATCCGAAATCACCTGCGGCGCGGGTGGTGGTGAATGCCTTGACTCCCAGTGCCCCCAGCTCACGCACCGGCTCGCGAAGCGGCAGAGAGGCCGCGGTCGTCACGCAGGTGCGCCGTCTCCGCGGCGGATGCTGGCGCCGAGGGCGTTGAGTCGCTCGTCGACCCGCTCGTACCCACGGTCGATCTGGCCCACATTCCGAATCGTGCTCGTGCCGCTCGCGCAGAGGGCCGCGATGAGCATCGCCATGCCGGCGCGGATATCGGGGGAGTCCACCGTCGCGCCCCGCAGTTCGCTTGGGCCGGCGACGAGTGCGCGGTGCGGATCGCACAACACAATCCGCGCGCCCATTCCCACCAGCTTGTCCACGAAGAAGAGGCGCGACTCGAACATCTTCTCGTGCATCAATATCAGGCCCTTGCATTGTGTCGCCGTAACGATTGCGATCGACATGACGTCGGCGGGAAAGGCCGGCCAGGGCTGATCTTCGAGCTTGGGGACGTGCCCACCCAGGTCGCTCTGGATTTCCATCGCCTGGTGGTCCTGCACGAGGAGGTCGTCGCCCTCGACCCGCGTCTCGATGCCGAGCCGATCGAATCCCAGCCGGATGGACCGCAGGTGGACCACGCCGGCCCGCTCGATACACAACGCCGACCGCGTGACGGCGGCGAGCCCGATGAACGACGCGACTTCGATGTGATCGGGGCCGATCTCGTAGGTGGCGCCCGCGAGGGGACGTCCACCGTGGATGGTCAGGAGATTGGTGCCGATTCCGTCGATCGTCGCGCCCAGCGCGACGAGAAACCGGCACAGGTCCTGCACGTGCGGCTCGCTCGCGGCGTTGCGGAGGACCGTGGTCCCGGTGGCGGCCACGGCCGCCATGACGGCGTTCTCGGTGCCCGTCACGCTGGGCTCATCGAGAAACACGTCGGCACCCTTGAGCCCGCTCGTGGAGAAGGCAATGCGATCGGTGAATTCGTGCGTCGCGCCCAGCTGCTCCAGCGCCAGGAAATGCGTGTCGAGGCGCCGCCGGCCGATGACGTCGCCGCCCGGCGGTGAGAGTTCTACGCGCCCGCAGCGCGCGAGCAGCGGCGCGGCGAGCAGGATGGAGGCGCGGATGCGCGCGCACATGGCGGGATCGAGCTGGGTGGCGTTCACGCGCTCGGCGTGGATGCGAAGCGTGTTGCGGGCAGTCCACTCGATCTGCACGCCGGTCGTCTGCACCAGCTCAACGAGCGTCTCGAGATCGCGAATGCGCGGCACGTTCTGGAGCGTGACCGGCTGGTCGGTCAGCAGCGACGCCGCGACGATCGGCAACGCCGCGTTCTTGTTTCCGCTCGGGCGGATCGTGCCGGAAAGCCGGCGGCCGCCCTCGACGATGAATTGCACGGCAGCCTTTGGCGAGAAGCGATGGGCGAGGGAGACAGTGGTGCCGAACGATGCGAGGGTGCGCGGGGCACTTCAAGCGGTCGCTTGCCCCGCTGCTGCTGGGGGTCTAGGATGCACAGATGACGATCCTCGGGCCATCGACGGTACTCGCGCTGCTTCAGGGCGCCGCTGCCGCGCGCGATACCATTCTGGTGCGTCCCCTCATGCCCGCGCGAACGGGGATCGAGCAACTCTTTTTTTACGCGGCCGGACTGACCTCGATCCTGACGCTCCTGCTCGTGGGAATGCTCGTGGTCGCGCTGTTCTGGATCCGCCGTGCGGCGGCGGCGGCCGCCCGACGCGCGGACGCGTTGCTGGCAGAGTTGCGCCCGATGCTGAGGCAGGCCGCCGAGACAAACGACAGCGTCCGCAGAACGGCCGACCTGATTCTGGAGGAAGTCTCGCTGGCGAAGACGGGCCTGCATGAGACGGGCGCGCGCGTGAAGCAAACGGTCACCGAACTCGCCGACCGCGCAGATGACTTCAACGACCTCCTGGGAAAAGTGCACGCGCGCGCCGACGCGCTGGTTGAGGTCGCGGGGACGGCGGTCGAAGGCATTGCGTGGGGCGCTCGGCAGCTTCGCGAGCATAAGGGCAAGCGGGCCAGGAAAAGGAAATGATTCGCTCGTGCGCCTGATTGCGTTGACACTCGGCGCACTCGCGCTCCTCGCGCTGCTGCCCTCCGACGCCTTTGCATGGACCCCGGGCACGCACATTCTGCTCGGGGAGGCGGTGCTCCGCAGCACGGCGCTCCTCCCAACGGCCATCGCGGCGCTGTTGCGTTCGCACCCGCACGACTTCCTCTACGGGTCGATCGCGGCCGATACGAGCATCGCGAAGAAATACGCCAAGTTCGGCCGCCACTGTCATGCGTGGCATGTGGGTCTGGAGATTCTCGAGCGGGCTCGTGACGAACCACTTCGCGCCTTCGGCTACGGCTACCTGGCGCACCTCGCCGCCGACGCCGTGGCGCACAACTTCTTCGTCCCGCACCAGCTCGCGGTGACGTCGAGCACCAGCGCGCTCGGACACAGTTACTGGGAGAGCCGCTTCGAGACGCACCTCGGGGAGGTCTATCCGCGACGTGCGCACGAGATCATCCTGCTCGATCACGGCCGCAGCGACGAGCACCTCGACCGCATCCTCAGTCCCACGATCTTCAGCACGTCCACCAACCGGCGCATTTTCCGGGGGATGGTCTACGTGACGGACACGGAGAGCTGGCAGCGGATCTTCCTGGTCATGGCGGAGAACAGCCGGTGGGACCTGACTGAACCCGAAGTGGGGCGCTATCTCGAACGATCCTATGACTTCGTCATGGACTTTCTCGTGCGCGACGGCGCGAGCGAGCCGTACGCGCTCGATCCTGCGGGTGACCAGGCCCTCCGGACCGCGAAGCGCGTTCGGCGGGCCGCGCTCAGGCGAGGCGGCGCGGACGAGGCGCGCGACGAAGCCGCGCGCCAGTTCGGACTTCCGAAGAGCACGCTCGCGTTCGCGCGATCGCTCGGCACGCCGCTTTACCTGCCAGCGCGCTCCGCCAGAAGCTGATTGACCTTCTTCGGGTCCGCCCGGCCTCCCGATTTCTTCATCACGAATCCGACGAGTACCCCTTGGAGTTTTGTCTCGCCGCCGGCGTATCGCGCGGCCTCCGCAGGGTGTTCGGACAGGACCTCGTCGATCCACCCGCGCAGCACGGCGTCGTCACCGACCTGAAGCAGGCCGAGCCGCTCGGCAACTTCCTTTGCGCCGGCGGGGGTCGCGCCGGCGGGGGTCGCGCCCGCGAAGGCGGCGCCGGCGGCCCCCTCGGCAACCATGGCCCCGAACACCTTCTTGGCGGCCGTGGAGCTGAGTGCGCCGCCCTTCGACAGCGTAATCAGCTCGGCGAGCCGCGCCGAACGCACTGGAAAGTCCGCGATGGGGCCGCCGGATTCGTTGAGCGCGGCGAGCACCTCGCCCATCACCCAGTTCGCCGCGGCCTTCGGATCTCCGCTGGCCCTGGCGACTTCCTCGAAGTAGGTGCCCACGTCCCGGCTGGCGGTGAGCACCTCGCTGTCGACTGCGCTCAGGCCGAACGACGACGTGAACCGCGCACGTCGCGCCGACGGAAACTCGGGAAGCGCGTATTGCAGCCCCTGGATGTAGGCCTGCGAGAGGACGAGCGGCGGCAGGTCGGGCTCCGGAAAATACCGGTAGTCGTGACTGCCCTCCTTCGAGCGTGCGGGACGGACCTGCGTGCCGGCCGCGTCGAACAGCATCGTCTGCTGCTGGACCGTGCCGCCCCTGTCGTAGACGTCGCAGTGACGCGCAAACTCCGCGTCGAGCGCCTTCGCAACGTTCGAGAACGAGTTGAGATTCTTGATCTCCGTGCGCGTCCGCAGCGCGTCGTCGCCGGCGGGCCGCGCGCTCACATTCGCGTCCACCCGCAAGCTGCCCTCCTCCATCGAGCAGTCGGAGACCTCGGCATACAGGAGGATCTCCTTGAGGGCCCGCAGGTACGCCGTCGCCTCGTCGCTGCTCCGCAACTCGGGCTCGCTCACGATTTCGATCAGCGGCACGCCTGAACGGTTGAGGTCAATCGCGGTGAAGCCGGGAAACCGGTCATGCACCGACTTGCCGGCATCCTCCTCCATATGAATGCGTGTCACGCCGATGGCCCGCCCCGTGGTGGTGTCACCGATGGAAACGCTGCCCCACTCCGCCAGCGGCCGGTCGAACTGTGAAATCTGGTACCCCTTGGGAAGGTCGGGATAGAAGTAATTCTTCCTCGCGAAGATCGAGCGCGTGTGCACGGTGCAGCCAAGGGCGAGTGCGGCGCGTGCGGCCAGCTCGACCGCGTGCGCGTTGAGCACCGGCAATGCGCCCGGGAGGGCAAGGCACGTGGGGCACGTGTTCTGGTTGGGCGGATCACCAAACGACGTCGAGCAGCGACAGAAGGCCTTCGTACGCGTCTTGAGCTGCACGTGCACCTCGAGTCCCACCACCATCTCATACCGCCCTGGCGGCGAGCCGCTCACCGGTGCGCCTCCTTGCCGAGTTCTTCCTCGAGAGCGTACGCCACCTTGAACATCGTCGCTTCGTCGAAGCGGGGTGCGATCACCTGCCCGCCCACCGGGAGCCCGTCGACGCGCCCGATGGGGATCGAGATGGCCGGAACTTCAGCCAGGTTGGCGGTGACGGTGAAGATGTCGCTCATGTACATCTCGTACGGATCCGAGATGGCGCCGTGCTGGAACGCGGGCGTCGGCGTGGTCGGCGTGAACAGCGCGTGCACGCCGGAGGCGAAGACCGTGCTGAAGTCGCGTGTGATCAGCGCCCGCACGTCCATGGCCTTCCGGTAATACGCGTCGTAGTAGCCCGCGGACAGCACGTACGTTCCCAGGAGTATGCGGCGCGTGACTTCCGCTCCGAACCCGCGGGAACGCGTGGCCTCGTACATGCCGCGAAGCCCGTCTCCTTCGATCCGAAGGCCATATCGCACACCGTCGAATCGCGCGAGGTTGGCGGAGCACTCTGCCGGGGCGATGATATAGTAGACCGGAACGGCGAGATCGGTGTGTGGGAGCGAGACGTCGCGTATCTCGGCGCCGCGCGCGCGCAATGCATCGAGTGCACGCTCGCAACGCTCGCTGTTGGCCCTGGGCAGCGACGCGGGGAAATACTCCTTCGGCTTGCCGATGACCATCCCCGTGAGGTCGCGCTCGCTCGTGCGAAAACCCGCCACGGCGCGCGGCGCGGACGTGGCGTCGTGTTCCGTATCGTCACCCGAGACGACTTCCATCACGCGCGCGGCATCGTCCACGCGCCGTCCGAACACGCCGATGTTGTCGAGCGAAGACGCGAAGGCCACAAGTCCGAACCGGCTGATGCGCCCGTAGGTTGGCTTGACGCCGACGATGCCGCAGAACGCCGCCGGCTGCCTGACGGAGCCGCCGGTCTCCGAGCCGAGCGCGACGGGCACGATGCCGGACGCCACGGCCGCGGCCGAGCCGCCGGACGAACCTCCGGGCACGCGGGAACGATCGAGGGGATTGCGCGCAGCGCCGAACGCGCTGTGTTCAGTGGACGAGCCCATGGCGAACTCGTCCATGTTTCCCTTGCCGACGAGGACGGCGCCAGCTTCGCGCAATCTGAGGGCGGCGGTCGCCTCGTAGGGGCTCACGTAGCCTTCGAGAATCCGCGACGCGCAGGATGTGGTGAGCCACGTCGTCGCGATGTTGTCCTTGAGCACCACCGGGACGCCGGCGAGCGCGCCGTCTTCGGGCGCGCGATCGGCGGCGCGCAAGGAGGCCTCGCGATCGGAGGACACCAGGCAGTTGAGTCCACCAGGTCCCGCGTCCACCTGCGTGGCCCGCGCAAAGCTGGCTTCAACCACGGACCGCGCGCTGGCGCTGCCGGCGCGCACCGCACGGGCGATCGCGCCGGCGCCCTGCATCAGGAGCGGCTCGGCGGTGTCCGTCACGCCTCCTCGTCCGCGTCCTCGTGCGTGGCCAGGCGGGGCACGAGGAAAAATCCGTCCATCATGGCGGGGACTCGAGTGCGGTCGCGCCCCTCGATCGTCGGCGCGAACGACTCGCGTGGGTGCTCCAGCGGGACGCGGGGGGGCGCGTCCGCCCGCAGGCGCATCCCCTCACGCGCGTCATCAGCCGCGGCAGCCGCGCCTTCGCTCGGCACACGCTGCAGCGCGTCCATGTGCCGGAGAATGCCGCTGAGCTCCTGGGCAAGCGTGTCGAGTCCCGCGGTCGGCACGGCAATGCGCGCCAGGGCCGCAATGTGCAGTACGTCGTCGCGGGAGATCGGCATCAGTTGACGGCCCGCGAGATGGGCATCAGTCGAAGGCGCGCTCGAGGCCGGCGAAGGCGACCACCAGTCGCTTGCGCCCCACGGCCTCGTCGTCAAAGTCTACGGTGACTTTCACGTCGCGCCCGGAGCCCCCCATCTCGGCAATGCGGCCCGAACCGAAGATGCGATGCCGGACGCGCTCCCCTTCCACAAACGCCGGGAGATCCTGCGACAGTTCGTCGAGCTCGACCGGGTGCTCGCGCGCGGCATTCCGCCGCCATGTGGCGGACGTGTCGCCGGCCCAATCGACACGCGTTGCGCGAGGGCTGGTGTGGAGGGCCGAGCGCCCGCTGGCGCGGAGCCGGATGCTTGCCTGCTTGTCAAGCAGCGCCTCGGCGGCCGGCGTGAGGAAGCTCGATGCCGCGGAGGGCAGGAGTTCCCCGTTCCGGCGCCGGCTGCGCGCCCACGTCAGGTACAACTTCCGCTCGGCGCGCGTGATCCCCACGTAAAACAGGCGGCGCTCCTCTTCGAGCAACGCGCGCTCTTCGAGCGACCGGCTCAGCGGAAACAGTCCATCCTCGAGTCCGGAGATGAAGACGACGGGAAACTCCAGGCCCTTTGCCGTGTGCAGCGTCATCATGGTGACGGCATCCGCGTCCGGGCCGAGGAGATCGATGCCCGCCACCAGCGTCGCGCGCTGAAGAAAGTGGTCCAGCGGGCGCAGACCCACTTCGCCCCCCTCATCGATGACGAGCTCGGCGGCGCCGCGCACAAGCTCGGCCACGTTCTCCAGCCTTTCCTGCCCCTCGGGGCCCTCAGCCTTCAGATACTCGGCGTAACCAATGGCGCCCACGAGTTCCGTAATTACCCGATCGACACCGGCATCGACGGCGAGGTCGCGGAAGCGATCGACCAGCGCCGCGAACTCTCGCAATGACTGCCGCGTGCCCGCACGGCCAGCGCCGCCGGTGTCGACGCGACGCGCCGCCTCGAGCAAGGGAACACCGGCATCGCGGGCAGCGAGCGCCAGCATCTCGATCGTGGTATCGCCGATGCCCCGCCGGGGAGCGGAGACTGCCCGGCGGAACGCCTCGTCGTCGGCCGGGTTCGCTATGAGGCGCAGCCATGCCAGCAGGTCGCGAATCTCTCGCCGATCGTAGAAGCGCACCGCGCCCACGAGGCGGTACGGCAGCGCGCGGCGGCGGAGGGACTCCTCGAGCAAACGACTCTGTGCATTGGTGCGATAGAGTACCGCGACGTCGCCGAGCGAGTCGCCGACCCTGGTCCGCCGGTTTTCGATCTCCTCCGCAATGAAATCCGCCTCATCGCGGTCGTCGAGCGCGGCAAGCAGCGAGACGGGCTCACCGCCGTCGCGCGTGGCCCGCAGCGTCTTGCCGCGGCGCCCATCGTTGTCCGCGATGATGACGTTGGCAAAGGCGAGAATCGGCGGTGCCGACCGGTAGTTGTCCTCGAGCCGGACCACGTGCGCTGACGGGTAGTCACGTTCGAAGTCGAGAATGTTGCGCACATCGGCGCCCCGCCAGCCATAGATCGCCTGGTCGTCGTCCCCGACGACGACCACGTTGCCGTTGCGCGATGCGAGCAGCCGCACGAACTCATACTGCGCGCGGTTGGTGTCCTGGTACTCATCCACGAGAACGTGCTGAAACCGCCGTTCGTAGCGTTCCCGGACATCGGCATGCACGCTCAGCAGCTCGACCGGAAGTCTGAGGAGGTCGTCGAACGACACGGCATTGGCAGCGCGAAGCGTGGGGCCGAGATCGGCGTACACCGGCGCGACCGCCCTGGCGAGCGGCGTCTGCGCGAGCGTCGTGTACTCGGCGCCCGGCACGAGCGCGTTGCGCGCGTCGGAAATCGCCGAGGCAATCACGCGCGGCGCCCAGATCTTCGTCGACACATTGTGACGGTCCATCAGGCGCTTGACGACGGCGAGTGTATCGTCCTCGTCATAGATCGTGAAGGCCGGCGTCAGGCCGGCGAGGGCTGCGTTGGCACGGAGCATGCGCGCACCGATTGCATGGAAGGTGCCAATCCACATCCCGGCCGGCTCCTCACCAAGCAGCCTGGCCACGCGGGCTTTCATCTCGCCCGCCGCCTTATTCGTGAACGTGACCGCCAGAATCTGGTTCGCCCGCGCCCCGCCTTCCTGAATCAGTCGCGCGATTCTCGTGGTGAGCACGCGCGTCTTGCCCGACCCCGCGCCCGCCAGGACAAGGAGGGGGCCATCACCATGCTCAACTGCCTCGCGTTGGGCGGCATTGAGCGCCGGCGGGCTCTTTTCGCCGGGAGGAGTGATGATCATGCTGGGAAGTTAGCATGGGACAGGCGAGAGTTGAGTCCCGGGGCAAGACGCAGACGCATGACTCCAGTGTCCCATCAGCGAACTCTCAACTCCTTGCTTTCAACTCTCGACTGTCGTATCCACTTCCCCCTCCCGGCCTTGCCGAGTACCCTCCTTTTCATGACGACGATTCGCATTATCGGGGTGCCGATGGACCTGGGCGCGAGCCGGCGCGGCGTGGACATGGGTCCGTTCGCGGTCCGCTACACCGACCTGCGTGAGCGGCTCGAGCGCATTGGCCACACGGTGCAGGACGCGGGTAACGTGACCGTCCCGTTTCGCGAGGACGCGGAACGTGGGGCGCAGCGCGGCGCCCGGTATCTCGGCGCCATCACAGGCGTCTGCGCGCAAGTGGCCCGCGAGACGCGGGCGGCGCTCGAGGGCGGCTCGGTGCCGCTGCTCCTCGGTGGCGACCACTCGCTCGCGGGCGGCTCGATTGCGGGCGCGGCCGCGCACTGCGGCGCAGGGAACCAGCCCCTCGGGGTCATCTGGTTCGACGCACACGGCGACCTCAACACCCCGGGCTCCTCGCGCAGCGGAAACGTGCACGGCATGCCCCTCGCCCACTTGCTCGGGCATGGCGACCACGCGCTCGCGGCGGTGGGCGGCCCCACGCCGGCGGTCCGAGCTGAGCATGTGGCACTGGTCGGGGTTCGCGACATGGACACGCCGGAACGCGAGCACGCCAAGGAGTGGAATCTCCGCGTCCTCACGATGCGCGCAATCGACGAACGCGGCGTGCGGAACGTAATGGAGGAAGCGATCGCCGTCGCGTCAACCGGTACCGCCGGCATCTGGGCCTCGTTCGACATGGATTGCGTCACACCGGAGGACGCCCCGGGCGTGGGCACGGCCGTGCCTGGCGGCGTGACGTACCGCGAGGCGCATCTCGCCATGGAGATGCTCGCCGACACGGGGAGGCTCGTGGGACTCGACCTCGTGGAGGTGAACCCGGTGCTCGACGAGCGGAACCGGACGGCCGAGGTGGCTGCCGAGCTGGTGCTGAGCGCGCTCGGCAAACGGATCCTCTGATGACAGCCCCCGTCTCGGCTGGGGCGCGCTATATGCCACCGGACTTCGGCCGCGCCGTCCTGGCCAACGCGCCCGCCGCGCGCACGGTAGCTGCGGAAGACGATGGCGTGCTTCCGGAGGGGTTCTTCGCCACCACCAACTTGCCGACGTACGTCAAAGGCGCCGACGCGCGCTGGACGATGCCGCGGGAACCGCGGATGGACGGTGTCCTCGTGCGCGACGCGAGCGGCGGGTGGTGGGTGCGCGAGGGACGCCGCGTGAAGCGCGGAGACCCGGTGGTCGTCGGGCGGGCGGAAGACGGCAGCGAGGGGGTGCTCGTGCACGCGCATGGATTCGAGACCCCGGATGAGGCGCACGGCGACTTTCACTTCATGAGCAGCCAGGTCTCCCGCGAGAAGCCGATCGATTATCGTCTCATTGCGCGCATGCTCCTGCAGGAGAAGGAGCGTGAGGGACGCGTGATCTGGGTAACCGGCCCTGCGCTGGTGCACTCGCGTGCGCGCGACAACCTCGTGTGGTTCATTCGCAACGGATTCGTGCACGCGCTGCTCGCGGGCAACGCGGTCGCCGCGCACGATATCGAGGCAGCCGTCGTCGGAACGACGCTCGGCATGACGAGCAGCGGGGAGGCCACTGAAGGCGGGCACGCCGCGCACATGCGTGCCATCAACGCAGTCCGGCGGGCCGGATCGATCGCGAGCGCCGTGCGCTCTGGGCTGATTCGCGAGGGGATCATGCACGCCTGTGTCGTGGAGGGCGTGCCCTACCTCCTGTGCGGCTCGATACGCGACGACGGGCCACTGCCTGATGTCATCACCGACGCCGCCGCAGCCCAGGACGCGATGCGCGAGCACACGACGCGTGCGACGATGGCCGTAATGATCGCCACGGCCCTGCATTCCATCGCCGTCGGAAACATGTTGCCCGCCTATTACGAGGATCCGCAGCGCGGCATCGCGGAACTTCCGACGATCTGCGTGGACGCGAGTGAGTTCCTGGTGAGCAAGCTCAAGGACCGCGGCACGCATCAGGCAGTCGGCGTGGTGACCAACGCGCAGGACTTCATGAGCATCCTGCGCGTCACCGTGGAACAGGAGATCGCAGTCCGCCGTTGACGCTTCCCGGTCAGCCGGGAAGCGTGATTTCGAACACTGCTCCGCGATCTGACGAGGCCAGCTGGAGGCGCCCGCCGTGGTTCTCCTCGACGATTCGCCTGGTGAGCGCGAGCCCGATCCCCCACCCGCGCTCCTTGGTGGTGTAGCCTGCGGAGAAGATCTTGCTGCGCAGCTCGCGGGGCACGCCGGGCCCGTCGTCGATCACCCTCACACGCGCGCCGCTGCCTGCGACCGGCTCGACGCGTACCACGATCTTGCCCCCGCGTCCCGCGAGCGCATCGATCGCGTTCTTGACCAGCGATTCAATGGCCCACTCCAGCAGCACGCGGTCGCCGGCAACGACCAGTGCGCCATGGCCGCTCTCGAGCGTCAGCGTGATCGGGCATGCCAGCGTCGGAACACGGGCAGAGAAATACGCCACCACCGTCGCGGCGGCGCCGGTGACGTCCACCGGTTCCGCCTTGGCCGGCCGGCCGATGCGCTCAAAGCGGTGCGACACGCGCTCGAGGCGCTCCAGGTCACCCTGCATGTGCGGCAATGCCCTGGATACGAGCGGGTCGCCCTCACGCTCGCGAAGCAGCTCTACCCAGCCGTGCAGGCTCGAGAGCGGCGTACCGAGCTGGTGCGCTGACTCGCGCGCCATTCCCGCCCACACGCGCTCGCGTTCCGCGCGGTTGCGCGAGCGAACCACGGCCACGGCCGCACCCACCAGGGCTGCCAGCAGCGCGGCCTGGATAAGGGGGATGAGGCGCGCGCGGCGAACAAAAGGCGTGTTGCCGAAATGGACCTGTTTCGACCCCGGCAGCACGATTGGTGGATTCCGTGCGTCGAGTGACTTCACGTATTCCTTCTCGCTTGCGCCACCGCCCCCTGCCGGGCCGGGGACGTTCGCGTCATCGGTGATCCTGCCGCTCGAGTCGGTGATGACGACCGGCACCCCGAGCTCACGGATGCTCTGTGAGAGTTCGAGGAGCGCCTGGTCGGCGGCCCCGGCGGTCGTGTCCGAGATCGCCTGGTAAATGCGGGCGTACATCGTGCTCGTGAGCGCGGCGTCGCTCTGCAGCTCCCGTGTCACGCTTTCCGTGTACCAGACATACGAGCCCAAGAGCGCCAGCATCCCGACCGCGAGGAGGACGACCGGCGCACTTCGCTTCATCCGCTACCGGATCTGATCCGCGCCCAGGTACGGCCGCAACACGGGTGGAACCTCCACGCTGCCGTCGGCGTTCTGGTAGTGCTCGAGGATCGACGCGACCGTGCGCGGAAAAGCGAGGCCGGAGCCGTTCAGCGTGTGCACGAAACGCGGCTTCTCGCCAGACGCCGGCCGGAACCGGATATTTGCGCGCCGCGCCTGGAAATCGCCGAAGTTCGAGCACGATGACACTTCGAGCCAGCTTCCCACGCCCGGCGCGAACACCTCAAGGTCGTACGTTTTGGCACTGGAGAAGCCGGTGTCGCCCGCCGCGAGGAGAACCACACGATACGGCAGCCCGAGCCGTTGCAAGACCGCCTCGGCGTGCCCGGTCAGCAGCTCATGCTGCGCACCGGAGTTCTCCGGGGCGGCGAATCGCACGAGCTCGACCTTTTCGAATTGGTGCACGCGAAGAATCCCCCGTGTGTCCTTGCCCGCCGATCCCGCCTCGCGGCGGAAGCAGAGACTGAACGCCGCCAGCGCACGAGGCAGCGCACCGCCGTCGAGCACCTCGTCCTGGAAGAGGTTCGTGAGCGGGACCTCGGCTGTGGGAATGGCAAAAAGCGGATCATCGCGCAGGACGTAGAGGTCGTCCTCGAACTTCGGCAGC
This sequence comes from Gemmatimonadaceae bacterium, assembly GCA_035544915.1. GTDB lineage: Bacteria > Gemmatimonadota > Gemmatimonadetes > Gemmatimonadales > Gemmatimonadaceae > Fen-1231. The sequence continues at coordinate 6,189 of DASZZO010000115.1, read as the reverse complement.
TGTCCAGTGCCGGTCATGGTGCGCCGATTCACCAGAACGGGGACACTGGCCTCCTCGTATCCAAACTCCTTCGTGTGCAGATCGAGCATGAAGTTCATCAGGGCGCGCTGAAGGCGAGCGCCGAGGCCGCGATACACAATGAAACCGGAACCCGAAATCTTGGCGCCGCGGGGGAGGTCGATGATGCCGAGGGCCTCGCCGATCTCCCAATGTGGACGCGCGCTCGCGCCCGCGCGCGGCGTGCCCCACTCACGCACCACGATATTGGCGGCCTGGCCTCCCTCGGGCACGTCCGGCTGCGTGACGTTCGGGATCTCGAGGAGGATGGCATCGAGCTCGGCCTGCGTTGCCGCGAGTTCCCCCTCGAGGCGCGCGATCTCGTCGCCGAGTGCGCGCGAACTCTCCACCAGTTCGTCAGCAGGCTCGCCGGCCCGCTTCCGCCGGGCGACCTCCTGGCTCGCCGTGTTGCGCGCCGCCTTGCGCTCTTCGACGGCCTGTATCGTCGTGCGGCGGTCGACGTCGAGGCTGGTGGCGCGATCGATCGTCGTGCCCAGCGCGCCAAGCTCACCACGGCGCCGCATGCCTTCGCGCAGCGCGTTGACATGGTCGCGAATCATCCTGAGGTCGTGCACTCAGGAGTCCGGCAGTCCGGTCTTCAGCGAGCGGAAGCCGCAGTTGATGTTGATTGTCGTGCGCCCGTACATCGCGCGCCCGACAAGGTCGACCGAATCGATGACGATCCTCGCATACATGTACGGCGACAGCGAGAGCGCGCATGCGGCCTCCTGCGCCTGGATGACCGCCGCCTCGCCCTTCCTGAGCACGGTCACGGAGTCGAACACGTAGCCGGTCACAGGGGCTGACGCGATGTTCTCGTATGCGCCGCCAGGCTTGAAAATGCCCACTTGCCTGCTGCCGCCCGGGCTCTGGCCGACGACCCGGACCGGAAGAAGAAGGATGTCGCCCCGGGCATTGAGGTCGAACGCGACGTCAAATGCGAAGGTGCCGTCGACACGGGTCACGGATTTGGCTGGTAGTGCAAGCGCCGTAGCAAAGGGCAGCGGGGCGCCCGTGAGCGCGTGCACGAAAAATGGCTGGTCGGCGTTGTCGAACTGGGCCTTCACCTTGAACGGATCGCTGCACGCGCCGGTGAAGCCGGCGCCGAGCACCAGCGCGATGATCGCCAGTCGCTGGAGCACAAAACCGATTGAACGTCGTCTGGGTTCGGGCATCATGTCGATGCGGCATAGTGTATGGTGCCGAGGTGGCAACTTCAAGCGAATCAGGCGCTTGACTTCACTCGGAGAGCGCGTACACTTCGACACTCAGCACGACCTTCTGGGTCCCTTTGCCCGGCCTGCCCTACTCGCGGAGCGCTGATGCCCACGATTCGCGACCTTGTCTCGGCGATTCGGCGGCGCGATGGCGTCGAGGCTGCGATCGTGCTGGGCCGCGACGGACTGCTGATCGACAGCCAGGCGCTCTCCGGTCTCGATTCCGAGCACGTCGCCGCGCACGTGCCTTCGATCATCCAGTTCGCCGATGAGCTGGGCGCCGCTGCCTCGCGCGGCGGCCTGCAGACGGCGGTGCTGGAGCATGAGCACGGCCTTGCCGTCATCTCCGCACTGTCCGGTGACGCGGTGTTACTGGTGCTTCTGCAGCCAGGCGCGAACATGGGGCCGCTGCTGTACGAACTGCGGCGCAACCGCGCGAATATCGCCGCGCTCGTCTGACGGCCTTCGTCCATCGCGGCGTTCACTGCCAGTGACCTGGCACATCCTGGTGGCCGATGACGAGCCCCACATCGGCCGCATCATCCAGACCAAACTCGAGCAGGGCCCGTTTCGGGTCACGCTGGTCTACGACGGCGCAGAGGCCTTGCGGGCGTTGAACCAAAACCCGGACCTTGCGCTCGTCCTGCTCGACCTCATGATGCCGCGACGCTCCGGCCTCGAAGTGCTCTCCGAAATGCGCGCGGACGCGCGATGGGCCACGCTGCCCTGCGTGATCCTCACCGCTGCCGGCGATGACGAACGCTACGACGAGGCGGTGCGGCTGGGCGCCAGCGATTTCATCACCAAGCCCTTCAGCCCCAAGCGGCTCTACGCGCGCGTATCTGAACTCACCGGCGCAACGGGGATCTCCGAGCTGTGAGCCCGGCGCCGGGCGACGTCGCCGGAAAGATCTGGCCGGTCATCCTTGCCGGGGGCATTGGCTCGCGATTCTGGCCGATGAGCACGCCGCAGCGCCCGAAGCAATTTCTCCCGCTGCTCTCCCCGCAGCCGATGCTGCGCGACACGCTCGACCGGCTCTTGCCATTGGCACCCGGCGCGCGGACGCTCGTGCTGACGAGTGCGTCGCTCGCCGACAGCGTGCGGTCCATCGTGCCCGAGGTTCCCCCGGACAACATCATTGCCGAACCCCGCGCGGCCGGAACAGCCGCGGCGCTGGCGTGGGCGGCCCACGAGATCGCGCGACGCGCGGGACCCGACGCCCTGATGGTTTCGCTCCACGCCGACTGGGCGATTGAAGATGCGCCGCGTTTCCGCGCGACACTGCTGGAGGCGGCTGCAGGGGCCTCGCGCGAGCACGCCCTGGTGACCGTCGGAATCGTGCCAAGACATCCTGACACGGGGCTCGGGTACATTCAACCGGGCGACGTCGTCAATGGGTCACTGCGGCGAGTCGAGCGATTCGTCGAGAAGCCGGATCTCGAGCGCGCCAGGGCCCTGCTGGCGACTGGCAGCCTGTGGAACTCCGGAATCTTTGCCTGGCGAGTGGACACGTTGCTCGAGGAAGTTCGCGCGCACTGTCCGGAGGTTGCGCCGGCGCTGGACGCACACGGTGAAGACCGTGTTGCGTTCTTTGCCGCGGTGCAGCCGATTGCGATCGATGTGGGGGTGCTCGAGCGGAGCCAGCGCGTGCTCGTACTGCCTGGGGATTTTGGGTGGAGTGACGTGGGTACCTGGGCGGCACTTCGTGACGTGGGCCCTGCTGACGCCAACGGCAACGTCGCAACCGGTCCCTCTCACCTGCACGAGACGCACGACAGCGTGGTGCATGCGGACGGACCGACCGTTGTGCTCTACGGTGTCTCGGATGTGGTGGTGGTGGCGACCAGGGGGCTCACCCTGGTCACGACGGTGGAGCGCGCCGCCAACCTGAAGACGCTGCTCGATTCGCTGCCCGACGAGGTTCGCCGCCTGTGACCGTTCCCCTGGTGCTCTACGACGATGATCGCGCGCGCGCGTTCGAGCCGTTCGCGCTCACGCGGCCGGCAGGCGAGTTGCGGGCGGGGGCGGAGCTCGTGCGACGGCGGTGGGAGCGCGCCGCGGGCGCCCGCGCAACTGGATTCGTGGGTGCACCGCACCTCGTGGCATTCGACGAGTTCGACGCGCCGCCAGCTGCGGGCGGCTCCATTCCGGCCGGCACCGTCCTGGCCAATGCACGCTTCGCTCCCGCGCTCGACGGGTCGTTGGGAGACGCGCAGGTGTGGAGTTCCGGCGCGCGGGTGGCGGCAGTCCGGCTCGCGGCCCCGCTTGAAGTGGGTCGGCTGAACGGGGGCGCACTCCAGTTGGAGTCGCTCGCTCAGGGAGAGCCGGCGGATTTGCAAGGATGGTGGCTGGATGACGTGTGGGATCTCATCCGGTTCCTGCCGGCCATGCTGGAGGCCGACATCGGCGTCCTCGGTCCGCTGGAAGGCGAAGCGCCGCCGGCACAGCTGACCGTGCTCGGCGAGCACGACGCGTTCATCGCTCGCGGCGCATATATCGAACCGTACGTCCTCGCCGACACCACGGCGGGACCGGTGCTGGTCCGCCGGGGGGCGCGCGTATGCGCGTTCACGCGGCTGGTCGGCCCGTGCGTGGTGGGCGCGGATGCGCTCGTCGCTGGCGGCAAGGTTGCGACCTGTTCCATTGGCGAGCAGGCGCGCGTGCACGGCGAGCTGAGTACCAGCATCATCATCGGCCATGCCAACAAGGCCCACGACGGATTCGTGGGACATTCCGTGATCGGCCGCTGGGCGAACTTCGGCGCCGGGACCATCACCAGCAATCTCAAGAACAGCTACGGCGACGTCGCGCTCTGGACGCGGGAAGGCACGATGCGCACGGGGCTGCAGTTTCTCGGCGCGTTCGTGGGCGACCATGTCAAGACCGGGATCGGTACGCGCCTCACTACTGGCTGCGTGATCGGAGCGGGGGCAAACGTGTTCGGGAGCGTGATGCCGCCCAAATTCGTGCCGCCGTTCGCATGGGGGGATACGCCACCCTTCGGCGCATTCGAATTCGAGAAGTTTCTCGAGGTAGCCCAACGCGCCATGAAACGCCGCAGTGTGGCGCTAACCGATGGCGCGCGGCGCATGCTCCGCGCCGCCTGGGAACGGCGCGGCGAGTTCGTGCCATGAGTGCCGGCCCGTGAGGGACACGCCGTGAGAGTCTGGACGCTCGGGAGCGGAAGCCGCGGGAACGCGCTCCTGCTCGAGGCCGATGGCACGCGCGTGCTGATCGATGCGGGATACTCTCCACGAGAAATGACGCGTCGCCTTGCTGCGGCGTCGGTCGCGCCGGAATCGATCTCCGCGCTCCTCGTCACGCACGAGCATTTCGACCACGCCCGTGGAGTGGCGGCGGCGCAGCGGCGGTGGCGGTGGCACGTGTTCGGCTCTGCCGGAACACTCGCCGGCGTGCGCCGCCTCGACCGCGCGCGCGCCACCGCGGTCGAGCCGGGCACGTCGTGGAGAGTCGGCGCGATGGATTTCGAGTTGATACGAGTGCCACACGACGCAGCCGCCCCGACCGCAATCATCGCCACCGCAGAGCGCTCCGGATTTCGCACCGGCATTGCGCATGACTTCGGCTCCGTGAACGATGTCCTGCGAAAGCGGCTCACCGGACTCGACCTGTTGTTGCTCGAGTCAAACCACGACGAGGGCATGCTGCGGAGCGGACCCTATCCGCCGTTTCTCCAGGACCGGATTGCAGGGCGCAACGGACACCTGAGCAACCGGCAGGCGGCGATGCTCGCCCGGGACGTCGCCAGCCACGCGCTCGTGCAGCTCGTGCTGCTGCATCTAAGCGAAGTGAACAACGCGCCCCGGCATGCCCTGGCGGCCGCCGCGCAGGCGATGCGCGGGCGGCCTGGACGGTGCGCGGTGAGCGCCGCACCCCAGGACGGCGTTGCCGGCCCGTTCGGCGACGCGCGCGGCCATACCGCGCAGCTCAGGCTGGCGCTATAGCAGCACGAACGCCTCCCCAGGTGCCCCGGGGGGCGTTCGCGTGTGAGCAGGAGGGGAGAACTACGGCTTCTTGGCCGTAGTGTCCGCCTTCTTCTTCATTGCCGCGCCCTTCTTCGCCATTTTCTCGCCCTTGTTCTCCATGGCCTCGCCCTTGGCCGCCATCTTTTCGCCCGACTTCTTGACCTGGGCGCCCGACTTCTTCATTTCGGCAGCGGTCTTCTTGGTGGAGTCCGCCTTCTTCGCGAGCGTGTCAGCCTTGGCCTGGAGCTTGGCTCCCTTGTTCTCGACGGCCGCGCCGGCCTTTTCCATTTTCGCACCGGACTTGGCCATCTTCTCGCCGGTCTTCTGCATGGAATCGCCCTTATGGGCCATCTTCGTCATCGTCTTCTTCTTCGTCGAGTCAGCCGTAGCCTGCGCGAATACCGAGGTGGCGGTCATCAGCGACAGGAGCGCGGCAACTGCGAACGTGGTCTTACGTGACATGCATCCTCCGACGGGGTGAGGTCAATGGGCCCGAAAAAAAAGCTTGAGCCAATGCTTTGCCGGCGTCGGCGTGGGCAGTGGATGGACTGCTGGACTGCTGGACGGCTGAACGTTGCCGTCTTACGAGGCGTAATGCAATAGCGGTGTAATTTCTTCGTGCGAATCATGACGATGATGATGGATGCGGGGGAAGGCGGCATCCTGCCGTCCGGCTCCCCCGCTTCGATCGCCTAGTACATGCCTCCCATGCCGCCGCCCGGCGCAGCAGGCGCCGGCTTCTCTTCTTTCTTCTCCACGATCAGCGCCTCGGTCGTAAGCAGCAGCGACGCGATCGACGCCGCGTTCTGCAGTGCCGTGCGCGTCACCTTGGTGGGGTCGATGACGCCCGCGACCACGAGGTCCTCGTAGGTATCGTTGAGCGCGTTGTACCCGAAGTTCTTGTCCTTCGACGCGCGCACCTTCTCCAC
>DASZZO010000114.1:0-6732 GCA_035544915.1 Gemmatimonadaceae bacterium | reverse complement strand
ACTCAGGGCAAGTCATCGTGGGCTGGTATGGTCCGGACGTGGGCGCCGGCCGTCCCTACAAGCTGACGTTATGTGGTGCCGATTGCGGTAACACGCGGTAGGAGGATGCGTCGACCGCAAAGTTTACCTCTCGTCTTGGCCCGGTCACTTTCAAACGGAGCTGGAACATGATCCGATTCAAGCCATTTGCTATCCGCAGTTCACTGCTCGCGACCGTGCTCCTCACGGGAGCGGTTTCCGCCCGGCCAGGCAGAACCACCGCTCGACCCGCGAAATCCTGGACGACGGATATCGGGACGTTCGCCCTGCTTCCCACACCGAACGACAGCATGACGCCCACCACACTCTTCGGCCTCAGTCCGGACGGTGACAGCAGCGTGGGCGTCACATGGGAGCCGGGCCGTCCCGTCAACCCGAAGGCGTACATGTACAGCTACATCACTGAGGATCTAGCTCGCGTATATCGCGCGTTCGGTTTCCCGACCGTCGCTCGCGCCATCAACGACGCCGGGGATGTAGCAGGATTTTGGGTCGATTCCACTGTCGTGGACAACACGGAACAGCATGGCTTTGTGTTTCACGAGGGCCAGTATTACCCCATCGCATTTCCCGGCTCCAACGACAACAACGCCGCGGGCATCAATAACGCGGGCACGATCGTGGGTGCCTACTTCACGCCCGAACGCGCCAGGCATCAATACATCTATGAGGATGGCGTCTTCACCTCGTTCGATCTGCCGGACTCGTTTGGGGCGTGTGTTACGATCACCCACGGCATCAACTCAAGTGATGCCATCGTCGGGGCCTATCGGGTCGCCCGGCCGCACATGCCATGCGGCGGCCCCTTCCACGCGTATGTGCGGCACGCCGATGGGACCTTCAGCGGATTCGATGCGACCGCTGACGCTACCAGCAGCGAGGCATGGGGCATCAATGACCAGGGCGATATCGTGGGACAATACGACACGATCGATGGCAAGACGCACGGCTTTTTGCTGCGCGGGAACGGCGAGCCGGTGATCACGATCGATTTTCCGAACTGGAACGGGGACACCAACCTCCGCGGCATCGACAATTCCGGCCGGATTATGGTGGGCAATATCAATACGCGAGGAGACGTGCCAAGTTTTACCTTCAGACTGACGTTGTGTGGCGTGCACTGTGATCAGGCGCCGTAGGGCGCGTCGCCAGCACCTTGCCCGCGGAACCACGGCGCGCCGCGACGTTCACCGAGCTAGTTAAGCGGCAACCGCTCGACTGGCGGCATCGTACGCGCATCAGCGGAGGCTCTGCGCATCGGCCATGAGATCCTATCAGCGTTCGAAGGCACTGCTGATCTTCCTGCCCGTTCCGATCGGATGCAGCGTCTCCGAGCCGACTTCCTTGACCTGCACTGACGTGGGATATGCGGCGGTCGTGCTCATGCTTGAGGACTCAACCACGGGGTGCGAAGTCTCCGCTCGTTTTCTTGTTATACCCAATGACGGCCCACTTCACTCCTTGTGCCTCGAGGACATGACACAATGAAAGCACGCATCGGCATGCTCAGCCTGGCTCTGTGCGCCGCCTCCAACAAGGACTCGACGGCCCCCACCCGCGTGACAAGGGTGAGCATCGCGCCGTCCACGGCAGCCTCATTACCCGTCGGCGATAGCATGCGGGTGACCGCGACTAAGCGGGACGCACAGGCTAATCTGCTTACCGGCCGCGCAGTCGCGTGGGCGAGCAGCGAGGCTGCAACGGCGACCGTCCGGGCAATAGGCTCGAGCCCCGAGGGCATGGTGACGGCGGTGAGGGCGGGCAACGTGGCCGTCAGCCTGAGTGCGCCGATTGTTGCGGTCCGAGGAGGCAACGCTCCGCCCGTCGCGGCGCGGCCAGACCCTATGTACAGCTTGCGTTCTCGGCGACCGGTCGGAAGCGTTCGCGTCAGCGTGGTGCTGAGAGACCCGGAGAACAGGTTGGTTTTGCAGCGACCGATTACCTACGCGATTTCGGATATTGCCGCTGCGACCGTCTCGGGTACGGGGCTCGTTATTGGCGCGGCGCCGGGCACCGCTACAATACGTGCGACGAGCGACGGCAAGAGTGGCGAGGCGACTATCACGGTTCTACCGCCGCCAGTCCAGCATGCGTTCCTGTGGACCGCGGCCGACGGGCTGAAGGATCTCGGCGTGCTGCCCGGCTTCACACGAAGCGACGCTTGGGCGATCAACGCTGGTGGCCAAGTCGTTGGCAACAGCAGTGGGGGGGAAGGAGCCGCGTTTCAGATCCACGCCGTTCTGTGGACCCCGACCGGCGAGCTGCAGGATCTCGGCACGCTTCCGGGGTTTGCCTACAGTACGGCGAGGGCGATTAACAGTCTCGGCCAAGTGGCGGGGCATTCGGTGGACCCACAGAATAATCGTGGTCACGCTGTCCTGTGGAGTGCGACGGGCGTCATTCAGGATCTCGGTACACTTCCGGGCGACCAGGATTCCGCCGCCTACGGGATCAACGACGCCGGACAGGTCGTCGGAGAAAGTTACGGCGTGACCGGATCGCATGCGTTCGTCTGGACGGAAGCAGGCGGGATGGTGGATCCTCTCGCTGCTTTCTCAACCGATGGCGTGGCCTTCGGCATCAATGGCGCCGGGACAATCGTCGGCCGCAGCGGTCTTCAACCACTCCGTCTGAGCGCGACGGGGGTTCGTGAAAGCCTCGCATTTCTCGCTGGTGACATGTATGCCAACGCCTACGCGATCAACGACGCCGGAGTCGCCGTCGGAGCGAGCTTTCGCGAAGAATGCGCCTACGACTGCAACCCGCCCGAGCCTGGCGCGGATCACGCGATGCTATGGACTACAGAGGGCGGCGTCATCAACCTCGGTGCCTTGCCCGGCTTCGACCCGCTCAATAGTGTAGCGATCGGGCTGAACAACCGCGGCCAAGTGGTGGGTTCCAGCAGGGGCCGCGCCTATCTCTGGTCGCAAGCAGAAGGATTCGTGGACCTCGGAGTGTTGGTCGGGAGTTCCTTCAGTTTGGCGGCGGGCGTGAACGACGCCGGGCAGGTCGTCGGCAGCAGTTGGTAGACACCATCCGCCTCACCCGCAATGCATTCACGACGAGCGTACCCGCGCCCAATCGTTCTCGTGCTCGCGAGCGCATGCACCGCGGATCGAGGCCTCGCGCCGAATCGGCGCGCGCCCCCGGAGCCAATGACCTATTGCCGGCCGACAGGGGGACGTGACCTTACGCGCTGACTAATCGCACTGAGCCGTGCCCGGCGTTCCGCCCGCCGCGAACTTGGTCCCCGGTGTCCCCTTGGTGTCCCCCCGCCGGCACGTACACACACGCGAACCTCGCGCTTCGCCCGCATAAATGATCGTGCGAAGTGCTTGCGGTGGCGCGCTTAGTGTCGAGTGGTGTCGCGTGCGCGGAGCCGGCGGCTGAGCTTGAAATCCCTTGAGGACAACCTCATCCGGGTTCGAGTCCCGGCCCCGGCACTCATGGCAGGACAACAACTTACGTGGACTCAGATTTCTAACCACGATCCGTATTCGCAGCGGGTGTGACGGGAATCGTGACGCGCTCAGCGGATTTCGCTGCGTAGGCGGCATAGTCCGATGCCTCCGGTAGAAACCGCCCGTAGACCCGCTGCACCATGATCGTGTTCGCATGGCCGAGTTGCTTCGCGATGAGCGGCAGGGGCATACCTTGCCGCACGGCCTGCACCGCGTAGGTGTGACGCCAGTCGTGTTGGCGATAGTGCGCGATGCCTTTTGCCTTGCACGCCGGCTGAGCTCCCGGCGCGAGGCATCGGCGGCACGGCCGAGCACGGCCGGCGTATCCTCCGGCACGATCTCGGCGAAGAGCAGGGCGTCGCGCAACCCTCGGTGCGTCTTGAGCTAGGCCGCCACGCGCTCCCACGCCCACGCTTCCGTCACCCGGACGGTGCGATCACGACTGGCGCTCTTGCTCCCGTGCGCGCGCACGGTCTTGGCGTCCGCGTCGATCTCGCCGTGTCGCACGAGAAGCGCGGCCGAGATCTCCATCCCCGAGCCGGCCATGAGCGCATGAAGTGCCCGCCACGGATCTTCGAGTGCGTCGACCAGCGCGATGGCGTCGTCGCGATGCAGGTACATCAGCCGCGGCTCACTCTCGCGCGCCCGGCGCACCAGCGCGACGGGGTTCTCGGACACGATGCCGCGTTCGGCGAGGAACCCCACAAAGCTGCTCAAGGCCGCGAGAAACCGATTCGGCTGCGAGGCGCCACGACGGCGTGTGGCCTTGTCCGGCGCGCTCAAGGCATCACGCCACTCGGCGATGCGCGCGACCGTGAGCCCCGAGCGCGGTAACGGCTTACCCGCCGGCACCAGCGTGCGCACCTGCCGCACATAGACCCCGACCGTCTCTGCGACCGGCCGGCGGCGTTTGAGCAGGGAATCGCGCCAGAGATCGACAAACGGGTTCAAGTCGCGGTCGTCCGCTGGCGCGGCGCGCAGCCGTTGCTCAAGCTCGACCAGCCGCGACTCGCCGAACGCCTGGTAGAGTTCTCCGATCATCAGCGTGCCGTGGCAAAGCGCGTCCAGCAGGAGCCAGCGATGTGTGTCCCGCAGCACGTCGAGCATCCGCTGCACGTGCCGTGCCGTCTGCTCGTCGCGCGCCTTGAGCGAGATCCGACGGCGTGCGCCGTTCGCGCGGTACACATCGCCCCACCACATGTCCTCTCGACGATAGACCATCAGCGCCCCGCGGGCGCGCGTTTCTTCGCCTCGATCCGCGCGTACAGGTCGGAGAGCTGCCACGCCTTCATGGTGCGTTTACCAGCCGGCTTGCCGATTGTCACGAAAGGAAGGTACGGTCTCTCGTTGGCATCGAATGCGCGGGGCGACATCGCGAAGATATGCGCGGCCTCCTTGGGTCGCACCAGTCGATTTCGACGAAACCTCGCGCACCGTTCCCGACCGACAATGCACTCACGCGCGCGCCTGCGTCCGGAGAAGCGCGACGGAGGTGCGGACATACACCGCGGCGCACCGCATCACGCCTGTCTCCGGTTGTGCATGCGGAGCCAGGCCATCACGAAGTCGAATCCGGCAGCGATACCCTGCTAACGGTCAGGCACATTGGCCGGCTAAGAGAGGGGCTACAGATACCCCCCGCGGACCGAGCAACCGAAGTGTCCTTCGATGCCGCGGACATTGGGAAGCTGCTGCGCTGCCTCGAGGCCGCTCGCGACCGCATGACCGATCTGCGCCGCACGGCGGAGGCGTTCGAGGATACCTCACGACGGCCACGCACGCTCAAGGCGGTCTGACTCCACAAGGCACGTGAGTAGCGCCCTCGCCGTCCTGAATGCACTGCCAGCGCCCGTGGCGTTCGATGCACGGGCGCTGCTCGACATGTGGTTCGCCGGCAAGGACGCCAAGACGGTGCGCGCTTATCGTGGCGACTTGGAATCCTTCGCGCGGTGGGCAGGTGCAGGGAGTATGGGCGCCGCGCTCGAGTTCCTGCTCGCACTCCCCGCGCCCGTCGCCAATGGTGCCGGACTTCGATACCGCGGGGCGCTGATCGACGCGGGTCTTGCTTCCGCGACCATCAACCGACGGCTGGCCGCGCTCCGCTCCGCCGTGTCGCTCGCCCGTCTGGTGGGCCGCGTGACATGGGCGCTCGAGGTGCCGAGCGTAGAAGCGGTGCCCTACCGCGACACGCGAGGGTGTGCGTAGACGGATTCCGCGCCATGCTCCGCACGCTCACTTCCCGCAGTGATCGGGCGGCCGTGCGGGATCGGGCGATTATCCGTCTCCTATTCGACGTGGGGCTGCGTCGCGCCGAAGTCGTTAGCCTGGACGTCGCGCACTTCGACGCGGCGGCGGGCACTCTCGCAGTGCTCGGCAAGAAGCGGCGAGCACGCGAAGCGATCACGTTGCCGGCGCCGACGTGCGCAGTCCTCGCGGCATGGCTGGACGTGCGCGGCGCCGAGGCGCGCGCGCTGTTCCTGAACTTCGACCGGGCAGGGAAGGGCCGAGCGACGGCCTCTCGACTGACGGGCCGGAGTGTGGCGCGCATCGTCGCACTCGCGAGTGCCGCCGCGGGCGTGGGGCTGGTTCGGCCACACGGGCTCCGGCACGCGGCGATCACGCATGCGCTCGACGTCTGCGCGGGCGACGTGCGGAAGGTGCGGAAGTTCTCCCGGCACCGGGATCTCCGGACGCTCACCGTCTACGACGACAACCGGCAGGACGTCGCGGGCAAGGTGGCCAAGCTGGTGGCGGGGGAAGGGTAGCGGGCCTACCGATGCGCACAGGGCTGCGACACAAGGGCTAGAACCTCGGCCGACGAAGCGCGGGTCGGCGTAACGCCCGCGAGCCATGGCGAGCTAGTATTGCAGATCGGCCAAATCCAAGTCAACGCGCATTCTCGGACACAACTATTCGCTGCACTCCGGACTCTTGTATCGGATGATCGGCCACCCCATGATAGGCCGACGGGCGCACCATTGAGCCGGAGCATTGCCGCCGTCGTGACTTCGCCAGCTACTTCCTTCGCGGCCCCGCCTCTCAAGAAACACGGGCCGCACGCCACTGCGGCCCGTGTTCGATACTACCTAGCTGTGATTACCGGAGACGTTATTTCGCTGTAAGGCTGTTCGCTCGGTCATGACGGATGCAAGGTGGGGTTGTCGAGACGCCCACCAAGTATCTGTCAGAGGACCGAGTGAACAGCCACAAGAATGCGCGGCTCGGGTTCGCC
>DASZZO010000113.1:0-2152 GCA_035544915.1 Gemmatimonadaceae bacterium | reverse complement strand
CGGTTCATCGATGAACATGCCCATTTCATGTTTGTGGAGGCCTCCCGCATCGATACGGCGTCCGGACATGTGCGCTTCGACATGTTCGAGGCGGAGTTCACGCACGTCGGCGATGCCTGCACATTCGAAGTTCTGCGCCAGCGATTCGCGCCGCGCGACAGGGCGCTCGTGCCACTCGCCCAGATCGTGCACGACCTGGACTGCAAGGACGAGAAGTTCGGGCGCGTTGAAGCGGGCGGCACAGGGCGCATTATCGCCGGCATCGTTCGCGCCCATCCGACCGACGACGCGCGGTTGATCGCCGGGGCGACCGTGTTCGACCTGCTCTACGCCGGGTTCTCCCCGGTGCGTCGCCGCCGATGAGCAGCGGCGCAGGCGCCAGCGCCCCATCGGGTTCCGGATCGCGCGGGGCCCCGACCCTCCGGGCGGTCGGCACGTACTTCCTGGGCCTTGGCACCGTGGGATTTGGCGGCCCCGTGGTGCTGGTCGAGCGGATGCGCCGGGATTTCCACGAAGTGCGCGGCTGGTGCACCACCGGGGAGTTCAAGGAAGGCCTGGCCCTCGCGCAACTCGCACCGGGACCCCTTGCGGCGCAACTGGCGATCTATCTGGGCTGGGTGCGTGGCGGCATCGTGGGAGCCGCGGTCTCAGGCGCCGGGTTCGTGCTCCCTTCGTTTCTGATGGTGCTTGCGATTTCCGCCGCATACGTCCGTTTTGGCGGACTGCCGTGGATGCAGGGTGCGTTCTACGGCGTCGGCGCGGCGGTCATCGCCGTAATTGCGTCGAGCGCCTGGCGGCTGGCCCGAAAGACGGTCGGCAGCGACTGGCTGCTCTGGGGCGTGGTCGCGGTCAATGCGGTCGTGACCGCCTGGACCGAGGCCGAGGTGCTCTCGTTGTTCGTGGCGAGCGGCCTCGTTGTGGTGGTCGTTCGCGCGATTCCGCGCGTTCCACCAGCGGCAGCGGCCGCTATCATGATTCCGGCGTGGCTCGTCACGGGGCTGCATGGAGCGGCGTCCTGGCCCACGCTCCTGAGGCTCGCTGGCTTCTTCGCGAAGGCCGGGACGGTCGTGTTCGGCTCTGGACTGGCCATCGTTCCGTTTCTCCACGGCGGCGTGGTGCAGCAGACGCACTGGCTCACGGAGCGCCAGTTTCTCGACGCGGTTGCGGTGTCGATGATCACGCCGGGCCCGGTGGTCATCACGGTCGTGTTCATCGGCTACCTCGTGGCCGGCCCACTCGGCGCGTGCGCGGCTGCATTGGGCGTGTTCCTTCCGACGTATCTGGCAGTGGTGCTGGTCGCGCGCTGGTTTCATCGTGTGGCACAGAGCCCGCAACTTCGCGCCGCCGTCGACGGTGTGACCGCCGCGGCGACGGGCGCGATCATCGGCGCGGCCATCGTGCTTGGGCGTCGGGCACTGGTGGACGCGACGGCAGTGCTGCTCTTTCTTGCAGCGCTCGGAATCGTGCTAAGGGCGAAGCAGGTGCCCGAACCGGTATTGATGCTTGCGGCCGGCCTCGCCGGCATGGGGCTGCGCGGCCCTGCCGCCTGAGCTGGAGGACGCGATTCGCCGCTCCCTCAGCCGGACAGTCGAACCTCGAGTCCCGCCCCTTGGCTCACGGCGCGTTCGTAGGTGACGGCCGCGGCCGCCACATCCTCGATCGCGACGCCCGTACTGTCGAAGACCACGATCTCGTCGTCGTTCAGGCGCCCGCGCTTCTGGCCAGTGATCACTTCGCCGAGGGTCGCGCGCACATCGCCGCGCGTGAGCACGCGGGCATCGATGGCGTGGTGCAGGTCCCCGATCGTCGCACACTGTTCGAGGTCATCCACGACCAGTGCGCTCGCCTGGAGCAGCGCGACCTCGATTTCGCTCTTGTGCTCGTTGTCGGCACCCACGGCTGCGATGAACGCTCCGGGCGAGGCATGCTTCCGGCCAAGAAATGGCGTCGTCGCGCTCGTGCACGTGACCACGATTTCGCTCGCGCTGGCCGCCTCTGCCAGATCGTTCCCTGCGAGGACGTCCATCGCATGGATGGCACGCATCTCGCCTGCAAACCGGGCGGACTTTGACCGGTCGGTGTCGAAGACGAAGGCGCGTTCCAATGGCCGCACGGCGAGGATTGCCGCGATGTGAGCCCGTGCCTGCACGCC
>DASZZO010000112.1:0-6876 GCA_035544915.1 Gemmatimonadaceae bacterium | reverse complement strand
CGGGAGCTCCACTCCTGTTCCTTCTCGCGCTCCGTCGCCACCACTTCCGGCGGGGCCTTCCCGGTGAACTTCTCGTTGGCGAGCCGGCCCCGGAGCGCGTTGAGCTGGCGGTCGAGCCCCACCAGATCGTCGCGCAGCTTCTTGCACTCCTTCTCGAGGTCGATAGCGCCGGCAAGCGGCAGCACCAGCTCAACGCCGCTGGAAAGCACGGCGTGTGCTGCGGCGCCCGGCGCCGCTGGACCGGCTGAAAGCTCGCATCGTGCCATCCGCGCCACGAGCGCGCGTTCGCCGAGGAGCGCGTCGAGCGAGTCTCCGGGGCGCGCGACAACGTGCACAGCGAGTGGCTGCGACGGCGGAATCGCGTAATCCGACCGGATCTGCCGGATGGCGCCGATGGCCTCGCGCACCGCGTCGAATCCCGCGGCACCAGGCAGCAGTTCGCTCGCGCGTGGCCACCGCGCCAGGGCGAGGAGCGTGCCGCTGACGTAGGTGGGGAGGCGTTGCCACAGCGCCTCCGTAATAAACGGCATGATCGGATGTAACAGCCGAAGCGCCTGGTCGAAGACGTGCACGAGCACCGCGCGCGCGACCTCGCGATCGGGGCCCGCACGCTGGAGTCTCGCCTTGGTGGCTTCGACGTACCAGTCCGCGAGCTCGTTCCAGACGAATCGCCGCGCGGCCTCGGCAAGCGCGTCGAAGCGCATGCCAGCATTGCGTTGCTCGGGTGTCCATACGCCGCCCGTGGGCCGCGGCGGCCCGAGCGCGGTCTCGCACTCGCTCACGGCCACAGACAGCCGGTTGAGAATCCACCCGTCGGATCGGGCAAGCTCCGCCGGCGAAAGGTCCGCGAATGCTCGTACCGGCTCCGCGCCGACGCTCGTGAGGAGAAAACGGCCGATGTTCCACAGCTTCGTCGCGAAGTTGCGTCCTGGGGCGAAGGACTTCTCCAGATCGTGCGGATCGACTATTACGTCCACGCCGAGCCCCATGCCCTGCATGAGGGTGAAGCGCAACGCGTCGGCCCCGAACCGTTCAACTACATCGAGCGGATCGATGCCGTTGCCGAGCGATTTAGACATTTTTCGGTGTTGCGTGTCGCGCACGGTGCCCGTGAGGTATACGGTGTGGAACGGTGCCTTGCCCATGCAATAGAAGCCGCTCATGATCATGCGCGACACCCAGAGGAACAGGATCTCCGGGGCGGTGACGAGCACGTCGGTGGGATAGAATGCGCGGAGGTCGGCGCTTTCCCCGTCCGGCCAACCGAGCGTGGAAAACGGCCAGAGCCATGAGGAGAACCACGTATCGAGCACGTCCGTTTCCTGCACGAGCTCCTCAACGCCGCATTTTCCACACGCCGATGGGTCCTCGCGGTACGCTTTTTCGAAGCCGCAGGAGGCGCACCGCCAGACGGGAACGCGATGTCCCCACCAGATCTGCCGGGAGATGTTCCAGTCGCGGATGTTTTCCATCCAGTTCAGGTACGCGGCCACATGGCGCTCGGGAAGGATCCTGATGCGCCCGTCCCTCACGGCCTCGAGGGCGGGCTTCGCGAGCGGCGCGATCTTCACGAACCACTGGTCTGAGAGGCGCGGCTCCACGACGGTGCCACACCGGTAGCAATGGCGCACGGCATGCCGATGCGGTTCTTCCTTTACCAGCAGTCCGTCCGCCTTCAGCTGCGTGACGATCTGCCGCCGCGCGTCGAAGCGGTCCACACCGCGGAACGCCTCCGGCACTCGGCCTCCGGCGTCGGCGCCTTCGGCCATCGTGGCGTCCGGGGCCATTACGACCGGCATGGGAAGACCGTGCCGCCTCGCCACCTCGAAGTCGTTCGCGTCGTGCGCGGGCGTGATCTTGAGGGCGCCCGTCCCGAATTCACGATCAACGTACGCGTCGGCAATGATGGGAATCTCCACCGCGGCTATCGGCAGTCGCACGCGACGTCCCGCCATCTCCGCAAGACGCCCGTCGTCAGGATGCACGGCGACGGCCACATCGCCGAGCATGGTCTCGGGGCGCGTGGTGGCCACGACGATTCCGCGAGAAGGATCGTCCGCCAGCGGGTAGCGGATGTGGTACAGCGTGCCGTTCTGATCCTCGAACTCGGCCTCCTCGTCTGAGAGCGACGTGAGACAACGGGGGCACGAGTGAATCACGCGATGGCCTCGATAGATGAGTCCGTCGTCGTAGAGTCGCACGAATACTTCGCGCACCGCGCGCGAGAGTTCGGGGCTGAACGTGTACGCCGTGCGGCTCCAGTCCGCGCTCGCACCGATCTGGCGCAACTGCCGAAGAATCTGGCCCCGCGTCTGCTCGGCGAACATGCGCACGCGCTCGACGAACGCGTCGCGTCCAAGCCCATCGCGTGTTGTTCCCTCGAGTGCGAGCTGCTTTTCCACGATGTTCTGCGTGGCGATGCCGGCGTGATCCGTTCCCGGCACCCACAGTGCCTCGTCGCCTGCCATGCGCCGCCACCGCACGAGTACGTCCTGCACGGTGTTGTTGAGCCCGTGCCCGACGTGCAGAACGGCGGTAACGTTGGGTGGCGGAATGACGATCACGAACGGATCGCGCGGACCGCCGGCACGGGTTGACCGCGCCGCCTCAGCGCGAAACGCGCCGGCCGCCTCCCAAGCGTCATCTAACGCGCGCTCGGTCGCTCCGGCGTCGTACTGCGCGGGGAGGTTGTACGTGTCGTTGACCTTCGCTTCACTCGTGGGGTCAGTCATCACAGAGAGAAAGTTAGCCGACTTCCATCTGGTCGGGCTACGGAACACGGCGGGCGTGGTGTGGCGATCGTGCCATCGTCCGTGCAACCAGCGGCGGACGACGCGTCGTCATCCCGTAGCGGCGCTCTGCCGTGACGCACTAACTTTCTGCCTTACCCCCGGTCCCAGGAGCCGTTCCCGATGCTCGCCACCACGTCAGCGGATCGCCTGCCCATCCGCCACGTCGTGTTGTGGACGGTTTTCACGGCCGTGCTGGTGCTGGGGCTCGTGTTGTACTTCCGGGACGCCGCTCGCGTCGCGCCACTGCTTGACGCGGTGAGCGGCCCGTGAAGACCTCGATCGCGGCCGACGGAGAGCTGCTGACCCTCGTTCTCCCCGACGGTGCGACGCGCGCTGTCCCGTCGGGGACACTGCCGCGCGATGTCGTCGCTTCCATCGGCCCACGCCTCCTGCTCGCCGCCATCGCCGTTGCGATCGATGGCGAGGTGCAGGATCTGATGACCCCCGTTCGCAAGGGCGGGGGGTTCGTGGTGATCACGGAAAGGGATCCGCGCGCGCTGGCCGTGCTGCGCCACTCCGGAGCGCACATTCTCGCCACCGCCGTGCGTCGCCTGCGGCCCGACGCGAAGATCGGGTTCGGTCCGGCCATCGAGGATGGATTCTACTACGACTTCGCGGTGGACAAGCCGTTCACGCCGGAAGATCTCGAGCGCTTCGAAGCGGAAATGCGGAAGGTAGCCGCCGAGAAGGTTCCGTTCGTCCGCGAAGAAGTGTCGCAGGCCGAAGCGCGGCGGCGCTTTGCTGACGACCCGCTCAAGCTGGAGCGCCTCGTTGATTTCGAAGGGTCCGATGAAATCATCTCGACTTATGCCGACGGGCCATTCGTGGACCTCTGCAAGGGGCCGCACGTGCCCGATACCTCGTACCTCAAGCACTTCAAGCTGCTGAGCACGGCCGGTGCGTATTGGCGTGGCGACGAGCGGCGACAGATGCTGCAGCGCATCTACGCCACGGCCTTCTTCAAGAAGGAGGACCTCGAGGCGCACCTTCATCGCATCGAGGAAGCCAGGCGTCGCGACCATCGTGTCCTGGGCCGCGCGCTCGACCTGTTCATGTTCCATCCCTTCGCCCCGGGCGCGGCATTCTGGACCGAGCGTGGCACGACACTCATGAACGTCCTGCTCGCCTACCTGCGCGAGCTGCAGCGCGATGACTACCGCGAGGTGATGACGCCACTGCTGTACAACAAGGGTCTGTGGGAGATTTCGGGACACTGGGGTGTGTATCGCGAGAACATGTTTCTCGTGCTCGACAAGGAGAGCGGAGAACATGATCTCTCGCTCAAGCCGATGAACTGTCCGTCCCACCATTTGCTGTACCTCGCCAGGAAGCATTCTTACCGCGACCTGCCGCTTCGGTACAACACGTACGACGTGCTGCACCGGAACGAAGTGAGCGGAGCGCTGTCGGGATTGACGCGCGTGCGCCAGTTCCAGCAGGACGACTGCCACATCTATTTGATGGAGCGCCAGATCGCCGACGAGGTAAAACGGCTGCTCAAGTTCATCCTGGCGTATTACGCAACCTTCGGACTGAACGCGACGCTCCGGTTCGCCACGCGGCCGCCCGACCGCATTGGAACCGATGAAATGTGGGACAAGGCGGAGGGTGCGCTGAAAGAAGCCCTTGAATCCACACAGATGCCCTATGAACTGAAGCCCGGTGACGGAGCGTTCTACGGCCCGAAGATTGACTTCGACGTGACGGACTCGATTGGGCGGAGCTGGCAGCTCGGCACCATTCAGCTCGACTACGCGCAGGCCGAGCGATTCGACCTGACGTACACGGGCGAGGACAACACGCCCCACCGCACCGTGCTGATGCATCGGGCAGTGAGTGGGTCGCTCGAGCGCTTCATTGCGATCCTCATCGAACATTTTGCCGGCGCGTTTCCCGTGTGGCTCGCGCCCGAGCAGGTGCGCGTGCTTCCGATCGCCGATGATCTGGCGTCGAACGCGGCGGAGGTCACGACCCGGCTCCGCGCCGGCGGCGTCCGGGCCCACCTCGACGACCGGTCCGAGACGCTCAACTATCGCATTCGCGAAGCGGAGACGATGAAGGTTCCCTACATGGCCGTCATCGGTAATCGCGAAGCCGAGGCCGGGACCGTGGCGATCCGCGCGCGCGGATCGGGCAAAAAGCAGGAAGTGGTGCCAGTGGAGGCATTCCTTGCGCGGATTACCGAAGAGATCCGCGCGCGCACGCTATCGAGTGGCGAAGCCGGTTAACTTTCCTGTGTCCGTGCCTTCGCTGCGCCCGGTCCTCCTTCTTCCCGAGAACAGATGTCCGAAGCCGTCATCGTCTCCGCAGCCCGCACGCCCATCGGACGTTTCCTGGGCGGTCTCTCACCGCTTGCGGCCCCTGACCTCGGTGCCGTCGGCATAAGGTCCGCGCTCGAGCGGGCGGGCGTCGACCCTGCTGCGATCGACGAAGTCATCATGGGCAACGTCGTCCAGGCGGGAGTTGGGCAGGCGCCGGCGCGGCAGGCCGCCATCAGCGGCGGCGTTCCGGCCCCCGTGCCGGCGTACACCGTCAACAAGGTGTGTGGCTCGGGACTCCAGGCGGTCATGCTCGCCGCGCAGGCCATCCGGGCCGGCGACGCGCAGGCACTCGTTGCCGGAGGCATGGAGTCCATGTCGAACGCGCCCTATTACGTGAATGGACTGCGCAGCGGCGTGAAGTTTGGCGACCAATCCCTCACCGACGGGCTCGTCAAAGACGGCCTCTGGTGCGCGTTCGGCCAGTGTCACATGGGCGGGCACGCCGAATACACAGCACGAAAGGCAGGAATTACGCGTGCACGACAGGATGAGTTCGCGCTCGACTCGCACCGGAAGGCGATCGCCGCTATCGAAGGTGGAAAGTTCGAGAAGGAGATTGTGAAGGTCGAGATCCCCGGACGGAAAGGGCCGACCGTCATCAGCGCCGATGAAGGTCCGCGAAAAGATACGTCGCTCGAGGCGCTGGCAAAGTTGCGGCCTGCGTTTCCAAATGACGCGCCGAAGGACATGAAGCCTGACGAGCTGACCGTCACGGCGGGAAACGCTCCCGGACTCTCCGACGGCGGTGCAGCCCTCGTAATCACGAGCGACGCCTTCGCGAAGGCGCATGGACTTCCCGTACTGGCCCGCATTACGGGATACGCTTCGGGCGGCACGGAACCGAAAGATCTTTTTTTTGCCCCGATATTCGCTGTGCGAAATTTGATGGCAAAAACCCACGCCACCATTGGCGACTACGATCTGATCGAAGCGAACGAAGCGTTCGCAAGCCAGGCACTCGCTGATGGCGACGCACTCGGCTGGGACTGGGCGAGAGTCAATGTGAATGGCGGAGCCATCGCGCTGGGGCACCCCATCGGCTCGAGCGGTGCGCGCGTCCTGGTGACGCTGCTTCACGCGATGCACGCCCGCGGCGCGCGCACCGGTCTCGCGACGCTCTGTCTGGGCGGTGGCAACGCGGTCGCACTGAGTGTGGCGCGCGACTGAGTCGAGGCGGGCCGGCTGGTCGTAAGCCAGGTGGACGCTCGTGCGCTCTTCCTCGGCCGCCACGGCGGGGTTCGTGTGCTGTGGCGCGGCGCCTTCTTCACAGCCGCGACGCTTGCCGGCGGCATGTTGGTGGGGGGACTCTTCCATCCACTCCTGTCGCTCACCCCGATCGTCGGCCTGGCGCGCGAATGGAGACTTCCGCTGGACGAGGTCGGCATAGTTGTGGCGCTGCTCATTGGGACCGTCGCCACGTTTCGCGTGGTGGACAGAGGCCCACAGGACGCGTGGGCGCGCATCGGACTGCATCGCGGTGCGCTCGAGTGGCGTGTACTTGTGACAGGTCTTGCTGCCGGATCGCTGGCGATTCTGGTTCCATCCGCGCTGCTGGTTGCCGCGGGGCGGCTACGACTCGAGCCCCAGCCGGGGGCCGAGTCGTGGGGCGCCACGGCGGGAGTGGCACTGATGATGCTCGCGCCCTCTGCGTTTGCAGAAGAGCTGGCCATGCGCGGCTATCTGTTCACCGCGCTGCGTGACGCGATCCGCGAACCAGGCGCGATCGCAGTGACGAGCGTGATCTTCGCGCTGCTCCATCTGTA